>NZ_CP046804.1:1871708-2183660 GCF_009763805.1 Vibrio cidicii | reverse complement strand
ATCAAGTTCCTTCGATGTTTTCGGCGCTGAAGTACCAAGGTAAGCCTTTGTATGAGTACGCACGCAAAGGCATCGAAGTTCCACGAGAGTCGCGCAAAATCACGGTGTACGAGATCGTGCTGCATCGTTTTTCTGGCGATGAAGTAGAGATGGAAGTGCACTGTTCAAAAGGCACGTATATTCGTACCATTGTCGACGATCTTGGTGAAATGTTGGGTTGTGGTGCTCACGTGACGATGCTGCGTCGCACAGCGGTCGCTAACTACCCGTACGAGAAAATGGTCACGTTAGAGCAACTCAACGAGTTACTTGAGCAAGCCCAGCGCGAAGAAATCGCACCGCGCGAGTTGCTTGATCCCCTGTTGCTACCGATGGACACCGCCGTTGAAGATTTGCCGGAAGTAAATCTTATCCCTGAATTAGCGGATATGGTGCAGCATGGTCAAGCCGTGCAAGTGTTTGGTGCGCCAACGGAAGGGACGGTGCGTTTGACCATGGGTGAGGAAAGGTTGTTTATCGGTGTCGGAGAAATGAACGATGACGGCAAGATCGCACCCAAACGTTTAGTGGTCTTTCGTCACGAAGAGTAATGCATTGACTGATAGCGACAATGCTGGCCAAGGTGCCAGCATTTTTTGATTGCGTGGCAAGTGAATGTTCCCTATAATTCGCGCTTCCCGTGTCGGCTGAATCAGAGATTGGCTGGCACAAACACTAACCTACTCTTATTAGGAGAGAATTATGTCTCTGAATGCAGAAACTAAAGCAGCAATCGTTGCTGATTACGCACGTGGCGAAGGCGACACTGGTTCACCAGAAGTACAAGTAGCTCTACTGACTGCTTCTATCAACCACCTACAAGGTCACTTCCAAGCGCACAAAGGCGATCACCACAGCCGTCGTGGTCTGCTACGCATGGTTTCTCGTCGTCGTAAGCTTCTAGATTACCTAAAAGGTAAAGATCTAGCTCGCTACCAAGACCTAATCAAACGTCTAGGCCTACGTCGCTAATCAGTGGCTGCATAGTACAGTTTGTTCAAAAAAGGGGCGTAAGCCCCTTTTTTGTTACCTAAATTTAGCCAAATCGGTTTCAAGTCGTTATACTACGCACGGCTTTATCTCAACTCATGAGATAACTCATCAGTTCAGGCATTACAGTCAACCTCGTCGACCTAAAGGTCGCGACTATTAAAAGTCGGTTTGTTTTCCCATCGAGTCAAACGCGCAGCGCAAGCCTATTTTTACTAGTCGCGATTTGTAGTGTTCTGAACCTCATTTAATTTATCTAAGCGTGTGCTTAGAGCAAGGAATAAACATGTTCGAAAAACCAGTTGTTAAAACATTCCAGTACGGCAACCACACCGTGACACTGGAAACTGGCGTAATCGCGCGTCAGGCTACTGCCGCTGTGATGGTGACCATGGACGATACTGCGGTATTTGTTTCTGTGGTTGGTAAAAAAGAAGCGGTTGCAGGTCAAGACTTTTTCCCACTAACCGTAAACTACCAAGAGCGTACTTACGCAGCGGGCAAAATCCCGGGTGGCTTCTTCAAGCGTGAAGGCCGTCCTTCTGAAGGTGAAACGCTGACTGCACGTCTAATCGACCGCCCAATTCGTCCTCTATTCCCAGAGGGTTTTAATAACGAAGTACAAGTTATCGCAACGGTCGTGTCTGTTAACCCAGACGTACAACCAGATATCCCAACTATGATTGGTACGTCTGCAGCGCTTGCTATCTCAGGTATCCCATTTAACGGTCCTATCGGCGCGGCACGTGTTGGTCACATTGACGGTCAACTCGTATTAAACCCAAGCAACACTGAACTCAACGCATCTCGTCTAGATCTTGTTGTTGCGGGTACTGAATCTGCAGTGCTAATGGTTGAGTCAGAAGCGGACAACCTAACTGAAGAAGAAATGCTATCTGCAGTGGTATTTGGTCACGACCAACAACAAGCTGTGATCAAAGCGATCAACGAGTTTGCAGCCGAAGTGGCGACGCCATCTTGGAACTGGGTTGCTCCTGAAGCGAACACCGCTCTTAATGAGAAAGTCGCTGTTCTAGCAGAAGCGAAACTGGTTGAAGCTTACAAAATCACTGAAAAAATGGCTCGTTACGACCGTATCCATGAGATTGCGGCAGAAGTGAATGCAGCTATCCTTGCAGAAGACCCAGAAGCCGATGCGAAAGAAATTCACACTATCTTCCACGATCTAGAGAAGACTGTTGTGCGCCGTAGCATCATTGCTGGCAACCCTCGTATCGATGGCCGTGAAAAAGACATGGTTCGTGCACTAGATGTTCGTACTGGTGTTCTTCCACGTACTCACGGCAGTGCGCTGTTCACTCGTGGTGAAACTCAGGCGCTCGTAACGGCAACGCTAGGTACTCAGCGTGATGCACAAATCATTGATGAGCTAACGGGTGAGAAGAAAGATTACTTCCTACTACACTACAACTTCCCTCCTTACTGTGTAGGCGAAACGGGTTTTGTCGGTTCTCCTAAGCGTCGTGAAATCGGTCACGGTAAACTGGCGAAGCGTGGTATTGCTGCGGTAATGCCATCAATTGATGAGTTCCCATACACAGTACGTGTTGTTTCAGAAATCACTGAATCTAACGGTTCATCTTCAATGGCTTCTGTATGTGGTACTTCTCTAGCGCTTATGGATGCTGGTGTGCCAATCAAGGCTTCTGTTGCGGGTATCGCAATGGGTCTAGTGAAAGAAGGCGACGATTTCGTTGTTCTTTCAGATATCCTTGGCGATGAAGACCACCTAGGTGACATGGACTTTAAAGTCGCGGGTACTTCAACTGGTATCACTGCACTTCAAATGGACATCAAGATCGAAGGTATTACTAAAGAGATCATGCAAATTGCGCTTAACCAAGCTCAAGGTGCACGTAAGCACATCCTATCTGTTATGGATCAAGCGATTGCTGGTGCTCGTGATGATATCTCTCAGTTCGCGCCACGTATCCACACCATGAAGATCAGCGTTGACAAGATCAAAGACGTGATCGGTAAAGGCGGTGCAGTGATTCGTCAGTTGACTGAAGAAACCGGCACTACCATCGAAATCGAAGATGACGGCACGATCAAGATTGCAGCTACCTCTGGTGAGCAAGCGAAAGAAGCGATCCGTCGTATCGAAGAGATCACCGCTGAAGTGGAAGTTGGCCGTATTTACACTGGTAAAGTGGCACGTCTTGCTGACTTCGGTGCATTCGTTAACATCCTGCCAGGCAAAGATGGTCTAGTGCACATTTCTCAAATCGCTGACAAGCGTATTGAGAAAGTGTCAGATGTGCTGTCTGAAGGTCAAGAAGTCCAAGTTAAAGTACTGGAAATCGACCGCCAAGGCCGTGTGCGTCTGAGCATGAAAGAAGCAGTAGAAAAGCCTGTAGAGGCAGAAACGCCCGCAGCACCCGCGGTAGAAGAGTAAGCCAACACGCGGCACAATGTCGTAATTTGGCGCTTTTCTCGCTTAAGGCGCTGAAAGCATGTTATAAAGGGAGCAACTTTGCTCCCTTTTTTATTGCGGTCTAACAGGAGTCTCCCTGAGTGAAATGGTTTCAAACCGTCGGCCTTTGCCTAGCCTTAGTGACAACAGGCTGTGCCTCTACCCTTAGCAGTAACAAGAGTCAGTGGATGTACCCTCCAATGGCCGTCCCTCTGCAGGCGAGCGTGCAGCAAGAAGTGCAGATTGCGCGTCTATCTCAGCTTTTACAGCGCCCAGATCTCAGCGATCCCGTTCGGGCCAAAATGCACTATGAACGCGGCAATTACTATGACAGTGTCGGTCTGAGAGATTTAGCGCGTTTGGACTTTAGCCAATCTCTACAACTGAATCCATCTCAGCCAGACATCTTTAATTTGCTGGGTGTCTACTACACCCAAGTAGGCGAATACGACGCGGCTTATGAAGCATTTGATTCAACTTTAGAGCTTGACCCACACAATAGTTACGCAGAACGCAATCGTGCCATTGCTCTCTACTATGGTGGTCGTTTGGATTTGGCTCGTGACGAAATGGCGAAACATTATTACGATGACCCAAGCGATTCCTTCCGTGCACTGTGGCTGTATATTATTGAAGCGGAAATCGATCCCGTAGTGGCAAAAAATGATCTGCTTGAGCGCTATCGTCAACGCAGTGAAGAGTGGGGATGGGTTTTAGTGGCGCTGATGGCAGAGCAAGTCTCAGAAGAACAGGCATTTAAAGCGATCATTGATGCATCGAGAGAAAATGTATTACTGGCTCAGCGACTGACGGAAGTCTACTTCTATCTGGCGAAACGCTATCAGTTGAAAGGCGACTTTGCTAACGCTATCTCATTGTATAAGTTGGCTATTTCTTTTAATGTCTATGAATACGTTGAGCACCGTTATGCTTTTCTTGAATTAGGTAATATTTTTGACCAGCTACAGGCTGAGCGTATGGCGAAGAGCAAATAGTTACATTATCCAGTTATTTTATGACCGCCTTTTTGGCGGTTTTATTTTTTTGGGCTAGGCAAAACCAATTGAGTCATTATAATAGTTAGTTAGGCTAACTAAATGAGTGTATTATGACCCTGAGTTTACAGCTAGAAAAGTTGGAACGCTTTTCGGCCAAAGTATGGCGACAAACTGCCAAAGAAGATCCTATTGGCCATTTGAGTTTCAATGAATACGACTACCTAAAAGCAGTGCAGTCTTTACCTGATCCTATTCGGCTCACCGACTTGGCGAATGCTTTAGAAGTGTCGAAGCCTTCTGCGACCAATATGGTGACCAAATTGGAGAGCAAAGGGTTGCTTGTTCGCATGCCGTGCTCAATAGATGCAAGAGCCAAGCGGATTTCTTTGACCGAGCGGGCAAAGCAACATTTGGCACTTGAGCTTGCGGTCTATGCCCTTATTGCCGATGAAGTAGGTAAAAATCTCTCTCAGGATGAGCGTATTCAGTTAGACAATCTGCTAACCAAGGCATTGGGATAAGCCCAAGGTTAGCTTGTTGAATTATCTCTTCGTTGAAGAGCATGCAGAGTAGTAAAAAATGCAAGTGTCGATTTACCGCCAGTTTTGGCGCTACGCGATTCCCACGATTGCCGCTATGTTGGTTAACGGTTTATACCAAGTTGTGGATGGGATTTTTATTGGCCACTACGTTGGGGCAGAAGGGCTAGCGGGGATTAACGTCGCCTGGCCGCTGATTGGTTCAGTGCTCGGCATCGGTTTGATGGTTGGAGTCGGTACTGGTGCTTTGGCGTCAATTAAATTGGGTGAGAAAGACCTTGATCAAGCCAGAAAACTTCTGTCGACAGGCTTGTCTCTGCTGCTGTTAATCAGTCCACTCGTTGCCTGGCTACTGGCCAACTACGCGGACGATTTTCTCCGTTGGCAGGGCGCTGAAGGGGCGGTATACCAGCTTGGTTTGCAGTATTTAGAAGTACTGGTTTACTCGTGCGTATTTACCTTGGGGTCGATAGCGATGCCCATCTTACTGCGCAACGATGGTAGCCCCAATTTGGCGACTATGTTGATGATTCTTGGTGCAGTGAGCAATATTGTGCTCGATTATCTTTTGATCGGGGTGTTGCAGTGGCAATTGACGGGGGCAGCAATCGCAACGGCGTTGGCGCAGATGATCGTCACTTTTGTAGGATTGAGTTATTTCCTGTCACGCAAAGCGAAACTGCGCTTGGGTCGCGATAGCTATGCGTTCCAATGGCGCGCATTGCCGAACATAGTTGCAGTTGGCACTTCCAGCTTCTTTATGTACGCCTATGGTTCGATGATGGTGGCGCTGCACAACAGCTTACTCCTTCAATATGGTAGCCCGATTTTAGTGGGAGCGTATGCCATTTTGGGCTACATCGTGGTGGTTTATTACCTGATTGCAGAGGGTATTGCCAATGGTATGCAGCCTTTGGCCAGTTTCAATTACGGTGCGGGTAATCGCCACAATATTCGCAAACTGCTCAACGTGGCGATGAGTTCGGCTGTGCTCACCGGAGTCGTGTTTGTCGTGCTTTTGAATCTTTTTCCTGAAAATGTCGTCGCGGTCTTTAATGCTCATGATCAAGCTTTAACCGAAAGTACCGTCACCGGAATTCGACTGCATATGTTCGCGATGTTTCTCGACGGCTTTTTAGTGGTGTGTGCCGCTTACTATCAGTCGATCAATCGTGGTGGAAAAGCGCTGTTTGTCAGTATCGGCAATATGCTGGTACAACTGCCTTTTCTTTTCGTCATGCCTAAATTATTTGGCATTACTGGCGTGTGGTTGGCGTTCCCGTTATCGAATATTGCCTTAAGCTGTGTGGTGGCGGTAATGCTATGGCGAGATATGCGGCAAATGCCAGCCGATGAGGTTGTGGTTAAAATGAGTTAAAGCGCGGTGCGATGTGCTCCGCGCTAACAGTACGATCAGCGAATGTTTTTGACTTCGAGCCCGGCAATTTGATGCCAGTAACCATTGCATTGATGATCGCTGATTTTCGTCGGTTGTAGGCCTTTTTCATTGGCTTTGAACTGGTCAAGTTGCGAGAAGGTATCCAGGCCAAGCGGGCTTAGGCGCACCACATCAACCAAACCGTGCATGCCCGCCAGATCGTTTATCAGGTTGTAGCAGTAACCGGATTGGGTTTGGATGCCATTGAGGTTAAACACGCTCTGCCCTTCTTGGCTGCAAACCTGAATACCGGTGGGATATTTGATACAGCAAGTTTCGCAATCGTCTTTGGCGCGATTCTCCGCTCGAGCGGTAAAACAACGCGCCGAGTACGCCAAAGGCAGATAGCCGTGGCTGAATACTTCCACTTCAAACTGCTGACGGATGTCGAGTGACTCGCATTGAGTTAAGACGTTTTGTAACCACTGTTTTGACAGCTCAACAGGCATACACCAACGAATCATACCTTGCTTTAGCAACACATTGAGTGCATGAGCGTTGTAGCAGTTTATCGCTGGGCCGACGACAAACGGCACCTTTTTTTCATGCGCCATTTGAATCGCGGCCACGTCGTTGGCCTCAATGGCAAAGTCACCATTGTCGATGTATTTCTTCATCACATTGACTTCGCTAGGAGCTTCAAGCAGTGCCATGGTCGAAAGCACCACTTGTTTTCCTGCCGAAGAGAGCTCTTTAGCCAACTCAAACCAGTGAGCGGGTTTCATTTCACGTCGCTTTGAACAGACCGATTCACCGAGATAGATGATATCGGCTGAGCTCTGCTTTGCCTGTTGGTAAAAGGCTTCGACATTCTGTTTTGGCCAAAAGTACAGCAAAGGGCCAAGTGAGTATTTCATGCTAATTCCTCGTTACTGCCACTGGCGATGGTAGGCGCCGAGCGTGGTTTGTCGGCCTTCTGAAACATTCGCCAGTGCGGCATTCCACGCCTCTTGCACTTGATAAGCTTGTGGGTTGGCTTGGTAGTGATCGATGGCGGCACGCCAGGTACGAGTCACTTGTTCGACGTAAGCGGGGCTACGTTGTCGCCCTTCGATCTTGACCGAGGCCACATTGGCCGCAAACAGTTCCGGCAAGAGTGAAAGGGTATTGAGGCTGGTAGGCTCTTCCAGTGCGTGATAGCGTTTGCGTTCGCCCTCGATATCTGCCTCAAAGCGACCTTTACACAGCGTCGGGTAACCTGCGTTTTCTCCGTGTGTGTATCGGTCGATCAAAATGTTGTTCAATCTCGACTCCAGACCCGTGTCGGTCTCTTGCCAGCGAACATATTTAGCGGGCGAACAGGCTCCTACGGTGTTCGGTGACTCGCCAGTCAGGTAGGAAGAGAGATAGCAGCGACCTTCCGACATGATGCACAAGCTACCGAAAGCAAACACCTCCAGTTCAACATCTTTTGGGGTGTTTCTGGAGAGCTGTTTTACTTGATGGATGGAAAGAACACGTGGTAGCACGACGCGTTTGACGTTGAAATTCTGCTTGTAGAACTCGATAGCCGCAACGTTGGTGGCGGAAGCTTGTACTGAAAGATGCAGCTCTAATTCAGGGTACTTCTCAGCGGCGTACTGCAAAATGGCGATGTCTGCAACAATCAAAGCATCCACGCCGATCTCCGCGGCCCTGTCCACGGCATCAGTCCAGCGATGAAAACCATCCGGATGGGCAAAGGTGTTCAAGGCCACGTGGATTTTTTTTTGTCGGTCGTGGACGTACTCAACCGCTTTATCCAGTTTTTTGCCAGTAAAATTGAGGCCTGCGAAATGGCGGGCATTGGTATCATCTTTAAAACCGATGTACACCGCATCGGCACCGCAATCGATGGCGGTTTTTAGCGCAGGGAGGTTACCTGCCGGGCAAAGGAGTTCCATATGCTGTCTAAAATCGAGACGAAAAGGTGGCAGCATTTTATGAAGGATTATGAATAGTCGATTTGATGTAAATTAGGTTTGTCGCAATAAATCCGATATTTACCCTTTGTGGGTAGTGGACTTTGGAGGGTACTAAAGCGGATTGGCTAGTTTTTGTGACGGCGGTTTTGTGCGAACAGCTCTTCGATTTCATGCTTAGGCTGAGGGCGATAGAAGTGAAAACCTTGGATAGAGTGGCAACGTAAGTTAGAGAGCAACGTAGCTTGTTGATGGGTTTCTACGCCTTCTGCCACCACAGTGAGATCCAGCGACTTTCCAAGATTGATGATGTTTTCAATCACCGTGACTTGTTTGGGTAACACGTCAATGTCGTTAATAAATGCGCGGTCAATTTTCAGCTCATCAATGGGAAAGCGAGCGAGGTAGGCCAGTGATGAATAGCCAGTGCCAAAATCATCTATCGATAATGAAAAGCCTAATTTTTTGATGGAGTTGAGCATTTGTAGCGTATGATCGCTGTCACTCATTACTGCACTCTCGGTCAGTTCAAAGGTGATGCAGCCAGGATCGAGCTCTGTGGTTCTTAGCAGCTTTTCCATAAAATCAATCAATTGGGGATTGCCGAACTGTTCGGGAGAGAGGTTGATTGCCACACGCCCAGGCAAAATGCCTTGTAGCTTCCAACGTTTAACCGTGTTAAACACTTCACGCATGACTACTCGGCCTAAGTGCTCAATAAGGCCCGCTTTCTCAGCGACCGGGATGAACGCGGCTGGACTGATGTATCCTTCGACCGGATGTTTCCAGCGCACTAAGGCTTCAGCACCATTAATACTGAAGTCACGCGCATTCACTTTGGGTTGATACCACACTTCTAAACCGTTCTGTTGCAGTGCTTTTTGCAGTTCTATCTCCAGCCATAAGCGCATGCGAGCTTCTTTGTTCATCTGATCATTAAATTTGATCAGACGATTACGGCCGCGATCTTTGGCTTCGTACATGGCGGTATCGGCATTTTGTAGCAGGATTCGAGCATCTTGCCCGTCTTCCGGATAGCGCACACTGCCAATCGAGCAGGCGAGGCGTTTACTGAAATGGTGGAGATCAAACGGTTGATTGATCAAAGCGATGATTCTATCTGACAACAGCTCTGCCATGCGGTTGTTTTCTGGCTCGGGCAAGATGATGCCAAACTCATCTCCGCCTAAATGGCCAATTACGGCATGCTGCGGTAAAAGGCGCTTTAACCGAGCAGAGACCTCCAAAATCACGCGATCGCCAATATGGTGACCTAGCGAGTCGTTGATGTTTTTGAAGTTATCAATGTCCAAATACAAAAGCAGCAGCGGCGTTTGGTTTTTGATCAACTGTTCGAGTCGTTTGGTAAAACCAAAGCGGTTATACAGCCTAGTCAGAGAGTCGATATGAATATCATCATCGCCTTGATTAGAAAGCTGTTTGGGTGATTCATCCGCATCTTGAATCAAAATGAGTTGTGACTGGTTGCCCAGTACCGTGGTGTTGTCGGCATGCAACTGAACGCGGCGCTCGAAACCGCAACGTGCACTGGTCATACAGACAAACGCTTTGCTGGAAAGTAGCGTTGAAAGCTTGTGGCGAAAGACCATTTTGGTCTTCTCATCCATGAACAAGCGGCTTAGTTCTTCCCCGAGCAGATCATGGGGAGAATTGAAACCCAACAGCCGAGCAGCAGCAGGATTGGCAAATAAAACCGAATCATCTTCAACCAGCAACAAACCGTCTGGTAGCAGTTGCGTTAACTGCGAGAACTTACTTTCTGATTCTTCAAGAGATTTGATTAAAATCTGTTTTTCTGAGGTGTCGATGGAATGAAAAACGATGTGTTGGATGCCATTTTCGTCGCGCAGCGGCGATAGGCTGAAATGCAAACTGGTTTCCAGATCGGTTTCATCCAGCGTCACTTCCGCTTCTATATATTCACCGTCAAACGCACGTTGATAGTAGGGACGTAGTTTTTGGTAGAAATTTTCGCCGAGAATTTTCGCATCATTCATACCGATCAACTCTTGCTCAGAGAGTCCGGCAATATCGCAATAGCGTTCATTGACCATGCAGTAGCCATGCTGACGATCGAGGATAGCAAAAAAGAATGGGCTGTTGGCTGTAAGTGTCTTAAACCAATGATGTAATTGCTTGGATGGCATTAAAGTACTACCGAGCTCCAGAGAGCGTGATTATTCGTCCATGTAATGAAAAACGCAGAGCCATCTAACTATAACTGTGAAAGTATGCTTATTAAAGGGTTTATCAATACAATAGTGACAATAAATTATCAAAGGTCAAAAAAACGTCGTCCATTGTCATCTATTTGCTCAATGCGCCTATGCAATCGGTATAAAATTCTTTTTTTGATGCATAACAGGTATTCCTTTCATGCTATCCACTAAGATAGGTGCTCCTTTGACAAAGTAACGGAAAATGAGCGTGATAAACAAGATTCGCAGTCAACTAGTTCAAAACGCCGCATCAATTTTGCGATCTCCAGTCCAGTTATTGCCACAAGCTGTACAGAAAAAAGCCTTGCTTGAAGGGCTGAAACTGGTTTTTAAAGAAGCGCTCGTTGATGGTGATTTTGAATTTCTACAAGATAAGTGGTTAAAAGTAGAGATAAAAGACCTGCAACTGCATTGGTATATCAGCTATCAGGATGAACAATTGGTGGTGGCCAAGAGTGAGGTGGAAGCGTCGGTGAGCTTCGCTGGTAATCTCAATGATCTGGTGCTGATCGCTGGACGTAAAGAAGACCCAGATACCCTCTTTTTCCAACGCCGTTTGTCAATTGAAGGCGATACGGAACTGGGTCTAGAAGTGAAAAATCTGATGGATAGTGTTGATTTAGAGCAGTTACCGAAAGCGCTACAACAGTTGTTAAATCAACTGGCCGAGTTCGTTCATAAGGGAGTACAATCAGCCCAAACACACAATGGGGTTGTAAATGCTTATTCGAACTGAAGCGCCAGCGGATCTCCTGGCGATTGATGCACTGCTCAAAGCGGTGTTTCCCACCGACGCTGAAGCGAACTTGGTGATGGCGCTGCGTGAGAACGGACGTTTGACTTTATCGCTGGTGGCGTGTAGTGAAGAAGGGGAAGTGATTGGCCACGCGATGTTTTCTCCGGTGACGCTCAATGGCGAAGACTTTTCATGGCAAGGCTTGGCGCCACTCGCAGTTAAAGCGCAGTACCAAAATCAGGGCATAGGGGCAGAGTTGGTGCGAGAGGGTTTGACCTGCTTGGCGGAATTCGGTTATCCAGCCTGCTTTGTATTGGGCAATCCGGCCTACTATCACCGTTTCGGTTTTACTGCTGCGAGTGACTTGGGATTTGCATGTCAGTGGGAGGTGCCTGAAGGGGCTTTTCAATCGCTCGCGTTAGCCGACAATGAATTTCAAGGGCACCAAGGTAACATTGAGTACAGTGCGGAATTTTCCATGTTTTAAGCCAAACGGCCTGCTGTACAGGCCGTTTGGCGCTCCAAGCATCGCAAAAAGTCAGTGTCAGACTTACTCTGACTCGACGACAAATTTTTGATACTATTGCGCCGTTGATGGAAATGGTCAGATGATGTCAGAAAACGAAAAACTCTACTTACAGCAAATGGGTATCCCCACTTGGGAACTCACGCATCCTGAACGGTTGGCAGGCTTCCAATTTGCTCCAATCGAGCTACCGGCAGAGTGTTGCTTGCTATTGGTGGCAGAACAGTGCCCTAAAAATCACACCGCGCAACTGTTTGAAAGAGTGCTGAAAAGTATCAAGCTTGAGCTTTCACAAGCGAGACACGTTTCTCCCGCAGAGCTTGCGCTGGTAAACCTAGAACCTCTCACTTGGATCTGGTTTGCTGGTACAGTGACTCAACCTGTGGCAGCGACGGTGAACGTACTGCACTCTCCTGCATTGAGTGACATCGATGGGAATAACGAGCATCGCCGTGCGCTTTGGCAGCAAATTTGTGCTTATGAGTAAATAGAAATGAGTTGTACTTTAGTCGCTATGAATGTCGAGCACCTCGACGCGGTTTATCAGATAGAAACACGTGCTCACTCCCACCCTTGGGCGCAAAGCTTGATCCACGATCTCTCCAGCCGTGGGGCAATGCATCACGTGATGCTGGTTGACGGCAACGTAGTGGGCTACTTTTACGCGCAAAATATTGTCGGTGAGGTAACTTTACTCAATATCGCCGTTTGTCCGACTCAGCAAGGCAAAGGATACGGACGTCAGCTGCTGGACGCTTTTATTGAGTTAGGCGAGCAACAAAGCGCTGAAAGCGCTTGGCTGGAGGTGCGTGAGAGTAACCAGCGTGCATTGGCCTTATATCAAGACGCGGGCTTTAACGAGGTGGATCGTCGCCGCAATTACTACCCGACCAAAACGGGTCACGAAGATGCCATCATTATGAGTTATCTGTTCAACTGCTTTTGAGCATCGCGGCGGCTCGGGTTTCGCCGTAGCTGTTCTCTTTTAATCTTTGCGTGATGACATCAACCGGCTGCGGCTTATCAAAGAGATAGCCCTGAAACTGCTCACAACCGAGCTTCATTAATGCTTCCATCTCTTCGTGCTCTTCCACCCCTTCGGCGATCACTTCTAAGTTGAGGCGATCCGCGGTCATGATAATGGTGTCGACGATCGCTTGGTCGCTTTGATCTAGATGCAATTGGGTGACAAAGGAGCGGTCGATTTTCAGTACGTCCACCGCCAAATGTTTAAGGTAGCGCAAGGATGAGTAGCCCGTACCGAAATCGTCGATAGAAATTTTCAGATCAAGCTCTTTGAGTTGTGCCATCTTGTTCATTGCGCTTTCCACGTTCTCTAACAGCAAACTTTCCGTAATTTCCAGTTCGATATGCTCGCCGGAAATACCCGCTTGTGTAAGGGCATGGGTAATGTGCTCGACAAAAAACTGCTGAGAAAACTGCAGCGGGCTGATGTTGATTGCTAAGCGACGGAAGGTGTCCGGGAAAACGCCCAACTTTTTCCACTGCGCGTACTGGTAACAAGCTTGTTCGATTATCCAGTCACCGATTGGCAGAATTTGCCCGGTTTCTTCTGCGATAGGCATGAAAACACCAGGGGGGAGCAATCCGCGTTTCTGGGTGATTCCAACGAATTAAGGCTTCCACGCCGATGATTTGCATCTTGTCGTTCACTTGAGGTTGGTAATAGAGTTCAAGTTGTTGTTGATGCAGTGCTTCATGCAGACCTTTTTCGATTTCCAGAAACGACTCAACTTGAGCGTGCATTTCTGGCTCATAAAACATGTATTTATTGCGTCCTGCGACCTTAGCGCGATAGAGCGCCGTATCGGCTTGGCGCAAAACATCAATGCTGGAAATTCCTTCACTGGGGAACTTGGAAATGCCAATACTCACTGTGCAATAAAGTTGGTGATCATCAATCGAATAGGGATTTGATATTAACGCGAGTAACTGCTGAGCTTTATTTGCCGCATGCTCCAGCGACAAGTTAGGGATCAGAATGGCGAACTCATCACCACCGATACGAGCTGCCGTTTCGCCATCGTGTAGCCAACCCTCCAAACGCTTGGCAATGGCTCGCATTAAATTGTCGCCGATGGTGTGACCGAGCGAATCGTTGATGGTTTTGAAACGATCCAAATCCATGTAGAACAAAACGCCATTGCTGTTATTACGTAGTGCTTCATTCAAACTATCATTGAGCGTTTTCAGCAGCAGGCTGCGGTTAGCAAGCCCAGTCAGCGTATCGTAGTAAGCTAGTTGGTTTAACTGGCTTTCTGCCGCCGCGCGCGCTTGCCATAAATTGTGAAAAGAGAGCGCCAAACGACCGAGCTCATCATTACTGTTTCTTGGTGGTAGCTCGATCGCCGTTTTGCGGTTTTGCAGCGAATTCACCCAATTATTCAACGTGATGATCGGTTTCGATAGCTTCACATAGAAGAAAGCCAGCAAAATGGTGGTCAATAAAATATTACGAAACAAATCAAATAACAGAATTCGGCTCGATTTGCTGATAAACGCTTCGGCGATACTGGAACCATTGACGGAAAAGCTGAGCGTGCCAACCACCACGTTTGAGTTTGGCTGGTGGAGCTCGGTTTTGTAAAACGGTGAGGCGGGCGTCAAGATAGTGGAAAGCAGTTGCGTGATCATATCTTGAGCTTCAATCGGCCGATTTTTTTGTGTGAGAACGTCACCGAAATCGTCAACAATCGCGACACTGTAGACGGCGTTATCCATCATCAAACTGGAGGCGACTTGCTCCGCTAGCAGGTGGTTTAAGTGATATGCGGCTTGGCTGGCGTTGGAATAATTTTGCATCAACTTAAACTGATAGTGCTCTTCGATGCGCCGCTGCTCCTGATGGAGATCAACCAGAATATGGTACAAGCTAAAACACAGGCCAAGAACAACCGAAACCAGAAACACGGTTCGTGCCTGCTTAAAAGCTAAAGAATGTACTTTTTTATTTTTTAGCATACCGTCAACCAATCCTTCTTACTTCTATAGTTATAGAACATATAGCCAAGTAACCCAAAATACTTGAACGAGATAAAATCGTTTGTGTTGCTACACATAGATGTTGAAAAATCGAGTCGTCATGATGGAAATTTCTCACAGGCAGAGCGTTGAGTGCTTTTTGAACGCACGGCACTTTGCTGTCCAGAGTTGCCGATTGGCGAATAATAAGCGAGAATACCGCGCAAAATTGAATCTACCTCAGGAAGGGGCGCCGCAGATAGCAATCTGCAGGGTTATTGAGCAAAAGCGATAGCCGCCCGTTTCCCGTCCAGAACACACAAGAAGATCAGTGTCATGTCAAATGCTCCATTTTTGAGCGAAGTTGCCAAGCGCAGAACGTTCGCTATTATCTCGCACCCGGATGCGGGTAAAACCACCATTACAGAAAAAGTCCTGTTATTCGGACGTGCTATTCAGACTGCTGGTACCGTGAAAGGCCGCGGCTCAAGCCAGCATGCCAAATCCGACTGGATGGAAATGGAGAAAGAACGTGGCATCTCGGTGACCACTTCTGTGATGCAGTTTCCTTACAATGACTGCTTGGTCAACCTGCTTGATACTCCGGGACACGAAGACTTCTCGGAAGATACCTATCGTACGCTGACTGCCGTTGACTCGTGCTTGATGGTGATCGACGCCGCCAAAGGTGTTGAAGATCGAACGCGTAAGCTGATGGAAGTTACTCGCCTGCGTGATACACCGATCGTCACCTTCATGAACAAACTGGACCGCGATATTCGTGATCCGATGGAACTGCTGGACGAAGTTGAAAGCGAACTCAATATCGCTTGTGCGCCTGTCTCTTGGCCAATCGGCTGTGGTAAAGAGTTTAAAGGTGTCTATCACATTCACCGCGATGAAACGATTTTGTACGCCACTGGTCACGGCCACACGATCCAAGAAGAGCGCATTATCAAAGGATTAGACAATCCAGAGCTGGATACTGAAATTGGTGCTGATCTGGCTGAGCAACTGCGTGAAGAGCTTGAATTGGTGCTGGGTGCTTCGCATGAATTTGATCTTGAGATGTTCCTCAAAGGCGAACTGACGCCGGTTTTCTTTGGTACCGCTTTAGGTAACTTTGGTGTTGACCACATGCTGGATGGCCTGACTCAATGGGCGCCTGCGCCACTGCCGCGTATGGCCAATGAGCGTCAGGTGGAAGCAACCGAAGACAAATTTACTGGGTTCGTGTTTAAGATCCAAGCGAATATGGATCCGAAACACCGTGACCGCATCGCTTTCATGCGCATTGTATCTGGTACTTACAACCAAGGGATGAAAATGAACCATGTTCGCCTTGGGAAACAGATCAATATTTCGGATGCCGTGACCTTTATGGCGGGAGACCGTTCTCGTGCTGAGGATGCCTACGCCGGTGACATCATTGGTTTGCACAACCACGGCACAATTCAAATCGGTGACACCTTTACTCAAGGTGAAACACTGAAGTTCTCGGGTATTCCCAACTTTGCCCCAGAACTGTTCCGTCGTATTCGTCTACGCGATCCTCTAAAGCAAAAACAACTGCTCAAAGGGCTGGTTCAGCTGTCTGAAGAAGGTGCAGTACAGGTATTCCGCCCGCTGCAAAACAACGATTTGATAGTCGGCGCGGTCGGTGTGCTGCAGTTTGACGTGGTGGTGGCGCGTTTGAAATCAGAATACAACGTGGAGGCGATCTACGAGGGGGTAAACGTTGCTACGGCTCGTTGGGTTGAATGTGCGGATGCGAAGAAACTCGATGAGTTCCAACGTAAGAACCAAGCTAACCTAGCGCTGGATGGCGGTGACAATCTTACCTACATCGCGCCAACCATGGTCAACTTGAACTTAGCCAAAGAACGCTTCCCTGAGGTAGAGTTCCGTGCCACACGTGAGCACTAAGCGCTGAGTGATTGAGAATCATCGCCCTGGGTTTGCAGCCCGGGGCGCTTTTTTATATGGTGCGTAAAACAGTGTGGAGATGATGAGTATGCAGTGGTTGAAAAAGTGGTTAAAGCGCTATGACGATTGGTGTCGAGAGCTTGGTTTAACGCCGGAGCAAAAGCGCAGTTGTGTACCCTACAAGCAAGATCCTGCGCGAGAAACGCTATGACAATGACGCTGTTTGATAGTCACTGCCACCTCGATTTTCCGGTGTTTGAGACCGACTTTTCGCATATCTTGCAATCTGCTCAGCGCGTGGGTGTGAAGCGATTCCTTATTCCTTCCGTTGGTCCGGAAAATTGGTCGCGAGTCGCAGAGCTGTCATCGCAACATCCAGAGATTTACTACGCACTCGGCCTGCACCCTTATTTCTTAAACGCTGACTATACGCTCTACCAAACACAACTGATGGCACGATTGGATGCGCGTCCGACGCGCTGTGTCGCCATTGGTGAATGTGGGCTAGATTTTGCCATTAAGGTTAACCCTGCCTTACAAGAAGAAGCGTTGCGGTGGCAATTTGAGTTAGCGAGGCAGTATGGTCTGCCGGTTATTTTACATGGCCGTAAGGCGCATAATCGCCTGATCCAGATGGTCAAAGCCGCTAATTTGCCTAAAGGGGGCGTACTGCATGCATTCTCTGGCAGTTATGAACAAGGGATGGAGTGGCTGAGATTGGGCTTCTCGCTCGGTATTGGCGGCACAATCACCTATCCGCGCGCCAACAAAACTCGCCAAGCGGTGGCGAAACTGCCGCTTGAACATCTGCTTTTGGAAACCGACGCACCAGATATGCCACTGAGTGGTTATCAGGGTGTGGTAAATACGCCATCACAAATAGTTAACATCTTGACTATACTCTGTGAGTTGAGAAATCAGACAAAGCAAACGGTTGCTTCGCAACTTTGGAAAAATAGCAATTCGCTGTTCTCTATCTGTGAATGAAATCTAACATTCCCACTCAAACAATATGATGTTTTGTATATTATTGTGAAGATACTCACAAACAAAAGTGAATTTGCACCGAGTCTGATGGGAAAGTGTGAAGGTGGCATTACTTTAATTGTTGAGGCGTGAGTATAATTGCCTCCGCTTTATAGCTCCATTTTGTAACACGCCAATAAATAACTTAATAAGGAAGTCATAAACTATGAGCCTGTTTATGAGCCTAGTCGGCATGGCAGTATTGCTAGGAATTGCATTCTTACTGTCTGACAACCGCAAAGCTATCAATCTAAGAACTGTGGGTGGCGCTTTTGCTATCCAATTTATCATCGGTGGTTTCGTTCTTTACGTACCATGGGGTCGTGATCTACTAGCAGGTTTCTCTGCTGGTGTTCAAAGCGTTATCGACTTCGGTAAAGACGGTACTGGTTTCTTGTTCGGCAGCCTAGTTAACTTTTCAGTTGACGGTATCGGCTTTATTTTTGCCTTCCAAGTACTACCAACACTGATTTTCTTCTCAGCACTTATCTCTGTACTTTACTACATTGGTGTGATGCAGTGGGTTATCAAGATCCTTGGTGGTGGCCTGCAGAAAGCACTGGGCACGTCTCGCGCCGAGTCAATGTCTGCTGCTGCAAACATTTTCGTAGGTCAAACTGAAGCGCCACTTGTGGTTCGTCCGTTTGTTCCTCACATGACGCAATCTGAACTGTTTGCCGTAATGTGTGGTGGTCTTGCTTCTGTTGCTGGTGGTGTACTGGCTGGTTACGCATCAATGGGTGTTCCTCTAGAGTACCTAGTTGCGGCATCATTCATGGCGGCACCGGGTGGTCTACTGTTCGCAAAAATCATCAAACCTGAAGTTGATACGCCAAAAGAAGATCTTGGCGCTGAGATCGACGGCGGTGACGACAAGCCTGCAAACGTAATCGATGCAGCTGCTGGCGGCGCATCTGTTGGTTTGCAACTTGCACTGAACGTAGGTGCAATGCTATTGGCATTCATCGGTTTGATCGCTCTGATCAACGGTATCCTTGGTGGTGTTGGTGGTTGGTTCGGTATGCCTGAACTGACGCTAGAAATCATCCTAGGCTACATCTTCTCTCCACTTGCATTCCTAATTGGTGTGCCATGGGAAGAAGCAACACTAGCGGGTTCTTTCATCGGTCAAAAACTGGTGGTGAACGAGTTCGTTGCGTACCTAAACTTTGTTCCTTACGTTGGTGAGAAACGCACAAGTTGTTGCGGCAACGGGTGCAGTGATGTCTACTAAGACTGCTGCAATCATCTCTTTCGCTCTGTGTGGTTTTGCGAACCTTTCTTCTATCGCAATTCTACTGGGTGGTCTAGGTGGCCTAGCGCCAAACCGTCGTCACGACATCGCTCGTATGGGTGTTAAAGCGGTTGCAGCGGGTACGCTATCTAACCTGATGGCAGCGACCATCGCTGGCTTCTTCCTGTCTTTCTAAGTTAGTTAAGAGACAGTATTTATAGACGCCGTTTAATTTCGCCCCGTAGCAAGAGATTGCTGCGGGGCGTTTTCAGTTTTTGCGCCACAGTGAATGAAATGGGCTCTGTGAGAGCGAATCGTCATGGGCGTCGAGGCTGAGTTTTTTTGAGATACAAACCGTTTGCGCTCTATTTGGTGCTACAGTTTTGCGATGAATATCTATAATGTAGTAATCACAGAAGAGGGACGAGGCAGGACGTTTCATCGCTCATCTGAATAGATATGTTTTGGGCAAATGAATTGCCCGATACTCTCTGCCTTGGTTAGCTAAGCTGATAGAGTGGGTGGCGCCAAGTGCAGATAAAAAGACACCGCAATCATAGATTGTTGTGCCATAGGCCAAATTGGTACTGTGCGGTGACAAGGATAGCAATTGGCAAGTAATGACTGCCGAGTCTTCAGGGAACCAAGTCCGTTCATCAATGACTGTTTAGCAAAGACCTTTTTACTGAGTTGCTGTTTGCTTTTGAGGTGAGCAGAAACAGGGAAAAGGGGCTGAGTAGTAAAATTTTTGAATATTGATCGGAGATAGAAATGAGCGATTTAAAAGCAGCAGCACTACGTGCACTGAAACTTATGGACCTAACCACGCTAAATGACGATGACACGGATGCGAAAGTCATCAAGCTTTGTCATGACGCCAAAACGCCTGTAGGTAACACGGCTGCGATCTGTATTTACCCTCGCTTTATTCCTATTGCTAAGAAGACACTTCGTGAGCAAGGTACACCAGAGGTTCGCATAGCGACCGTAACCAACTTCCCACACGGTAACGACGATATCGCTATCGCTGTGGCAGAAACCAAAGCCGCAGTTGCTTACGGTGCCGATGAAGTTGACGTCGTATTTCCATACCGCGCGCTGATCGCTGGTGATGAAAAAGTCGGCTTTGAACTGGTTAAGCAATGTAAAGAAGCCTGTGGCAATATTCTTCTGAAAGTGATCATCGAAACCGGTGAGCTCAAAGAAGAAGCACTGATTAAGAAAGCATCGCAAATCTGTATTGAAGCGGGTGCCGACTTTATCAAAACCTCAACGGGTAAAGTGCCAGTCAACGCAACCCCAGAATATGCACGTATGATGCTCGAAGTTATTCGTGACATGGGTGTGGCTGAAAAAGTGGGCTTCAAGCCAGCTGGCGGAGTGCGTACTGCGGAAGACGCTGCGGCTTACTTAGCAATGGCAGATGAGATCCTAGGTGCTGACTGGGCGGATAATATGCACTACCGTTTTGGTGCATCTAGCTTGCTAACCAATCTACTCAATACATTAGAAGTGACAGACCAAGTCGCCGATCCTGCGGCGTACTAATTCTAATAAATGTCTGAGCGTGGCGCGTTTTGCGCCACGCAACCTTCTTACTCTACTGTTACCACGGCTCATTTTGAGCTTGGGAGGCTCTAATGTATTTACCTCAAGAAATTATTCGTAAAAAACGTGATGGCGAAGTGCTGACTGCCGATGAAATTCACTTTTTCATTCAAGGCGTGGCGAAAAATACCGTGTCTGAAGGTCAGATTGCGGCCTTTGCTATGACGATTTTCTTTAATGAAATGACCATGCCTGAACGCATCGCACTGACGTGTGCCATGCGCGATTCCGGCATGGTGATCGACTGGAGCCACATGAATTTCGGTGGCCCTATTGTCGATAAACACTCCACTGGCGGTGTGGGCGATGTGACCTCACTGATGCTTGGCCCTATGGTGGCTGCATGTGGTGGTTTCGTGCCAATGATTTCTGGTCGTGGCCTTGGCCATACTGGCGGCACCTTGGACAAACTGGAAGCGATTCCGGGCTACAACATCACCCCAAGCAATGATGTTTTCGGTCAAGTAACTAAAGATGCTGGCGTGGCGATCATCGGCCAAACGGGCGATCTTGCACCAGCAGACAAACGTGTTTATGCCACGCGTGACATTACGGCGACGGTGGACAACATCTCGCTGATCACCGCTTCCATCTTGTCGAAGAAGCTGGCTGCTGGCCTTGAATCACTGGTGATGGACGTGAAAGTGGGCTCTGGTGCCTTTATGCCAACCTACCAAGCGTCACAAGAGCTGGCGAAATCGATTGTTGCCGTGGCCAATGGTGCGGGCACTAAAACCACCGCCATTCTTACCGACATGAACCAAGTGTTGGCCTCATCGGCGGGAAATGCGCTGGAAGTGCGCGAAGCGGTGCAATTCCTCAAAGGAGAGTACCGCAATCCTCGTTTGCTCGAAGTGACGTTAGCGCTGTGTGCGGAAATGTTGGTGCTAGGTAAGCTGGCGCAAGATACCGATGAAGCGCGCGCGAAGTTGATGGCGGTGTTGGATAACGGCAAAGCCGCCGAGTGTTTTGGCAAAATGGTGGCTGGTTTGGGCGGCCCTGCGGACTTTATCGACAACTACGATCACTACTTAGATAAGGCGGAAATCGTCAAGCCGGTTTATGCCAAAGAGAGCGGCGTGGTGTCGGCAATGGATACACGTGCCATCGGTATGGCGGTGGTTGCGATGGGCGGTGGACGCCGCGTTGCGACCGACAGCATCGATTATGCGGTTGGCTTTGATAGCTTCATCCGTTTGGGTGAAGTTGCAGACAGTAACAAGCCTTTGGCGGTGATTCATGCGCGTAGCGAAGCGCAATGGCAAGAAGCGGCAAATGCGCTGCAAGCGGCGATTAAAGTGGGTGGCGACTACGTACCAACTCCTGATGTTTACGGCCTGATTCGCGAAGAAGATATTTAATGACTATTGGGCCTGCTTGCACATTTGCGTACCGGCAGGCCTGAGGAAGAAGCAATGAAAAGAGCATTTATTTTAGTACTGGATTCTTTTGGTATTGGTGCAACGGCGGATGCCGAGCAGTTTGGCGATGTGGGGGCCGATACACTGGGCCATATTGCGGACCAGTGTGAGCAAGGCTTGGCAAACAATGACAAGCGTCAAGGGGCTCTTCGTCTGCCAAATCTGTCCAAACTGGGCTTGGCAATGGCGCACAAAGAGTCAACTGGTCGTTTTGCTCCAGGTTTGGATGCCAATGCGGAGATTATTGGCGCGTACGGCCATGCCGCGGAGCTTTCTTCTGGTAAAGACACACCGTCTGGTCACTGGGAAATTGCTGGCGTCCCTGTTTTGTTTGAATGGGGTTACTTCACTGACAAAGCAAACAGCTTCCCGAAAGAGCTGACTGATCGCATTCTTGCCCGTGCTGGCATTGATGGTTTCCTCGGCAACTGCCATGCGTCAGGTACACAAGTGCTTGATGACCTTGGTGAGGAGCACATGAGAACGGGCAAGCCAATTTTTTACACCTCTGCGGACTCGGTATTCCAAATCGCCTGTCACGAAGAGACATTCGGTCTAGAACGCCTACTTGAGCTTTGCCAAATCGCTCGTGAAGAGCTAGCAGACTACAACATCGGTCGTGTGATTGCGCGTCCGTTCATTGGCCCGGGTAAAGGTCAGTTTGAGCGTACCGGTAATCGTCGCGATCTTTCTGTTGAGCCGCCATCAGCGACCGTTCTGCAAAAGTTGGCTGAGGAAAAACAAGGCCAAGTGGTCTCTATTGGTAAGATTGCCGATATCTACGCCAACTGCGGTATCACCAAAAAAGTCAAAGCGACGGGCATTCCAGCGCTTTTTGAAGCGACACTTGAGCAAATTAAAGCGGCGGGTGATAACACCATCGTCTTCACCAACTTCGTTGATTTCGACTCTGCTTACGGCCACCGCCGCGATGTGGCGGGTTACGCTGCCGCGCTGGAGTACTTCGATGGTCGCATCCACGAAGTGATGGAATTGATGCAAGAAGACGACATCCTTATCCTCACGGCCGACCACGGCTGCGACCCAACTTGGCCGGGCACCGACCACACTCGCGAGCACATTCCAGTGCTTGTCTATGGTCAAAAAGTCCCTGCGGGCTCATTGGGTCGCCGCGAAACGTTCGCGGATATTGGCCAAACACTGGCGAGCTACTTTGGCACATCGCCAATGGATTACGGCAAAAACTTTCTCTAATCCAGAGCTATAATGGAACTTATTGAATAGAGAGGTGTGCCTCTCTATTCTTTTGCGAATACAAAGCAAGTCTTTTGTGAATGAAAAACAAGGAAACAAAAACATGGCAACTCCGCATATTAATGCTGAAATGGGTGATTTTGCAGACGTCGTTCTGATGCCTGGTGACCCACTACGTGCAAAATACATCGCAGAGACGTTTCTAGAAGACGTGGTTCAAGTGTGTGATGTACGTAATATGTTCGGTTTCACTGGTACTTACAAAGGTCGTAAAGTATCGGTTATGGGTCATGGTATGGGCATCCCATCTTGCTCTATTTATGCGACTGAACTTATCAAAGACTACGGCGTGAAGAAAATCATTCGCGTAGGTAGCTGTGGCGCAGTGAGCGAAGCGATCAAAGTGCGTGATGTGGTGATCGGTATGGGCGCGTGTACGGATTCCAAAGTGAATCGCATCCGCTTCAAAGGTCATGACTTTGCTGCTATCGCGGATTACAAAATGGTTAAAGCCGCTGAAGAAGCGGCGAAAGCGCGTGGTATCGATGTAAAAGTGGGTAACCTATTCTCAGCTGAACTGTTCTACACGCCAGATCCAGATATGTTCGACGTGATGGATAAATACGGCATCGTGGGTGTGGAGATGGAAGCGGCGGGTATCTACGGCGTTGCTGCAGAATACGGCGCGAAAGCATTGACGATTTGTACTGTGTCTGACCACATCAAAACTGGTGAGCAAACCACCTCGGAAGAGCGTCAGAACACCTTCAACGATATGATGATCATCGCGTTGGACTCTGTACTGCTAGGTGATGCTGAGTAAGTGCTTTAGATTTTACAACGCAATATCAAAGAGCCTGCGAAAACGCAGGCTCTTTTTTATGGATCTTTATGAGTGAGTAACAGGTTTCTCGACTTTAGGCTGCGGCTTTTTGCGCAGGATGAGAATAAAGAGCATGCCGCCGACGAAACTCATCAAGATCATCAAAAACATATAGCGGTCACTTTTACGGTAGTGATGATCAGAAATTGCCGTCACTTTGCCAGTCTCAAACGTGATGCGGATAAAACCGATGATGCTGTTATCGGCATAAACGGGTTCGACCAACTGTTGGCGTCCAATACCCGCTGTTGCTAGCGGCGTATCCAGTCCCAACACCTCACGCACCGTCAGCGCTTTTTCGCTGGAAGCGAGACGGATGCCTTCTGCGTCGTAAATGGTGGCATCAAAGACCAAACGTTCTTTTGCTAACTGATTGGTTAATTTGAGCAACTGTTCCTGATCTTTTTGCACAATCATATCACTGGCCGAAAGGGCAGCCTGAGAGCTTAACACTTTGGTTAAGGTTTCCAGTTGTTGCGCCTGGATGCGTTCATTCCCCTTGCTGATCACCACGCTATTTTTGATGGTGATGAAAAACATCACCCCTAAAATGATCAGCGCGACAACGCGTAAGGCATTACGCAGTGAAAAAAGAGACTCTTTCATATCTAGCACTAACTTTGATTCGCGAACAAATGCCAGTTTGGGGCTTGCCTTTTCAAATTGCAATAGGTTAACGTTTGCCAAGGTTCACAAAGGATTAGATTCATGGAAGCGCTAAAGACATTGCCGCTGAGAAGGCATACCCAACTTTTGACTCGTTTGCCAGAAACTCGATTTGCTACACAACTGGATAAAAACAAAGCCAGCTGGCTGATGTATGCGGAGTACTTGGCTCCGGGACATTTTGAGGATATCGATTTTTTTACCGGTATGTATAACCCGATCATCGATACTTGGAAAGTCGGGCGCTACGAGGTGGCGCTGATGGCGGGCGAACTGACTGCAGAACATGAAACCATCTTGCAAGGCTTACGAATTGATTACGCCAATTTGCAAGATGTTCCCGATCTCTCCAAACCGGGGTTGATTGTTCTGGATATGGATTCCACCGCCATTCAAATTGAATGCATTGATGAAATCGCTAAGTTGGCGGGCGTAGGCGATGAAGTTGCTGAAGTCACCGAACGGGCTATGCAGGGCGAGCTGGATTTTGAGCAGAGCTTGCGAGCTCGTGTCGGAAAGTTGCAAGGCGCTGATGAGTCGATTCTGGAAAGCGTGCGCGCGCAGTTGCCTTTAATGCCGGATTTGCCTGAGCTTATCAACACCTTAAAAGCGTTTGGTTGGAAGACGGCGATTGCCTCAGGTGGATTCACCTATTTTTCTGATCATTTAAAGCAGAATTTGGGTTTAGATCATGCCCAATCTAACCAACTAGAAATTATTGACGGACGGTTGACGGGGAAGGTGTTGGGCGAGGTGGTTTCGGCGCAAACCAAAGCCGATATTCTCATCGAGCTTGCCGAGAAATATGACGTCGAAATGCACAACACGATTGCTGTCGGCGATGGTGCCAATGATTTGGTGATGATGCAGGCGGCTGGGCTGGGAATTGCCTATCATGCCAAACCCAAAGTAGAAAAGCAGGCACAAAATGCGGTGCGCTTTGCTGGTTTAGGTGGCATTGTGTGTATTTTGTCTGGTGTATTGGCGCGGCAGCAAAAAATCAGTTGGCAAAGTAAGCCTTAGTCGATTGAGCATTCTCTAAACAACAAGGAGCATTCATCGCTCCTTGTTGTATATGAGTTTTAATCGCTTAATTCAAGCCGAATCAGTACTTCTTCGGTGACGTCTTCCATTTCACAATAACCCATCAAGGTGGAGAGCTCTTTTTCCAGTTTGCTGGCTTGGTGCATACTCAGGTGGGCTAAATCGTTCAGATCTTTTTGCAGCAATGAGGTCATCGGGCTGAAAATCGGCGCGGTGGAGAGCCTCAGCACATAAAACTCACCAGACATTTTCGCTTTTTTCACAAATTGGATACGCTCTTTGACGCTGTCGAATTCCATCGGCATCTTGGTCTGGACGGCTTTGATCTTGTCACCGAATTTGGTAACGGCAATATAAATCTCGTGGTGAACGGGTTCTGCTCCGTCGATCCTTTTGGTCGGATTCGCAATCAGCGTATTCGAGCGGCCTTTGTAGAGTGGCTCGAGAGAGAAGTTCTCTTTGTGGCCTAGCTTTGCCAGTAGCATCAAGTGTTTTTCAAGTGGAAAATTCACCCCAATCGCTTTGGTGCGATAACCAGATGGATTTTTACTGATAAAAATAGGTGTGCTCACCATTTTGGAGAGCAATGTACTGTGCAACGACTCCAGTAGTTCATTGCTCGGTAAGATCTCTTGTTGAGCAATCAACTTATCTTGGTTGTGTTCAATAATACTATTGAAAAAAGCGATGGTTTTGATGGTTTGACTGTTTTCGTCAATCACCAGTTGTACTTGTTGACCATCAGGGCTGACGCGTATTACTCGATACGGTACTTTATCGAGTGGCAGTTTTTTATCATACAGCTGCAGTTCAAGGTAATTAACCTCAACCTCCTCCCCAGCAATCAGCTCTAGAGGTGCATTCAATTGTAAACTCAGCCCGCGTTTGGATAAATCGAGTGTATTCCCCTGTGCTTGTAAGCCGTCACTCTTAGTTAAGAGCAGGGGCGATTGAAAGCTGTATCTTGGTTCTTTGCGTCTTGACTTTGCGTCAAAGAAAACCCCTTTGGGCGAGCCGACGATCTTTCGTGGGTGACGGAATGTATTCAAGGTGCTGGCAGGGATTCGAGGTTTCTCGGTAAATAGGTAATCATCACCCACACTGTCATCGGCGATTTCTTGCAAAATACCGCAGTGGGTGAGGGCGGTTGACGCATCGGCGAGCTCAGAAGAGAAAGAGGCCAACTGCTGCTTCTCTTTGTCTGAAAGCTCAAAGATGGAAATGCGAAACGCGCGCCAGCTTGAACGACGTGCTCCTAAATGCCAAAAAAGCTGTCGTTGTTCTCGAGTCGCTTCTGGCATCAGCATCGAATAGAAGAATGTCTTGTTCTCATGTTCATGAGTGAAGGAGTAGATGACGTTGCTCGTTCCCTTCACTCCAGCCTTAATCAACATTTCCATTCTTTGTGGGTTAAATAAGGTGCCGAAGACTTGTTGTTTTCGCTCATCGTGCCAGTAATTCCAAATCGGCGCATTGTTTGGCGTCATCATCGCCAGTTTAAGTTCACTTCCTTGGAAAAACAGTGGCAGGTTACAGGTGTGCTTCAGATAGATGTGCTCGTATCCCCGCGTTCTTGAACGAATGATTTTGTCCTGGTTGTCGTGGCGAGTCCGTTTGGCTGAATTACTTAGTGACTCATCGATCACACGAGCAATGATGTTGGTTTCGGTTAGGCGCAGACAACGTAGAAATTTAACCGCATCGTTCTCATAAGAGTCTTCGACGGCAAGCACGCGATACTCCAACTTTTTGTCGATGTTTGCCACTTGCGAAGTTTTGGCGAGTTCGGAAAAGGAGATCTGGATAATTTCACCGAGGTTGTAACTAAAAGCACTTGGCACTTTGAATTTGGCACCAGAGCTAGAGAGATCGACGCTCACACCATGCAAAACTTGGCCTTTAGCCAGTTTTATTTCCACCTGTGACTGCACGCGCAGGCGTTTTTCTTGTCTTTTGAGATCGTAGCCAAGATAAATTGTTTCTGCTTCGTAAGGGCTGGCCGGATCCGTTAACCCGAGCCCTTCCTGTTGCTGCGTGTTTTTGCCCAAAACACGGAAACTATTGCGCGTATTGCTTAATGCTTCCCATACCCCTTCGGTATAACGACCAAATTTCTTGGTGTTTTTGTGATAAGCATTAAAAGCGACATCATCAAGCCAATGTTTTAAACCATCCAGCTCGTATTCACGGCATTCACCTTGTACACGACCCCGTAAGTCGATACTTTTCTTACATGGCGCCATGATGCGGTTAAGCTCCATCTTAACCAATAACTTAGCCGATGGCGGTTCTCCCTCAGTCAGTTGACTCAGGACAAAATCAAAATCTTCCGCGTTGTAAAGCGGGA
This sequence comes from Vibrio cidicii, assembly GCF_009763805.1. Classification (NCBI taxonomy): domain Bacteria; kingdom Pseudomonadati; phylum Pseudomonadota; class Gammaproteobacteria; order Vibrionales; family Vibrionaceae; genus Vibrio; species Vibrio cidicii. The sequence continues at coordinate 2,155,464 of NZ_CP046804.1, read as the reverse complement.
TGAGCCTTTCTGCGATTGAGAGAATTTCAGCTTGTTCCATCTTTTCTGTTACAGTATCTGTTCTTGATAAGCGTATCGGCAAAGTGATAATAAACTTAAGTATAACAGCACTTTGTTCTGTGTTTAATGAATCTGTGGTCTGACAGGATCACAGGTTGGAAAATTTGAGGCGGCATGGTGAAAGCAAAACGCGCGTATGTATGTAACGACTGTGGGGCGGATTTCCCTCGCTGGCAGGGGCAATGCAACGCCTGTGGCTCTTGGAATACCATAACTGAAGTTAGGCTAGCCGCTTCTCCAAGTGTCGCTCGTAATGAGCGTTTGTCAGGTTATGCGGGCAGTGCAACCGAGTCTAAAGTACAGACTTTGTCTGATATCGATTTGCAGGAAGTCCCACGTTTTACCAGTGGTTTTAAAGAGCTGGATCGCGTGTTGGGTGGTGGTATCGTACCCGGTGCGGCAATCTTGATTGGCGGAAGCCCAGGTGCGGGTAAGTCGACGTTGTTGTTGCAAACGATGTGTGCACTCTCGGCACACATGCCAGCGTTGTACGTCACAGGCGAAGAGTCTTTACAACAGGTTGCAATGCGAGCTTCTCGTTTGGGATTGCCGAAAGAGCATTTGAAAATGCTCTCAGAGACTAACGTGGATAAGATTTGCCAAATTGCCGAAGAAGTGCGACCACGCATTATGGTGATTGATTCGATTCAGGTCATGCACGTCTCTGATGTGCAATCTTCACCCGGTAGTGTTGCACAAGTACGTGAATCCGCGACGGCATTAACCCGTTATGCCAAACAAAACAATGTCGCTGTCTTTATTGTTGGGCACGTAACTAAAGATGGCACCTTAGCGGGGCCGAAAGTATTAGAGCATATTATTGACTGTTCTGTGCTACTTGATGGCGATACCGATAGCCGCTTTCGGACCCTGCGTAGCCACAAAAACCGCTTTGGTGCGGTGAATGAGCTCGGCGTATTCGCGATGACCGGGCAAGGGCTGCGAGAAGTAAGTAATCCATCGGCGATTTTCTTGTCACGTGGAGAAGAAGCAACCTCTGGCAGTTCGGTAATGGTGGTTTGGGAAGGTACTAGGCCGCTTCTGGTCGAGATCCAAGCTCTGGTGGACTACTCGCAGCTTGCTAATCCTCGTCGGGTCGCTGTTGGTCTTGAGCAAAACCGTCTCTCTTTATTATTGGCGGTCTTACATAAGCACGGCGGCTTACAAATGGCAGACCAAGATGTCTTTGTTAATGTGGTCGGTGGGGTAAAGGTGAGTGAAACCAGCGCTGACTTGGCGCTGATTATGGCGCTGCTGTCGAGTTTTCGTGATCGGCCACTGCCAAAAGATGTGGTGATTTTTGGCGAAGTGGGCTTGGCTGGCGAGATCCGCCCAGTCCCCAGTGGTCAAGAGCGTCTCAATGAAGCGTTCAAACATGGCTTTAAGAAAGCGATTGTCCCAATGGCGAATATGCCGAAAGGGGGAATTACGGGCATGCAGATCCACGGGGTGAAAAAACTTGCCGATGCGATCAGTGCTTTTGATGAGCTTTAACATCTATATATCTATATAGAGAAACAATAGAATAGAGAAACAATAGAAAACGAAATTCTGTGCATCAGTAAAGAGAGCGAAAATATAGTTTCACGCTGCTTTGCAAGCTAAGCATTGGTAAGCTTTACTGTTGTAGAAGAAAATTTTTCTTAACGAATAGCATGCAAGGGTATCAGTCTTGAACGATTGTGATATACTCTGCGCGCACTTTATACCTTATTAACAGAGTAAGACAATGGCAGATTTATCAAAATACAGAAACATTGGTATTTTCGCGCACGTTGACGCGGGTAAAACCACTACCACTGAGCGTATCTTGAAGCTTACTGGTAAAATCCACCGTCTGGGTGAAGTACATGACGGCGCTTCAACGATGGACTTCATGGAACAGGAAGCTGAGCGTGGTATCACTATCCAGTCTGCTGCGACTACCTGTTTCTGGAAAGACCACCGTTTTAACGTAATCGACACCCCTGGACACGTTGACTTCACTGTTGAAGTTTACCGTTCTCTGAAAGTTCTTGACGGTGGTATCGGTGTATTCTGTGGTTCTGGCGGTGTTGAACCTCAGTCAGAAACAAACTGGCGTTACGCAAACGAATCAGAAGTATCTCGTCTGATCTTCGTAAACAAACTAGACCGTATGGGTGCAGACTTCTTCCGCGTTGTTGAGCAAGTGAAGAAAGTACTAGGCGCTAACCCTCTAGTGATGACTCTACCTATCGGCCGTGAAGACGAGTTCGTTGGTGTAGTTGACGTATTAACTCGTCAAGCATTCGTATGGGATGACTCAGGTCTTCCAGAAAACTACGAAATCAAAGAAATCCCAGCAGACATGGTAGATCAAGTTGAAGAATACCGTGAGATGATGATCGAATCTGCTGTTGAGCAAGACGACGAACTAATGATGGCTTACATGGACGGCGAAGAGCCATCTATCGAGCAAATCAAAGCGTGTATCCGTAAAGGTACTCGTGAACTAGCGTTCTTCCCAACATACTGTGGTTCTGCATTCAAAAACAAAGGTATGCAACTTGTACTAGACGCAGTTGTTGATTACCTACCGTCTCCAACTGAAGTTGAACCTCAGCCTCTGACTAACCCAGAAACGGGTGAGCCAACTGGTGAAGTTGCAACAGTATCTGTTGATGCTCCTCTAAAAGCGCTTGCGTTCAAGATCATGGATGACCGTTTTGGTGCCCTGACTTTCGTTCGTGTTTACTCAGGTCGAATCAAGAAGGGTGATACCATTCTTAACAGCGCAACAGGTAAAACTGAGCGTGTTGGCCGCATGGTGGAAATGCACGCAAACGACCGTAACGAGCTAGAATCTGCACAAGCAGGTGACATTATCGCTATCGTTGGTATGAAGAACGTTCAAACTGGTCACACTCTATGTGATCCTAAGCACGAATGTACTCTTGAGCCAATGATCTTCCCAGATCCAGTTATCTCTATCGCTGTTAAGCCAAAAGATAAGAACGGCTCTGAGAAAATGGGTATCGCGATCGGTAAAATGGTTGCAGAAGATCCATCATTCCAAGTTGAGACTGACGAAGATTCAGGCGAAACCATCCTTAAAGGTATGGGCGAACTTCACCTAGACATCAAAGTTGACATCCTGAAGCGTACTTATGGCGTTGAGCTAGAAGTAGGTGCTCCACAGGTAGCTTACCGTGAAACTATCACGAAAGCAGTTGAAGACAGCTACACGCACAAGAAACAGTCTGGTGGTTCTGGTCAGTTCGGTAAGATCGATTACCGTATCAAGCCAGGAGAGCAAAACACTGGTTTCACCTTCAAGTCAACTGTTGTTGGTGGTAACGTTCCTAAGGAATTCTGGCCAGCAGTTGAGAAAGGCTTCAAGTCTATGATGGCGACTGGTACTTTGGCTGGTTTCCCTGTACTAGACGTTGAAGTTGAACTGTTCGACGGTGGCTTCCACGCAGTTGACTCATCTGCAATCGCATTTGAAATCGCAGCGAAAGGCGCATTCCGTCAGTCAATTCCTAAAGCGGCTCCTCAGCTTCTTGAGCCAATCATGAAAGTTGACGTGTTCACTCCTGAAGATCACGTTGGTGACGTAATCGGTGACTTGAACCGTCGTCGTGGCATGATCAAGAACCAAGAAATGGGTGCAACTGGCGTTCGCGTTAAAGCAGACGTACCACTTTCTGAAATGTTCGGCTACATCGGTACTCTACGTACAATGACTTCTGGTCGTGGTCAGTTTCTCTATGGAATTCTCACACTACGCACCATGTCCAAACAACGTAGCAGAGCAAGTAATTGCTGAAGTTAAAGAGCGTAACGCTAAGAAGTAATTCTTAACTTAACTCGATAACAGAAAAACCCGCAGGCAACTGCGGGTTTTTTATTATTTGAATATCAAGGTGCGCTAAGCGGCCCTCTTTGTTCATTTGAATCAACTATTCGATATCGTTGATCACATCGATGTCGGTGAGAGGATAAGCGTATTGAAAGTTGGCTATTTCGTCGAGAAGCCACTGGCGAAAAAGTTGGACTTTCTCTCTGCGGAAATATCCAGTAGGCGCGCACATGTAGTAGCTATACCTTGGCTTTAACGCAGTACTGCCAATGCGCACCAGTTTCCCTTCTTTTATGTAACGCGCTGCTAGTGAGTGCTTGACTAATCCGACCCCCTGCACCGCCAGGGCTCCCTCCAAAACAAAATGCGATCCATCGTATTTGAGTGTCGACTGTCCCCCATTAAGACCTAGATTACTTAGAAAAGAGGCCCAATCCATGTCAGGCCAAGTGTCTTCAATCAGATCGACGCGGTTGATGTCTGCCAGCGTTTGGATATCGTGTTGTTGCCGATAAATTGGATGACAAACGGGGTACATAACGTCATCCATTAGCCATTGGCTCTCAATATTGGGGTAGTTTCCTCGTCCATAGCGAATGCATAAATCGATTCGGGAATCATCAAATGTGATCAGTTGATTGGTTGGTTCGAGTAGCAGAGCGATATGAGGATAGCGGCTTTTGAACTCGGTCAACCTAGGCACTAACCAATGCTGAGCAAAAGAGGGCAAAGTGGAAACCGATAGCTGATTGGGGTTTGGGTCGGTATTGATTAAGCGAATACCTTCTTGCAAGTGGGTAAAGCCTTTCTTTGCCTGTTCAAAAAGCAGTGCACCTTCTGTAGTCAGTTGTACTTTTCTATGCTGGCGAACAAAAAGATCAACGTTTAACCACTCTTCCAATTGTCGAATCTGCTGACTGACTGCGGCTGCGGAAACAAATAACTGCTCGGCTGCACGCTTGAAGCTGCCTTGCTGACATGCGACATAAAAGTAATACAAACCTTGCAGCGGTGGCATTCTCTCTTTCACTTAAGTATTCCTTAACTTAATGATGATTTTTATCGTTTGAGGATTGGGGACGATAAAGCGATTATTAGCTCGAACAAAGCTTAATTTCAAGGAGTCAATATGGAATCCAGCATAAATCATCTACCTCTTAATGCTAAGAAAACAGTACGGTCACTTAAGCGTTTATTTATCGAAGTGCTGCGTTGGAAACGAAACCATCACACGCGGCGACAGTTGTCCGAGTTGTCGGAACATATGTACAAAGATCTTGGTCTGACTAAAGAACAAGTTTCGAATGAGGTGAAGCGTAGCTTTTGGGACTAACTGAGAAAGGTCATATCGATGTTTGTAAAGGAAAAAACCGCAGGTTCAAGAATAGGAGTGAGCCTGCGGTTTTTGAGTCTTTAAGACGTGTTGATGGAGAGGTTATTGCTCCCAAACCACCAGTTTGTCTTTTGGCCAGTTGTGGCCAACTTCGTGATACTTCTGCTCAAGCACATGGCGCTTTATTTTCAATGTTGGCGTCAAAATGCCGTTATCGATACTCCAGGGCTCTTTAATCATAAGGACTCCCTTGATCTGCTCATGAGATTCCAATTCGTCATTCATGCGTTTGATGACTTTTTGCGTGGTTCGTTCATACCGCTCACGGTCAAAATGAGGGAAGTTATGTGGCACAACCAGTAATATTGGTGCGGGTAACCCGGATCCAATGAGGCACATCATCTCCACACGGCTGTATTCAAAGAGTTTTTTCTCGATAGGAACAGGTGCGACAAACTTGCCTTTGGCGGTTTTGAAGGTGTCTTTTTTACGCCCTTGAATGGTCAAATAGCCCTCGCTGTCGATAGAGCCTATATCGCCAGTATGTAGCCAACCTTCTTTATCAAAGGACTCTTTGGTGGCAATGTCATTCTTATAGTAGCCAGAAAAGAGCCCTTGGCTGCGAACCATGATCTCGCTATCTTCAGCGATTTTAAGTTCAATGCCCGGCCCTGCATTACCAACACTGCCGATTTTGTCGGCCCTAAATGGGTAATTCAATGTGGTGTAGGCAAAGGCCTCTGTCATTCCCCAAGCTTCAGTAATGTTGAGCCCGACACTGTGGTACCACTGGAGCAGTGCAGGAGAAACTGGAGCGGAGCCACAACCCAGCACGCGAGCTTGATCTAAACCAAGTCCATCGGCCAGCTTCTTTTTGATCAAGGAATTGACCAAGGGAATCTTTAGCAAAAAATTAAGACGTTTTTGCGGCAATTTGTCCTGGATGCGTTGCTGGAACAGTGTCCATAAACGTGGTACTGAAATGAACAGCGTTGGGCGCTGCATTTTGACATCTTCGATAAAAGTATCTAGCGATTCCGGAAAGGCAGTCGGAACACCGCCGATTACTGAGGAGCCAAAGATATAGACGCGCTCAGTGATGTGCGCGAGAGGTAAATAGGAGAAACAGGCGGTCGTTTTCTTGAATTCCGATGTGTTTAATCAGTTGATGCACCGACCAACAAAATGCGCCATAAGTGAGCATCGCGCCTTTCGGCAGACCAGAGGTGCCCGAGGTGTAAACTAAAGACATCAGTTTATCATCGTGGTGCTGCGGGCGCTCTTGACTCTGCTCGGCCTTGGCAATCAAGTTTTTGTACTGATACTGGCATTGTGGCGCAGAATCATACGGCAACGCGATGCTCTTGATATCGGTCATCTCGTCGATAACTTTTTGCGTAGTCTCCGGATTATCAAGTTTACCCGCGATCAAAACTTTACTTTCACTGTGGCTCAAGCAGTATTCAATCGTTTCTGAGCTGGCAGTTGGAAAGATCGGGACACTGACGTAATCACCAAGCATCATCGCTAAATCGCAGATAAACCACTCGGCGCAGTTTTTCGAAATCAGTGCGACACGATCGCCCGGTTGTACCCCGAGCTCGCGAAGAGCGGTGACTAAACGCAGCGCTTGGTCAGCGACTTGCTCATAGGTGAACTCGACGAACTGGCGGTTAATGATTTGTTTTAGATAGACCTCATTCGGGCGTTCCGCTGCCCATTTTAAGATCATTTCATTTGGCGGTGGGAGAGCGCAGTTGGGTTTGCTTAACTCGTTAGGCTGAATCATTCTCTAACTCCATGTTATTGGCAAAACAATCGTTATTTTTATGTTAATTTGTTGTTAATTTAGCATGATTTGGGTTGGCCAGAAATAAAAATCCACGTTTGTTGGTGAGAAATTGTGTCAAGCCATGTCGCTAATTTGCTTCGCTGACTTTTGCCGGGATGTGGCATTGAGAGGAGAGAGCGGCGTTGCCCAACGGTAGTCAAAACAATCCGTTGAGCAATCAATACGTTTGATGACTTGCGATCTGGATTAAAACCAGCCGCTGACAATACCTGCGAGCATAAAGAAAATAACCAACGCCAATATGGGCAGCTTTATCTGTTTGTGCAGAAAAAAGCCGCACAAAATTAGCCCGACATCAAGACCAGTACTTACCGCACTGCTAAACACCGGTTGATAAAGTGCCGCTACCAGTAGGCCCACCACTGACGCGTTGACGCCCATCAATGCGCCACTGACTTTCGGTTTGTTTGCCAGTTGTTGCCAGTTTTTCAAGACAGCGAGCATCAGAAGAAAACCAGGCAGAAAGACGGCGCATGTCGCGACTAAGGCGCCGAAAATAGGTGCTTGTGGATGAAGTGCATAGCCAATGTAGGTAGCAAAGGTAAACATAGGCCCAGGTACGGCTTGCGCAGCGGCGTAACCGGTTAAAAAGGCGTCTTGACTGAGCTTATCGCCGACAATGTTTTGCAAAAGAGGCAGCACTACATGACCGCCACCAAACACCAGACTGCCTGCTTGGAAGAAGTCGTTGAAAAGCGTGAAAAGAGAGTGTTGGGTCGCGGCAATGGGCAGAACCAATAGCAGCAGAACAAACATCACCAGTGGCCATAGTGACGGTTTAAACTCGGATGGAGAAGCGACCTTGTCGCTTTTTATAAAGGCCACACCAATCAAAGCAGCTACAAGCAACAGCAACATTTGTGTCGCGATCGAAGGGAAAACCAGCAGGGCAAAAGCAGTGACCACACACAGCGCAGTGGTTAGACGCGTGCGACAAAAATTCTGATACATGCCCCAAGCCGCATCGGCGACCACGACTACGGCCAGCAGCTTGAGACCATGCACTACCTGTTCGAACCAGACATTGCCCATGATTTGGCTGCTTAGCAGCGCCAACAGCAACATGACAATGACTGACGGAAGCGTAAAACCGAAAAAAGCCGCACAAGCTCCAGCTAAGCCCCCTTGTTTGTAGCCTAAACCAAAACCGACCTGACTTGAGCCCGGCCCCGGCAAAAATTGGCTTAAAGCGACTAATTGAGCGTACTCCTCATCGCTTAGCCAATGGTGTTTTTCCACAAAGGTATGACGAAAGTAACCAATATGTGCTGCAGGGCCGCCGAAACTGATCCAGCCCAAGTAAAAGAAGGTTTTGAAAATTGTGAACATGGATTTTTCTCATAGAAATGATGAGCACACTGTACGCAGCGACTTATAATGATTCAAATTAATAGTTTTCATTTTTTGTATGAATAGGATGGGATGAAAGTGCTCGGCGATCTGAACTGGAAGAATATGGATCTGAACCTGCTGGTGGTCTTCTCACAGCTTTACCGCTACCGGAGTGTCAGCGTCGCCGCCGAAATGGGCTTTGTTAGTCAGTCGGCCATGAGCCACAGCTTAGGCCGACTACGCATTATGTTGGACGATCCGCTGTTTGAACGCAAAGGGCACAAGATGGAGCCAACTGAGTACGCACATAAAATTGCGCCGTTTATTGATGGGCTACTTGAATCGATTTCACGCGAGCTTTTGACTCGGCGTGAGTTCTGCCCATCACAGTTTGAAGGTGTTTGCCGTATCGGTTTGACCGACTATGCAGAGTTCATCTTCGCGTCTCAATTGTATGACGCGATACGTTCGGAAGCACCTAACGCGCAAGTCAGCTTTGTCAATGTCAACCGTCAAAACTATCTCTCCTTAACGGAACAAGAAAAGTTGGATGTGGTGATAGGGTCGATCCCGCAACTGGATAGCAAGTTTTGTGCGCAGTACCTCTACACTGAGCGCCATGTATGCCTGTGCGATCCAAAGCTTATTGATGTGCAAAGTATGACGTTAGAGAAGTTTGCGGCGCTTGAACAGGCGTTGGTCAGTACCGATGGCAGTTTGACGACACAAACCGATAAAACGTTAGCTTCATACGGTTTGAGCCGCCGTGTCTCTTTAGCCAGTCGAAACTTTCTCACGATTCGCCATCTTCTCGCTGGCCGAGAGTTAATCGCCATCGTGCCAGAACGTATGGCGAAAGCGAACGGTTTTGATGATGGTCTGGTGACGTTTCAGCCACCTCTCGCCGTAGCCGATTTCGATATCTCCTTGGTTTGGCATTCGAGTGCCACACAAAGTGATAAGGGACTGTGGCTTAGAGGGGTGGTGAAAGCTTCGATCGAATAGGTTAAATGGCTAGAATAGACGCATAACCACTTGGTGCATTTCATAGTTTTGCATAATATTTTTTGAGCTTAATAACAATCTGCATTTCTATTCTGGCAAAGTAAAAACCGTCGACCATGCTAAATAAAGTGAGTCTAAAAATAACAAAATTATCAGTCTCAACATTTATTCAAGATTGATTTAGGGTGGTATCACGTCATGTTGAAGCTAAGAAACATCAAAGTCAGCTACAAGCTGACTATTATTATTGCGGTTGGAATACTGGGATTTCTCTCTCTTCTGGCTATTTCTGCCAATGCACTCAAACAAAATCTCATTTTTGAAAGAGAAGCTCGCTTAAATGCGGTGATCCGCAGTGTGTTTTCTCAAGTAGCTTATCTTAATCAGACGTTACCGAGACAAGAAGCGCAGCAACAAGCGCAAGCATTGATCAAACATACACGCTTTGACGGCGAAAATTATCTGTTTGTGATAGATGAAAACCGCTACACCGTTGTCCATCCCATTCGTGATGATCTGGTCGGAAAGCAGATGGGCAATGGTAGCGACGGGCAATTTTGGTTCACCATGGTAGAAAAAGGCAGTAGTGGCCGAACTGGATCATTGATCTACCCTTGGCAGAATAATGCTGGCCAGCCAGCCGAAAAGCTCTCGGTGGTACAAGGTTTTGCGCCATGGGGATGGATTATTGGTTCGGGTATGCTGCTAGATGACATTGAATCGGCGGTCAATCAGCAGATCATGAAAATGGGGCTAGCCACTTTAATCGTCACCTTGCTGATGAGCGGCTTGGGTATCGTGATTACCCGCGCAGTGGTTGAGCCATTGCAAGCGATTCGCGAAAGCATGAAGCAAGTGGCGAAAGGCGATTTAACCGCTCGCGTGAAGGTTGAAGGTCGAGATGAGTTCGGCCGCTTAGCGCACGATATTAATCAAAGCATTGCCTCGGTTTCGGGATGCTCTGTATGAATCCGTGCAGTCAGCGTCAGAAGTGGCCGATGCCGCGGTGCGTATTGCTACTTCAGCGGAAGAGACCAGCCAAGCGGTAGTCAGTCAGCGCGATCAACTCAATCAATTGGCGACTGCGATGAATGAGATGAGTGCGACGGTGGCCGATGTGGCCGGGCATGCTGAAGATACGGCGCGCGATACACTCGATGCAACCAAAGAAGCCAACCTCGGTGATAAGGATGTGCATTCTAGTGTCGATAGTATTCGCCAACTTTCTGTTGAGTTAAATGTGGCTAATGAGCAGGTCAACAAACTCAAAGAAGGCGTGATGCAAATCAGTGAAGTGACCAGTGTGATTAGCGGCATTTCTGAACAAACCAACCTTCTGGCTCTTAATGCGGCAATTGAAGCCGCTCGCGCTGGTGAACAAGGACGAGGCTTTGCCGTGGTCGCAGACGAAGTGCGTAATCTCGCTGGGCGTACTCATCATTCGACCGATGAAATTCAAACCACGATAAATCTTCTACAGCAACTTGCTGTGGCTGCGGTGGATGCGATGCAAAAAAGCCGCTCTTTGGCCGACAGCAGTGTTGCACAGGCAGAGCATGCTGGAGAAGATTTACAGCTTATCGTTGACCATATTCGTCATGTGAGTGACAAAGCGACGCAAATAGCGACCGCAGCGGAAGAACAGAGTGCCGTGGCGGAAGAGATGAATCGTAACGTCAGTGGGATTAACGACGCCGCGATGGAGATGTCGCAAGCCGCCAATTTCTTGGCCGAAGAGAGTGAAACATTAGCGGATCTCTCTCGCCAGCTCGATGAAAAAATGACGCGCTTTAAAATTTAACGGTGTTGAGAATAGGAGAAGAGAGATGCTGAGTGTTGGGCTTTGTATCTCTTCACTTCTTTGATCTGCCAAACATATCTAAAGACTGTTTGCACACGTAACGACTTATGCTTGCAAGAAAGTTATCTGATGGTTGATTAGTATACAAAAGTATAAATATATCATCCATTTTTATGGAATTGGTCTCATTTTATGAGATTTTTAATTGGTTACAAAGTAATAAAGATTATAATCCCGCGCGATTGGTTTACTGTTTAACAGTATGATATACAAGGGAATTATAATGAAAAAAATTTTGCCGATTCTGGCATTGGCTATGGGTGCTGCATTTACAGCAGGTGCGGAAGAGATCGAACAAACTCACGTTGGCCCAAAACAGGGCTGGTATGTGGGGCTTGAAGGACTAAAAACAGAAGTTTCCATCAACGATGCAAATGCGAAGTCTTATGATCTGGATGCCGGGGCTGCATTTTCTATTGGTTTCGATAAAAAAATCACTGACAATTTCGTGACTGGTATTGAGTTTGAGTACGTCAATTACGGCTCTAAAAATTTGGGTAGTGCACTAGCAACGACCACTAATGGTGGGATTGTTTCTGCGGATGTTGAAGGATCATTTTCAGGCTATGGTCTGAATATTCGCCCGAAGTACTATTTTTCTAATACTAAGTTTTATTTAGGGGCTCTACTGGGTTATTCAGCAACTAAATTTGAAGTAGAGCTGACCAAAAGCAACTACAACTCTGCCAAGTTGGAGAGCGAAAGTGGCAATGGTTTCACTTACGGTATTGAAGCTGGCTACGAGTTTGACTCTGGTTGGATGATCCAAGGCGGTTACCGCGCTCTTGGCACAGAGTTTCTACGACACTAATGTTGACCTAACAGCCCTTTACATCGGTGGTCGTTACAAGTTCTGATGATTACTTGATGGTTGACCCAAGGGAGCATTATGCTCCCTTTTGTGTTATCAGTGCATCGATCAGTGGATAGTGATGCTCCTCAACGCCAGCTAAATTGCCGTATTTTGGTGCGCCGCGGTCGTTTTCTTTGGGAAAGTGCCAACCGACGGTGTAGTCGATAAAATGACGGGCGAAATCGGTTGAGATTTCCAAGCAACCAGCTAAAACCGTATCGACATAGCTTTGCATGATAGGGCTTAAAGTGCAGGGGGGCTCTGGCCGCTCTTTTACATAAACCCAAATTGGATAGTCACGATGAAAAGTGTGCTCCGTTTCTATCTGTTCTGCGCTGATGGCAATGCGGTGATAACCGCGCTCTCTTCGATCAAACTCAGCTAATGCCCGCTCATCAATCTCAAGCAACACACCATTGACTTGGCTGTCGCCACGGTTAACCACCAAAGGTGAGAGGATATAACTCTCGTCCACTTTGCCCCAATAGCGCACTAGGCCATGAGCAATAACAGGAATTGCTTCGCCTGTTTGCCCGGTTAATTGGCGCGATGCTGAATTGATCAAACTACCATAACCAAAGATGTACATAAGAGCTCCCAAAGTGATCGCGGTGAGACTATTTATACCCACCTGAGAATAATTTTAAACTTGTATTTATTTTGCATCTTTTGGTGTTACACTGCGGACATGCGAGCAAAATCAAATCAAGCTATGGGGGCTGCGATGCTAAACATTACGGATAAGCGGGTGGAGGAAGCGATCCCACCTTGGTTAAGATTGGGGTTTCGTCCTTTCTTTCTACTGGGCTCTATTTATGCAGTTGTCGCCATTGTTGCTTGGGTATGGATGTTTCAAAAAGGGCAACCTTCTTGGTTGGCAGTCCCCGCGTTGTGGTGGCATGTCCACGAAATGCTGTTCGGATTTGCCATGGCGATCGTCGCTGGCTTTTTACTCACCGCAGTACAAAACTGGACAGGATCAAATGGCACCAAACACCATCGTCTCGCTTGGCTGGTGGTACTTTGGATCTTGCCAAGAGTTCTGCTCTGGACACCCACGCCACTTTGGCTGACCTCCAGTATTGAAGCCTTGTTCCTTGCTTTAGTCGCGTATGAAGTCGGCAGTCGTGTGGTAAAAGCGAAAGGTTGGCGCAACCTGTTTTTCGTGCCCCTTTTTCTGTTGGCGATAGCGGCCAATTTTGCCAGTTACGCCACCATAAAAGGCATGCCGCCTTTTAGTGCCTCTGCAGTGTGGCAGGCGATGTTGTGGTGGTTTACCTTACTCCTTTCGGTCATGGGTGGCCGCGTTATCCCGTTTTTTACTGCTCGTCGTTTTAACTTTGAAAAAGCGCCGACTTTAGTTTGGTTAGATTGGCTGGCAAACTTGCCACTGGTTTTGCTGTTTGTTCTCAGCTTTTTCCCGGTCACTTTTCTGCAAATCGGTCCGGCGCTGATGCTGTTTACAGGGGTTGCTCAACTGGTTCGTTTTTGCCGTTGGCAACCATGGCGAACATTGAGCGAGCCGTTGGTTTGGTCACTACACGGCGCGTATTTGTGTCTGCCGCTTAGCTTGATCTTGCGAGGTATTTGGCACACTCCGTTGGCAACGCATAATTTGCTGCATCTGTTCGCCATCGGTGCGCTGGGCGGCTTGATCTTGGCGATGATTGCGCGCGTAACAATGGGGCACACGGGGCGGATGATATACAAAGGGCCTAATCTGCGCGTCGCTTTTTTCTCCATCTTGTTGGCGGCTTGCGTGCGCAGCTTGGGGGTGATCGCTTTTCCTGAACATCTGTTTGTGTGGGTAAACTTGAGTGCGGCGCTGTGGGTTATCGCTTTTACCTTGTTTGTGGTTAAGTTTGGCAAGATGTTACTCACGCCAAGGGTGGATGGACATCCGGGATGATAGAAAAAACTAAGCCACTCGTGGCGAGTGGCTTAGTTGTTCGCAGAGCTTGTTGTGTAAGATTAGAAACCGCGCATCTGAATACGGCGCAAGAATTCGGTCATGATGCGATCGTAAAGTAAATCACCGAGGAAGGCGTCTTCGACATGATGATCGATGCTCGGGTTGTCATTGACTTCAATCACGTACACTTGGCCATCAATCTCTTTGAGATCCACGCCGTAAAGGCCATTACCGATCAAGTTGGCCGCTTTGAGCGCCACATCCACCACATTTTTCGGCACTTGTTTTAGATCCAGCGTTTCAAAGCCACCGGAAGAGACGCGGCCACTGTTGTGATGCTGATAAATCTGCCAGTGACCACGGCTCATCATGTATTTACAGCCAAAGATCGCTTGGCGGTTCAAAATTCCAACGCGCCAGTCAAAGTCGGTTGGCATAAAGGCTTGTGCCAAAATCAACTCGCTCTTTTCAAACAACGCCGCCGCTTCTTTTTCCAGCTCTTCATCATTACGCACTTTCACCACACCACGTGAAAATGCGCCATCTGGAATTTTCAGTACCATGGGAAAGGTTAGTTCGCTGAGTAGATCGCTTTTCCACTCCGGGTCAAAGTTTTTCAAAATCACGCTGGCTGGCGCGGGTACTTTGTTGTTTTTCAGAAGCTCAGTGAGAAAGACCTTGTTGGTGCACTTCATGATCGACTCGGAGTCGTCCATCACCACCAGTCCTAGTTTCTCGGCCGTTTTAGCAAAGCGGTAGGTATAGTTGCTGATATTGGTGGTCGCGCGGATAAATAGGCCATCGAACTCGCCAAGGCGCGAAATTTCATCACGAGAAATGGTTTCCAAATTCATCCCTAAACGTGCCGCGGCACGCTTAAAGCGCTTGAGCGCGGAAGGGTCTGACGGGGGCATTTTCTCTTCTTCATCGACCAGCATTGCGATATCGTAGCGATATTTTTTCTCTTGCTTGGGTTTGCGCCATACTTTGTTGGAGAACATCTCTAGCGACTCGATAAAGAAGTTTTCCTCTTGTTCTTCAAGATCTTGGAATGGGAAAGGCTGCACTGAGTCGATTTGCCAGTTGTGCTGATTGCGGGTCATTTTCAGCTCAATCACCGGCACCATAAACTGTTCAAACAGGCGTCTGGCCAACTTTTCTAGCCCCTTTTGCTCTGTGCGGCCAAAGTAGATCTTGCACGCGATCTCATCTTGATCTTTCGGTAGACGATGAAGGCGAAGAAAACCGGAGGAGATCAATAATGGTTGGGTAATGTCGTTGATGGCGGTAACGGTCGGGATGACGCGATGTCCACGTGCGCCTGCCATCAGTGAACAGTAGTAGCCACTGCTCATGTAACTGTAATCTCGGCACAGGTTAACCACCTGTACACTGCGCTGATTGTGTTGCCATTCACTGTCTAAATATTGGGCAACATTGACCACTTGTTCGGATGGAAAATACTGCTGCCAATCACTGGTTTGGTCAGTCACAATTAAAAGATTTGCCATCTCTTTTTTTCCTTAATAAACGAGCTATGATGAGGAAGCTTTCTTACTCATTCCCGAAGGTGCCAAATGGATTTTCGTGTCGCGAAAATGACCGATCTTGATGCGTTGAACAAGCTGGAAAAAGAACTTTTCACGGGTGACAGAATTGCACCGAGACAAATGAAACGTTTTATCCAATCTGACCATGCCGTACTGCTGGTTGCGGATAGTGGCCAACAGTTAGCAGGCTATGCGCTGTTACTGTTTCATCAAGGAACACAACTATCAAGATTGTATTCGATTGCTGTAAGACCTGAGTTTCGTGGGCAGAAGATTGCTCAGTCTTTGATTGAACTATGTGAGCGTTCGGCCATTGAACAGGGTTTCACTACATTACGCCTTGAGGTTCGCGAAGACAATACAGCCGCAATAAATTTGTACCAAAAATTGGGTTACAAAACCTTTAAATTACTGATTCATTATTATGATGATTTGTGTGATGGCATCCGCATGCAAAAGCGGCTGGCGCACTATGGGCCGAAAACGTTACTGCCGATGCCTTTATACGTGCAGACTACGCCGTTTACTTGTGGCGCGGCCTGTTTGCTGATGGCTTTTGCACATCACACTCCGGAGTTTACGCCGTCAAGAAAAGAGGAGTTACAACTGTGGCGTGAAGCGACAACCATTTTCATGGCCGCTGGGCACGGCGGTTGCAGTGGCCACGGTTTGGCGCTTGCTGCGGCGCGACGTGGTTACCATGTCGAGCTGTGGAGTCATGCCAAATCGACTCCGTTTATCGACAGCGTGCGAGATGAAAACAAAAAGCAAGTGATTGAAATCGTCCATCAAGATTTCTGCCAACAGTTGCAAGAGTTTGACGTCAGCATGATTGAAGCGCCGCCAACCCAAATGCAATTGGAGCAGTGGGTCAGCGAAGGGGCGAGCGTGCTGCTGCTGATCAGCACCTACCGCTTTAATGGTAGTAAGGAGCCGCACTGGGTGCTGTTGAGCGGTATGAGCGAGCGCTTTTTCTTTATTCACGATCCGCATGCCGAGTCTGAGCAAGATGTCATAGCCTCGGCACATGTGACGGTGAGTAAAAAGGCGTTGTCGCAGATCATTGGTTTTGGCAAGCAGAAACACACGGCTTGCGTGGTGATCAAACCAGGCCGTGTACCTCGATAATAGTGGCAATGGTCACCAAAATTTGAGCCGTTTGAGTAGCAGCACTTCAGCGGCAAAAATTACCACTAAACCAATGCAAAACCACATAAAGGCAACCGGGGATTCCACACCCGGGATACCACCGATGTTGATGCCCAGCAATCCCGTTAAAAAACTGGTCGGCAGGAAAATACTGGCAATCAAGGTAAATAAGTAGCTGTTGCGGCTGATCTTGTCTTCGCGCAACTGTTGAATTTGTTCTTTCAACAGTTGCAGCTCATCTAAGTAGAAATCGATAGTTTCATTAATACGCGTGATGTTACTGAGCGCGTAATTAATCAGCAGTGTTTTGTTTTGTAAAAGATTGAGTTCAGACATGGCGAAGTCGGCAATCGCGTATTGCTGTGGGCGAATGAAGCGTTTAACGCTCAGGAGCGATTTCTGCACCTCAATCACATCGCCAATCTGCTCGGTGTCCAACTCAAAGCGTTCGATTTGATCTTCGATCGTTTGCAGATAGCTCTGCATTTTCCCCGTCAAGCCATCAATAATGGCGAGCAGCAGATCGCCGAGTGTTTGCGGCCCTTTATGTTGCAAGAGCGTTTCACGGATCTCGGAAATGGCTTTGGAGGAGATTTTACGTGTAGAGATTAAGCAGCCATTAAAATAGAGAATACGCACACTTAGCATGTCTTCTGGGGTGGCGTTTTCATTCATGTTCACACCACGCAGGATCAGCATGAAGCTCTCATCATCATAGCGATGAAAAGAGGGCCGAGTTTCGTCTGCTAAAAGGTGGTTGATGGTGCTGAGGGGCACTTGATTGTCGATTAGCCAGTGGCGGATATCAGGATGGTGGCGTTCACAATGATACCAGTGACCTGCTTGCATGCGCGGTTGATTGTTATTTGGCTGATTCGCCGGGGCGGAATTGAAATCCCAGTGATCAATGATAAATCCCATGGATAGGCTCTCTGTTTCCTAAAAAATGGCAGTGTTCAAAGTACGCGACTTACTGCCATGACGCCAGTGTTGTTTGCTAAGAAACAGAGAGCTTAGGTTTAACAGACCGCTTTAAGTGGTGCTGGCTGAGTGCTTTCTACTTGCTGCTTAATGTAGCGTGTGAGTTCATCGACCTGCTCAGGGGTAAGATAAAGGCCAAGTTTAGTACGTCGCCACAGTACATCGTCTGCGCAACGGGCAAACTCATGGTTCAGCATATAATCGATCTCTTTTTGGTAGACACCCTCGGCAAACTGCGTACCCATGTCACTCTCTTGAGTGACATTTTGCAGCAGCGCTCGAGCATCGCTACCAAATTGCGCTACGTAGCGTTGTGCCAAAGCAGGGGTAAGCCATGCGTGCTGCTGGGTCAGTAACGTGGCGAGTTGCTCACGTGTACAACTGAAGTGCCCGCCCGGCAGGGCTTGGTTGGCGGTCCATGCCTGACCCATCTCGCTAAAGTAGGGCGCTAATTTGCGCATTGCCGATTCTGCCAGTTTGCGGTACGTGGTCAGTTTACCCCCAAAGATGGAGAGCAGCGGCGCTTGGTCTAACTCTTGCTCAAGCTCGATAGTGTAGTCGCGGGTAATGGCTTGCGGTGAGTCCGACTCATCATCGCACAAAGGGCGCACGCCGCTGTATGTCCACACGACGTCTTTACGCTCAAGCTGGTGGATAAAGTGCTGATTGACGATATCAATCAAGTATTCGATCTCTTGTTCGGAGATGGCCACTTCGCGCGGGTCGCCTTTGTATTCCACATCGGTGGTGCCGACAATTGAGAACTTGTCTAGGTAAGGGATAACAAAAACGATCCGGCCATCGTTGTTTTGCAAAATATACGCCTGAGGATCAGGATGCACGCGCGGTACCACGATGTGTGAGCCTTTGATCAAACGAATATTGCGCGGTGATGGTGTATCCAAGCTTTGATCGTAAAACGCTTTTACCCAAGGGCCAGCCGCATTGATCAACGCACGCGCCATGCGCTCAAAACGCTCGCCGGTGTGCTGATCTTGCAGCGTGACTTTCCACATCCCTTCCGTGCGTTCGGCTTTTTCCACTTTGCAATAGTTGCGCACTTCCGCGCCATTTTGCTGTGCGGAAAGAGCATTTAAGAGTGTGAGTCTGGCATCATCCACCCAGCAATCGGAGTACTCAAAGCCCACTTTCATCTCTTCTTTGAGAAGGCCTGTCTGCGCCAGATTGACCTTTTCACTGCTTGGTAACGTTGTGCGTTTGCCAAGGTGGTCATACAAAAATAGCCCACAGCGAATCATCCATGCTGGGCGTAGATAGGAGCGATGTGGTAAACGAAAGCGCATCGGAAAGGCGATGTGCGGCGCTTTTTTCAGCAACACTTCACGTTCAGCAAGCGCTTCTGAGACCAAACGAAACTCATAGTGTTCAAGGTAGCGCAGACCACCGTGGATCAGTTTCGAACTGGCTGACGAGGTAGCTGAAGCGAAGTCTTTCATTTCGTATAAACCAACGCTAAGCCCACGGCCTGCTGCGTCGGCGGCGATACCTGCGCCATTGATCCCACCGCCAACGACAATGAGATCAAGAATTGGAGATTGTTGAGGTTGTGAGTTCATCATAGAAGCTGACCTATTTTTGTATTGTTATATTGAGCGAACGAACATTTTGGAAACTAAAAGAAGCCTAACTGAATTTTCGAATGAGATCATCCTTTATTTTCGTTTTTGAGCGTTTGTGTGATTTGCGCATAAGAACGAAGAAAGGGAAGCTGATAAGGCGTGCGTTTGGGTGTTTACGGTGGCGAAAACAGAAACGCCCCACCAAAGAGGTGAGGCGCAAAGCGAACTTGAGGAAAGTAGATTAGTGGCTGGCGATTTCTAACGGAATTTGATGCTCTTTAAGGATGGCGCTGATCTCTTCGGGAGGCTGCTGATTGGTGATCAGTAAGTTAATTTGCGAAATGTTGCCCAGTTTCACCATTGCATTACGGCCAAATTTGCTGTGGTCGACCGCTAAGTACACACTGCGGCTGTTTTCGATAATGGCTTGCTTAACGCGCACTTCGTGATAGTCGAAATCGAGTAGAGAGCCATCATAATCAATGCCACTGATGCCTAAGATGCCGAAATCGAGGCGGAACTGTTTGATGAAATCCAGCGTGGCTTCTCCGACAATGCCGCCATCCCGGTTACGCACTTCTCCGCCCGCGAGGATAACTTTGATCTCTGGATTGCTGAGCAAAATACTGGCGACGTTGATGTTG
Source organism: Vibrio cidicii (assembly GCF_009763805.1). Classification (NCBI taxonomy): domain Bacteria; kingdom Pseudomonadati; phylum Pseudomonadota; class Gammaproteobacteria; order Vibrionales; family Vibrionaceae; genus Vibrio; species Vibrio cidicii. The sequence goes on along the minus strand of NZ_CP046804.1, from coordinate 2,135,529 downwards.
TTGGTAACGACGCGCAATTGCTTGTGATTTTTGTTGAGCGCTTTGGCAACCGCCTCAGGCGTGGTTCCGATGTCAATAAACAACGTCGCGCCATCGGGAATGTGCTTGGCCAGCTCTTCGGCGATCAGATCTTTCTCGGTAAAGTGCTCTTTTTTACGGGTCGAGTAGGAGGTGTTTTCTGAGCTGAGCGGAATGGTTGCACCACCATGGTAGCGGCGGATTTTATTCTCGTCGGCAAGTTCGTTCAGATCACGGCGAATGGTCTGCGGGCTAACATTAAATTTCTCGACCAGCTCCTCGGTGCTGACATATCCCTGCTTTTTCACCATTTCAATGATTTGTTGATGTCTTGGTATCTGCTTCACTTTGTCTCCCTGATGCCTCTAACCAGCTTAGTCCTTAAGGGTTAGAAATGCTGGCATTCGAAAATAATCACTCGGGCTATTGTGCGCTAAATAACGCATTCATAGAAGCAACCAACATCAAGAAATCGGCTGAAACAACAAAAAAGGGCGCCATGAAGGCGCCCAAACAGAGGGGGAGGTAAGAATTAATCTTCGAGATCGCGCATTTCAGACCAAGTTTGCGCACACTTAACGGCACGCTTCCAGCCTTTGTAGCGGCGGTTGCGTTTCTCTTCGTCGTGATGAGGAAGGAAAGAGCGATCGATTTCTGCTTTGTTCTTCAGCTCATCAATGCTGTTCCAGTAACCCACGGCAAGTCCAGCAAGGTATGCCGCGCCAAGTGCGGTTACTTCGGTCACTTTCGGACGGTGTACTTCGGTATCCAATACATCCGATTGGAACTGCATTAAGAAGTTGTTGGCCACTGCACCACCATCGACACGTAGCGCTGAGAGCTTGATGCCCGAGTCGGCTTGCATCGCATCCAACACGTCGCGAGTTTGGTAGGCGATGCCTTCCAGTGTCGCGCGGATGATGTGATTGGCGTTCACGCCGCGAGTCAGGCCGACAATGGTACCGCGAGCATAGGCATCCCAGTATGGTGCGCCAAGGCCAGTAAAGGCAGGCACCACATACACGCCGTTTGAAGTGTCCACTTTGGTAGCAAAGTATTCGGAGTCGTGCGCATCAGAAATCAGCTTAAGCTCATCGCGTAGCCATTGAATCGATGCGCCGCCCATAAATACCGCGCCTTCCAGTGCGTAGGCGGGCTCGCCTTGTGGGCCACAAGCCAGTGTGGTCAGTAGGCCGTTTTGCGACGCCACTTTCTCTTTGCCCGTGTTCATCAGCAAGAAGCAGCCAGTACCGTAGGTGTTTTTCGCTTGCCCCGCTTCGACACACATTTGTCCGTACAGTGCTGCTTGTTGGTCACCTGCGATCCCAGCGATTGGAATACGCGTACCACCTTTACCACCAATGTTGGTTTGGCCGTAGACTTCAGAAGAGCGTTTCACTTCTGGCATCATTGAGGCTGGAATACCCATTTCGTCTAGAAGCTTCTGATCCCAACACAAATCGTTGATGTTAAATAGCATAGTACGAGAGGCGTTGGTGTAGTCGGTTACGTGCACACGACCTTGGGTCATTTTCCAAACGAGCCAAGTATCGACGGTACCAAACAGCAGTTTGCCAGCTTCGGCGTCTTCGCGCGCGCCCTCCACGTTATCGAGAATCCACTTCACCTTAGTGCCCGAGAAGTAAGGGTCGAGCACTAGGCCTGTATTGTCACGGATGTAGCTCTCCAAGCCGCGTGCTTTCAGATCTTCACAGATATCGGCGGTGCGGCGACATTGCCACACAATCGCGTTATACACCGGTTTGCCTGTCTCTTTATTCCATACAATGGTGGTTTCACGTTGGTTGGTGATACCGATGGCGGCTACTTGGTCGCTGCGAATGCCCGATTTACCCAAAACTTCCACTAAGGTTGAGCTCTGGGTGGCGTAAATTTCCATGGGATCGTGCTCTACCCATCCTGCTTGAGGGTAGATCTGAGTGAATTCGCGCTGGGAAACGGAAACAATATTCGCGTCGTGGTCTAAAACCACCGCGCGGGAACTGGTTGTGCCTTGGTCCAGCGCCACAATGTACTTCTGCTCAGTCATGGTAAGATCCTTTCGTTTCGTTAGTTATATTTTAGTCAATTTATTAAGCGCGAGCTTCTTCAACGTCTTCAGCAGCATCGCATTGATTCGGGATGGTGCAACCTTGGCCAACATTAGGTAGGTAAGCCGCAATTGCTTTTGGATACAACCAGCCACCAAAGCAAGCACCGGCAATCGGAGCAAGGATTGGCACGATAAAGTAAGGGATGTCTTTCGCACCAGTGAGGGCATAATCCCAGCCTGCAAAGTAAGCAAACAGTTTTGGTCCGAAGTCACGAGCCGGGTTCATGGCAAAACCGGTTAGTGGGCCAAGTGAGCCACCGATGACCGCAATCAAAATGCCGATCAATAGTGGGTTCATCGCACCGCGAGAAGCGCCGTTGTGTTCATCGCCTAGTGCCAAAATGGCAAACATCAGTACCGCAGTAATCACAAATTCCACCGCAAAAGCGCCAAGGAAAGAGAGTGAAGCGTGTGGGTAAGTGGAGAAGATGCCAGCCGTTGCCAAGCCTTCTTTGCTACCACGGATCAGGTTGTGTGCCAGTTTCGTAGTCAGTGAAGAGGTTGCTGTACAGGCTGTAAACCAGCGCCGCAGAGCAAAATGCGCCAAGCAGTTGAGCGATGATGTAAGGCACGACTTTCGCTTTGTCGAAGCCGTGGAAAGCAGCCAGTGCGATGGTCACCGCAGGGTTGATGTGCGCACCCGATACCCCTGCGGTGCAGTAGATAGCGATGGTGACCCCAAAGCCCCACACAATGCTGATTTCCCATTGACCAAATTGAGCACCGGCAAGAACCAGCGCGGCAACGCAGCCAACACCGAAAAAGATTAGTAGACCTGTACCGATGAATTCGGCCAGGCACTCTCCGAAGAGAGTTGTTTTTTTGTTTGTCATGGTAAGAGTCCTTTATGTTCCACAGTCGGCGTGCTTATTTTTATAAACCACATGCACAGCGGTTATTTTGCACATTTAAACGATTGCGAAAACAAACAATCAATCAAATTGAGCGTTCGAGCATAATTTTATTAATGATACGTATCTTTTTTGTTAAATAAGTCATTGTTTGAACATTTTTCGCGCAACAGGCGATTGAAGGCATCGTTTTCATAGACAGTCAGCCATGTACTTGAGATGTCGAAGCGGTATATTCTCGTTAAGTATCAGAGAATCTTACATTTTATTAACTAGGTAAGCAGAGCTAGGTTAGGGAAATGTGAGATGAGTGCGCAGCATGTTGGCTGTTCGCTTAAATAGCCAGCGACGGGTAGTCTGACTGGTCATACCAAATGGAGTTTAAAAGAAGGTTCGAAGTCGAGTGTTTAAGCAGCGAAATCGGGATCTGTTGGTAAAATAAAAGGCGACAGCCTGTGCTATCGCCTGAATGGTCAAACCAACGGAGCTGTCGGCAAAGGTGCTCTGCGTGCTCAGTAATGTTTTAGCTTAGTTATTTTTGTGCAGTTCGCTGTTGAGTTCCACCGCGGTTTTGTTGGCAAGACACTCGATTTGTCCTGTCACTGAGTTGCGGCGGAACAGCAGATCAGAGACACCAGCCAGATCGCGCGCTTTAACCATTTCGACTTCTTGACCGCTTGAGTCTAGCATGCGCACTTTCGAACCTGCGGTGACATACAAACCGGACTCCACTGTGCAGCGATCGCCCAGCGGGAAACCAAGACCTGCGTTTGCACCAAGCAGTGAGTTCTCGCCAATCGATACCACCACTTTACCGCCCCCAGAGAGCGTGCCCATGATAGACGCGCCGCCGCCGATGTCTGAGCCGTTTCCGACCACCACGCCAGCAGAAATACGGCCTTCAACCATGCTCACGCCTGCCGTACCGGCGTTAAAGTTGATAAAGCCTTCGTGCATTACTGTGGTGCCTTCGCCCACATGAGCACCAAGTCGCACGCGAGAAGTGTCAGCAATGCGCACTCCCGTTGGTACGATGTAATCGACCATTTTCGGGAACTTGTCGACGCAATCGACAGTCAATACGCGGCCTGCAAGGCGCGCTTCGATTTGGCGTTCAGCCAGCTCAGGCAGATCGATCGGGCCTTCGTTGGTCCAGGCGATGTTGTGCAGCAGGCCAAAAATGCCGTCCAGTACGGTGCCGTGTGGTTTGATCAAACGGTGCGAAATCAACTGCAGCTTGAGGAAACCTTCCGCCACCGACTGAGATTGCTCATCTGTTGCGAGAATCACCAGTACCAGCGGCTGGGTAGACTGCGCCGCTTTAGCCGCAAACGCGGCGTTGGCCGCATCGCCGTTTTTCTCAAACGCGCTAGCAAGCTCGGCACTTTGCGCAGCAGAGATCTCAATGGCTTGGTTGCCTTGCTCGTATCCAGCTACTACAGCCAGTGCGTCAACCAGTGCTTCGCTTGGGTTTAAAACTGGATGAGGAAAAAACGCTTCGATAATTTTGCCATCGCGGTTTTTAGTCGCCGTGCCAAAGGCTAGGGAAAAGTAAGCCATAGGAGATCTCCATCTGTTGAATCTTGGTGCTCGTCTGTTCACTGAAGAGCATGAATAAGGTTGAGTTCATCATAAAGAGACAAAAAACGAACTTAAAGGTCTAGCGGGGAGAAAGTCCGTCAGTGGATACCTTTTGTCTTTTTAGCGATATATTTCTTTAACGAGAAATTGCTTTCACGAGAAATTTCTTTGATGAGAAATTGTGTCGTACAGCCAATAAAAAACCGCCACTGGCGCGACGGTTTCTTGGAGGCGTGATCAGAGTTTAAGCTGCGTCTTCAGCGGACTCTTCTGCTGATGGTTCATCCACAGCAGTGAGCTTTTTCTCTTTCTTTGGCGCTGGGCGACGTTTTGCACCCAGAGCGTAGAGGAGCTCTTCTTTGTTCTGTGCAAGGAACATCGCCAGATCTTCCTGCTTGCCTTCATCTTCTAGAAGGTCACTTTTACCCAGTAGTTCGAAAAGCTCGTCTGCCATATCGAGCATCTTGTCGTATGCGTCAGCATCCGCTTTAGAGGTAAAAGTCATTTTCTCTTCTCCGTTGCGTTCTACCACGTACTTGACGATAACAGCCATGGTTAATCCCCTAGGTTAGTCGTTGCGAAAATTTACTGTCTGTTTATACAGTTTTTGTTCGGTAATGTCCAATTGTGCCTGTCAGAATGAGAGGCTGATGAATCCAGCGTTTTACACGTTCTGCCACTCTTTACAAAAGGCGATAAACGCTTGCAGAAGCGGGTTTTGGTATTTCTCTTTGTGTACCAGCAGCCAAAAGCGGCGTTTCATATCCAGTGGCATGTGGAGCATTTTTACTCGCCCCTCACGGATAGCAGGCTCGGCGGACAAGCGTGATAGGCAGCCTAATCCCAAACCCGCGGAAACAGAGTTGATCAGCGCTTCCGTCGTATTGAGCTGAAACGCTTCTTGCCACTGTTCTAAACGCGGCGCGATGACACGCAGAAAAAACTCGCGGGAACCTGAACCGGCTTCGCGCAAAATCCACTCGCTGTTTTCCAGTTCACTCAGCGTCATGATTTGATTGGCGTCGAATGGGGCATCCATAGCGCAGATCACGCACATTTCGTCTTGGCTAAACTGGCTGGAATGTAACTCTGGATGCAGTGTTTTGCCTTCTATCAGCGCAATATCCAGCTCATAGTCGACCAGTTTGTCGCAGATCTGTGCCGAATTGGAAATAAACAAGCTTTGTGACTGATGCTGGGTCTGACGGCGAAAATCACGCAGTAGATAAGGGGCCACTTGGTTGCCGATGGTGTCACTGGCACCGATGCGTAACTGGCCGGATAAGCTCGCGTCACCATCAAACAGGCTTTCGATATCTCGAGCGCGGTTGAGCAGTTCGTCGGCTAAAGGTAAGAGCTTTTGCCCTTCTTGATTGAGAATTAAACGGTTGTTCACTCGGTCAAACAGCGCGTGGCCGATCTGTTTCTCCAGTTCAGAGAGCGCCATGCTAACCGCAGCTTTGGAAAGGAACAGACTTTCGGATGCCGCCGTCAAGGTATGATGCTGCGTGATGGTGATGAAAACTTTCAGTTGTCGCAGTGAAATGTGGCTGGCCATGCTTGTTTAATTTAGTTGAACGTTAGTTATAAATAATTAGATATCTTTAAACATGACGCAAGTTTAAAATGAGCTTGTTTCCTAAAAACAGTAGGTCGAGGTCATGATGATTCAAGCAACAAAAGCAAAAGTGATGGGTGCTCCGACGCCGATGGCTGGCTTGGCGCTAGGAATTGCCAGTTTGGGTTGGTGCTGGGAAAACTTCGCCGAACTCCATGGCTACGGACAGTGGCTTAGCGCAGCGCTTGCCAGTGTCTTGCTGTTGATCCTAGCGGTAAAATTCCTTTTTCATCGCCATTTGCTGAGACAAGATTTGGCACACCCCGTTGTGGGCAGTGTGGTGCCGACTTTTGCCATGGCGACCATGGTGGTGTCGAATTCGCTAGGGCATTTCTTCCCTATCGCTGGGGATGTTATGTGGTCTGTGGCGGTTGCGCTACACATCGTATTTTTGCTGAGTTTTGTTTATCACCGTGCAAAAGAGTTTGAACTTCACCACATGGTGCCCAGTTGGTTTGTGCCTCCGGTTGGCATTATCGTCGCGGATGTCTCTTTCTCCGGTAACCCTGTATTGGCGCCTGTTGCGCACGGTGCTTTGCTCTTTGGCATGATTGCCTATGCGGTGATGCTACCCATCATGATCTACCGTTTCATGTTTACCCATGAAGTGCCCGATGCCGCCAAACCCACCATGGCGATTCTGGCCGCGCCGGCGAGTCTCTCTTTGGCTGGCTATTTGACCGTCACCGCGCATCCTTCGCCTGTGATTGTGGCGCTGCTGTTTGGCATTGCAGTGTTGATGACGGCCATCATCTATCTGGCGTTTTTTACCTTGTTGCGACTGCCTTTTAGCCCTGGTTATGCGGCGTTTACCTTTCCGATGGTGATTGGTTCGACCGCGCTGTTTAAAATGGCGGCTTGGATGAAAACGGTCGATATCAGCGCGGAATATGTGGCGCAGGTGCAGTGGCTAGCGAGCTTAGAACTTATTGTCGCCACCTTAGTGGTTGGCTATGTGGCGATGCAATACGGTTATAACTTGCTCATTTTGCCCAAGATGCAGCAGGCTCAAGTAAGACAGTGCTAAAGTAGTAAGCCCGGCGGGAAGCCGGGCTTGGTATTAGCTTTTTTTCGCGAAAAAGCGCGACATTTCGTCGAGCGATTGTTGAATCACACTCGGCGGGATTTTTTCTTCCCGGACCACACTCAGTTGGCTGTTCAACTGTTTGGCATTACCTGCCGGATTAACCACCATCATGATCTCTTGCCCCACCAGTGCATAGTTGTAGTAACTGCCAGCAATAAACCACTCACGCTTGACTGAGTCATCAAACAAATTATGCCCGACGCTGTAAGTAGCGGTATCGGTTTGCTCACCGAATAAACGTTCCATCAAGGTCGGCACCAGATCAAAATGGGTGGTACGGTAATCGTAGCGAACCGCTGGTTGGTCAGGCGTGTAAATGTACAGCGGCACATGGATCTGCGCTTGACTGTAGTTACCAGAGTGGCCCCAGTAGTTCATACCGTTGTCGTTGAACTCTTCACCATGATCTGATGTGAGTACTACGATGGTGTTACTTAAATCGATATTTTTCAGCACCTTGCCAATCAGACCATCGATGTAGTACAGCGAGTTTTTGTAGCGATTGTGGTAGAGCTCGGCGTCAAAATCGTTATTGAGCAGAATATGATCCACACGTTCCCAGTAGGGGGTGAATTTCGCCCCTTCAGGTTCAGGAAACTCAGTGCCGTGGGCTGAATCGTAAAAGAGAAAACCGAAGTACGGCTGAGAGTTTGGTTGCTGAACAAACTGCAGAAAGTCATTTGTGATACGCGCGTCACGCTCCACTTGGCTATCGCCTGGTGTTTTAAGACGTAAATCTTTCACATTCTTGAACACGGTACGCGACAGTGGAGGGCTGGTGAGTGACGCGGAACCAAAGATCCCCATGCGATAGCCGGAATGTTGTAGCGCGTCGAGAAAGACGGGCGCGGTTTGGCTGGCATAAACGCTGTCCCAGTACGTTGCGGGTAAACTATAAAACAGGCTAAACATCCCTGCCTGAGTTGAGTTCCCGCCGCTCATGTGCTGGGAAAATTGCGCGCTCTTTTCGGCAAATTGACTCACGTTTGGCATGATCTCGGCGGTTGCATCACTGTAGCGCCACGCGTCAATCAGGATAAACAGCACGTTTGGCTGCTGCTCTGGCGTTGTCACCGCGACAGGTTGCAACGGGTAGTGCAATGGACTGCTAGTGACATTTTTTAGCTCAACTCGATTGCGGGCGGCCACTTTTTCATCCACCCAACCGTGCTGATAAATCCAAGAGCGTGCGGTGAGTGGGTAGTACAGTGGCCAATTGCTGGTGAACTGGCTCACTTCGTTGTCATACAAGGCATTCTTGTAAGCATGGATTGCTTGGCTACTTACGAGCAGTGCAAACCACACAACCACCATCGCATATTTGCTTTTCCGTGTGGCTAAACGGCCTGTCAGCCAGACAGTCACGGCTAAGCCGATCAGCAGTACGGCGATTTCGGAGATAAAAAGTGCCCAACTGAGCCACGAGATATGAAACACTTCGCTGCCACTGTCGACAAACATACGCACCAGCAAGCCATTAATGTGAAACTTGTAGTGCTGAAAGACGGTAATGTCCACTTGCAAAAGGATTAACAAGAGGGCCGCGAGCAGCACAACGCCTCCCCTAAACCACTGGGTTGGCAACCAAGTCAATGGCAGAGCTAAAAGCACAAGCAAAAAGGCCAACAATCCCAGCCAGCCGAGTTGAGTGGCGATCAGATAGAACACTTGCAAAGTGCTGAACGTTTGCTGTGCATCGGCTGGGAGCAAAAATGAATAGCAAGCCAGAGCCAGAAACAGGCTAAAGCAGACAAAAAAAGCGACTAGCCAAGCGCTGTTGTCAGACAGTTTACGCAGCATACGAAAGGGCCCTCTGCAAGATTGGAAAGCGGAAGAGTATAAAACGGCGTTTTTTAACATGGAATAGTTGTGGGGTATGTCACACTTTGTATCACTGTGTCAGTAATATTTTACAGTCCACTTGGACAGCTAAAGAAATTTGTATGGAATGCGTTATAACCATTTAGTAAATCAGTGAGTTACAGCGGTGCTTGATTTTGCAGGCTTATGTTAAGCTTAGGTTCAGTCACGCTTACTGCTCGGAAGCCTTACTTTGTTTACTGTTTATCACTCCAATCAGGTTGATGTTCTTAAATCTCTATTGGTGGAACTGATCCGCCGAGAGCCGCTGCAAAACCCGTTCACGCAAGAGCGTATCTTGGTTCAAAGCCCCGGCATGTCGCAGTGGCTAAAGATCGAACTGGCCAAAGAATTTGGCGTAGCGGCGAACATGGAGTTTCCTCTGCCCGCGACGTTTATTTGGGAGATGTTTACCAAGGTGCTGCCGGATGTGCCCAAGCGCAGCGCATTTAACAAAGAAGCCATGACCTGGAAGTTGATGCAATTGCTACCGGGCATGCTAGAGCAAGCAGCGTTCGAACCATTAGCACGTTATTTACAGCAAGATGAGGACCATAGTCGGCTCTACCAGCTGGCCGAGAAAATCGCCGATATTTTCGATGGTTACTTGGTCTATCGACCCGAGTGGATCGCCAAGTGGGAGACAGGGCAAGCGGTGGCGGAAATTGCGGATGAGCACCCTTGGCAGGCGCCGCTTTGGCAGGCGCTTTATCAGCACACCTTGGCGTTAGGGCAATCGCCCTATCATCGCGCCAACCTCTATCAAGACTTTATTCACGCTCTGCAAGCGTCATCGGCAACTTTTGAACAACTGCCCGAGCGGCTGTTTGTGTTTGGTATTTCGTCTCTGCCGCCGCGCTATCTCGATGCGCTGAAAGCGCTTGGAGAGCATATCGATGTGCATCTGATGTTCACCAACCCTTGTCGTTACTACTGGGGAGACGTGCGCGATCGCAAGTTTCTCGCTCGCTTGGCGGCCAAGCATCGTCAGCACTTAGTGTGGCAACAAGACCATTCGCAAGCGCTGGGTGAAAGTGAGCAGTTAAAAGGCTCGATTGAAGATAATCTTGCCGATGAACTGCATAGCCAAATGGTTGGTAACAGTTTGCTCGCCTCGATGGGTAAACTGGGGCGGGATAACCTGTATCTGCTCTCGCAGCTTGAATCCCATGAAATTGAAGCGTTTGTTGAGGTGGAACGCGACACTCTGCTGCATCAGTTGCAAGCGGACATCCTCAATCTAGAAGAGCACCAAGATGACAATCAACTCGACTACAGTGGGCACAAGCAGGTGGTTTCACTGGGTGATCAGTCATTGTCACTGCACGTTTGCCACAGCCCTATGCGGGAAGTGGAAGTGCTGCACGACCGTTTGCTGGCGATGTTTGACGCTGATCCCAGTCTAAAACCGCGCGACATTATCGTCATGGTGGCCGACATCAACGCCTACAGCCCGGCTATTCAGGCGGTGTTTGGTAACGCGCCGGGCGAGCGTTTCATTCCGTACTCGATTTCAGACCGCAGCGCCGCGCAGGAAAGCCCGATTTTGAGCGCTTTTCTACAGTTGCTGAACTTACCTCAAGCGCGCTGTTTAGCCTCAGAACTGCTCGAACTTCTGGAAACGCCGGCGATTTTGCGCCGTTTCGCACTCAGTGATGAGGATTTTCTGCAAGCCAAGCAGTGGGTCGAAGCGTCCGGCATTCGCTGGGGGCTGGATGAGCATACGGGCGGTGAGTTCGAACTGCCGCAAACCGAGCAAAATACCTGGCAGTTTGGTATTCGTCGCATGTTGCTCGGTTATGCCATGGCCGACACGGCGGGCTTATTTCAATCGCGTAGCGGGCTGATTGCACCTTACAACGAGGTGCAAGGAATGGGTGCTGAGCTGGCAGGAAAACTGAGCCATTTTATTCAAAAAATTAGCGAATATCGCAGCAAATTAGCGCAAAACCTCCAAGTGGATGGCTGGCGTGACGCTTTGAATGCTTTGCTGGATGATTTCTTTCAGGTCGATCTGGATGGAGAAATGGCGCTTAAGTCGATCCGTGACACCTTAACGCAACTGAAAGAGCAGTTGAGTGACGCCGCATTTAGCGCGGACTTGTCTCCGGCGGTAGTGAGTGAATACTTGCACAACAAACTGTCGGGCACGCGGGTCAGCCAACGTTTTCTCGCCGGACAAGTCAACTTTTGTACTCTCATGCCGATGCGTTCTATCCCGTTTCGCACCGTTTGTTTGCTCGGCATGAACGATGGCGTTTATCCGCGCACGGTGCCGCCGGAAGGCTTTGACCTGATGAACGGCCGCGCTCGGCCGGGCGATCGCTCACGCCGCGATGACGACCGTTATCTGTTCCTCGAAGCCTTGCTCTCTGCGCAGCAGACGCTGTACATCAGCTATGTGGGGCGCTCGGTGCAAGATAATAGCGAGCGGGTGCCTTCGGTGCTGGTCTCTGAACTGCTGGAATATTGCCAGCAAAACTACTGTTTGGCGGGCGATGAAGCGCTGGCGGTGGATGCTTCCGGTGAGCGTTTGGTGCGCAGTTTACAAACTCATCATCCTTTGGTGCCGTTCAGCCCTAGCGCATTTCAAGGTGAGATGAGCAGCTACGCCAAAGAGTGGATCCCGGCCGCGCAGTTGCAAAGCCAAACTTCACTCAATCAAAGCCGCGGCGCATTTTTACGTGCATTGGATGATTATTGGTTGGGGATAAGTTTTCCGTATGAGCTGGATCTGGTTGAGCTGCAACGTTTCTGGCGCTTGCCGGTCCAGTACTTTTTCAATCGTCGCTTAAAAGTCCTGTTTGAACCGCCGCTACCGGTGATGGAAGATGATGAGCCTTTCACTCTCGACGGGCTAAGCAGCTTTCAATTGCGTGATGAGCTCCTTGACCGCTTGCTTGAAGCTCGTGTGGCTCAGCAAGATCCACAAGCAGTGATTGAACAGTTTTTACAACAGCAGCGAGCTAGCGGCCATTTGCCCGTTGGCGCTTTTGGTGAAATCGAGTTTGCCGCTAACCGTGCTCAAGCAGAAGCGCTGGTGGACAAATTGACCTTTCTCGCAGTACGTGAGCAAGAAGACATCGAAATCGATTTGACTTTTGATCTGCTGGGCGAAGGCAAGCCGATCCGCTTAACGGGCTGGTTAACACGTCACTATCAATGTGGTTTGATACGTTACCGCAGTGGGCGGATCCGCGCGCAGGATTATTTGGCTGGCTGGATAGATCATTTAGCGATGTCCGCCAGTGGTTTGGCTCAGCCGACACACCTGATTGGTTACGATCGCAAAGAGGGCGTACAGCATCTTATCTACCCGGCGCAGGATCAACCAGAGCAAGCCAAAGCCTTGCTTGCCGAGCTGGTGCGTCTGTTTGTCGAAGGGATGAATCGCCCCTTAGCCTATTTCCCGCACACCGCCTTGGCGGCGATTGAAGCCGGTTTTAACCGCGGCCAGTGGGTTGATGACCAAGAAAAAGCCCACAAAAAAATGGCCGATACCTTTAACGATGGCTTTTTAGGCGCGGGTGAGGGCAGTGATGTCTATATTGCGCGCATCTGGCCGCAGTGGAACGAAACGCTGGCGCATGAAGTTCGTCTGCTCAGTAGTTTAGTGTTGCAAGGAGCAAGGCTCAGTGTAGTTGACGGTGAGGATGCGTCTTGACAGTGCGGGTGATGATGAGAAGTGCAAGAGTAGAGTGGCCGCCAGAAAATCATTATTGGTGTAGGGCGTTCGCTGTACGGCCACGAGGTCAGAGGGACCACGATTCGATGGAGAATACCGTTAACAGTACGGCAGAGCTCGTGAGGCGCATACTAACCAGAGCAGTGCAGAGGTTCCGTGAGAGAGATCTCACAACATCCTAATATTTATACACTTTGCATATATTCATAGAATTTTTGATGTTTGATCACAGTTCGATTAGCAGATAATCCGGAGATATTACGCCGATGACTGACACGCCTGTCGCCATTCCTTTGCACACCATGCAGTTTCCCTTGCATGGCGCGCGCTTGATTGAAGCGTCTGCCGGAACGGGCAAAACCTTCACCATCGCGGGCCTCTATTTGCGCTTGCTGCTCGGTCACGGCAGTGACGATACCCGCCACCGCGTGCCGTTAACCGTCGATCAAATTCTGGTGGTGACTTTTACCGAAGCGGCCACGGCCGAACTGCGTGATCGCATCCGCGCGCGTATTCATGCCGCAAGATTGGCGTTTGCCCGTGGGCAAAGTGATGATGCGGTGATCAAGCCGCTGTTGGCCGAGATTGACGATCATCGTCAGGCCGCGCAGATCTTGTTGCAAGCAGAACGGCAAATGGACGAGGCCGCGGTGTATACCATTCACGGTTTTTGTCAGCGCATGTTGTCGCAAAACGCGTTTGAGTCTGGTAGTCGTTTCAACAATGAGTTCGTTACCGATGAAAGTCAGCTCAAAGCGCAGGTGGTCGCCGATTACTGGCGACGCAATTTCTATCCTTTACCGCAGGCTTTGGCCGCGGAAGTGCGCCAATTGTGGAGCTCGCCAGCGGCACTGCTCGCCGAGATTGGCCGCTACTTAACGGGCGCGTCGCTCAAACTGACAGTCGCGCCGATGACTGGCAGCTTGGCCGAATTGCATCAAGCCAATCTAGAAAAAATCGCCGATTTAAAAGCGCGTTGGCGCGCGGTGCAAGACGACCTCATGCCTTTGATTTCGGCGTCCGATGTCAATAAACGCAGTTACAGTAAAAAGTCGCTGCCTGAATGGCTTGCCGCCGTCAATCAGTGGGCGGAGAGTGAAACCAGCAGCTACGATTTTCCAGACAAGTTGGCCAAGTTCTCACAGACCGAACTGGCAGAGAAAACGCCGCAGGGCGTCGTGCCCGAGCATGAAATTTTTCTCGCTATTGATGCCTTTCTTGCTCAGCCGATCAGTTTAAAAGCGCCGCTGCTGGCTCATGCGATTGCGCAGTGCCGCACTTGGCTGGCGAAAGCCAAAATGCAGAAGCAGTGGCTCTCTTTTGATGACTTGCTCACCCAGCTATCCGCAGCAATCGATAATGATGAACAAGATTTGCTCGGCAGCCGAATTCGCACCCTCTATCCGGTGGCGATGATTGACGAATTTCAGGACACCGACCCGCTGCAATACAGCATTTTCAGCCGTATCTATCTCAACCATCCCGAGTGCGGTCTGTTTATGATTGGCGATCCCAAGCAGGCCATTTACGGCTTTCGCGGCGCAGACATCTTCACCTACATCAAAGCGCGGAATCAAGTGAGTGCTCACTATACGCTTGGTACCAACTGGCGATCGAGTGCCGAGATGGTGCAGGCGGTTAATCAGGTATTCCAACGGCCGGATAGCCCGTTTATCTACGATCAAGACATTCCTTTTTTGCCTGTTAGCGCTAGTCCAGGGGCGGAACATCGCTTTTGGATCATGGGTGGTCAAAAGCAACCTGCGCTCACTTATTGGTTACAAGAGGCGCAGCAAGGCCCGGTTAGCAAAGGCGAGTACCAGCAAGTGATGGCCGCGTCGAGCGCGAGTCAAATTCAGCAAGTGCTCAGTCAGTCGCAACAAGGCCATGCGTGGCTGCAGCGCGGAGAGGAGCGAAAAGCCATTTTGCCGGGCAATATTGCGGTGCTGGTCAGAACCGGGAGTGAAGGACGTTTGATCAAAAAAGCATTGGCAGAGCAAGGCATCGCCAGTGTCTATCTCTCCAATCGTGACAGCGTTTTTCTTAGCCCGGTTGCGCAGGACATCCAGCGTCTTTTGCAAGCGGTGTTAACCCCAGACAACGATCGCGCGCTGCGCGCTTCGTTGGCGTCTGAGCTGTTTGCTTTAGACGCCTCCACGCTTGATGCGCTCAACAATGACGAGCTGGCTTGGGATACGGCGTTGAATGAGTTTCGCGAGTACCGTCGCCTGTGGCAGCAACGTGGCGTGCTGCCTATGCTGCGTTCGGTGATGGCTAAGCGCCACGTCGCAGAGCGCCTACTCGGTGAAGAGAACGGTGAGCGAGTACTAACTGACCTGATGCACATTGGTGAGCTGTTACAGCAAGCCAGTGGTGAGCTCGACAGTGACCACGGCTTGCTGCGCTGGTTGGCACAGGCGATCAGCGATGCACAAATGGGCATGGGCGGCAGTGAAGAGCAGGTCCAGCGCTTGGAATCGGAGCGGAATTTAGTGCAGATCGTCACCATCCACAAATCGAAAGGGTTGGAATACGATCTGGTGTTTCTGCCGTTTGTTTTTGCGGCCCGAGAGGCGAGTGAAGCGAAATATTACGACGCGCACAGTGACACTACGGTGTTGGATATCACCCGCCACGAAGCGGCGTTAAAGCAGGCAGACAAAGAGCGCTTGGCCGAAGATTTGCGCCTGATCTACGTGGCGCTGACCCGCGCCGTGTATGGCTGTTTCATCGGTAGCGCGCCGCTGCGCAATGGTCGCTCGACCAAAGAGCCGACAGGGGTACATCAAAGTGCCATGGGCTATCTGTTGCAAAATGGTCAACAGGGCGGTATTGCCGATCTCACTGCGGCGCTGTTGCAGCAAAAAGCGGTGCTGGCGTGCGTCGAAGTTTGCGCGCCGTTGCCGCTGCCGGAGGAAAAGTTTCAGCCCAGTGCACAGCCCGTCGGTGCGCTCGCGGCGCGAGAGCTGCACACGCCGATTGATCGTCTGTGGCGCATGACCAGCTATTCTGCCTTGGTCAAACAAGGATCGCAGCACAGTGAGTACGATGCGAGTTTGGAACTCAGCGGCTTTGATATTGACTCGTCGGGAGAACGAGATGAGAGCGCGGTGCTGGAAGTGGAGAAAAATATTTTTAACTTCCCTCGCGGCGCCCGTCCGGGGACGTTTTTGCATGCCCTGTTTGAAGAGGTGGAGTTTACCGAGCCAGCCACATCAGAGCACAATACCCAAGTCATCTCAGAGCTGATGGCGCAAGAGCAGATTGATAGTGATTGGTTACCCGTACTGCAACGCTTAATTGATACTGTGCTGGAGACGCCGCTGGATGGCAAAGCGCTGCGCCTGCGAGACAAAGCGCCTAGTCAGCGTTTGGTCGAGATGGAGTTCTTTCTCCCCATCGAAGTGCTGAGCGCCGCCGCGCTCAATCGAGTCTGCCAGCGGCACGATCCGCTCTCAGCTCAAGCTGGCGACCTCGGTTTTCAAACGGTGCAAGGCATGCTCAAAGGCTTTATTGACTTAGTGTTTGAACACAAAGGACGCTATTACGTACTCGACTGGAAATCCAACCACTTAGGCGATGCGACGCACTTTTATCACGGCGAAGCGCTCAAAGGGGCGATGGTCGATCACCGTTATGATTTGCAATACCAGATTTATGCCTTGGCGCTGCACCGCTTTTTACGTAGCCGAGTAGCGGATTACGATTACCAGCGTCACTTTGGCGGCGTCTACTACCTGTTTCTGCGTGGCATGGATGGCGAAAGTGGCAGTGGCATCTTTTCGGCGCGCCCTTCGCTGGCGTTTTTACAACAAATGGATCGTCTGCTGGATGGTCAGGAGCCACAAGAGCCAGCCAGCAGTCAATCTGGTCAGATGGAGTTATTATGAGCGCCCATTCAGCGATGCATTTTTTGCCATTATTTGCCGACCTTGCCAAGCAAGGCAGTCTGCGCCAGCTTGATTACCAGTTTGCCCGTTTGATTGCCTCGCAAAGTGACGATGAGGCACTGGCGCTGTTAGCGGCGCTGGTCAGCGCGGAAGTGGGGCGTGGTCATATCTGTTTGCCATTAATCTATTCACACGGGCAGGGCCTCGATATCGCGGCGCGCTTGGGGTTATACGGTGAGGCGGCGCAAGCGCTGAATGTTCAGTTGACGTCGATTGATTGGGCCGAAAGGCTCAAAGCATCGCCCATTGTCGGCGAGAGCCATGAGGCTTTGCCGCTGATCTTTGATGGGCAGCGACTCTATTTACAGCGCTACTGGCACTATGAAGTGATGGTTGCGGCCAAGCTCAACCAGCTCAGTAGCGCGGTAAATTTAGACGCTGAAGAGATGAAAAAACTGGCCAATTTACTTGATCACCTGTTTGCGCGTGACTATCGCTTTTTACTTGAGGCGCTGCTGCGTGGCCGCAACGAAAGTACGAACTCGGCAGGCCTGCGCCAGCAGTTAGTGTGCGATCATTTGGATGTGGTGAATGCAAGTCAGCTCGACTGGGCGGCGATTGAGCGCGTAGTTGCCGCCGCAACTAAGGTTGAGCAGCTCAGCGCCTTGGATAACTTGGTGGCGCAAAGTGTCTGCCTCAACTGGCAAAAAGTGGCAGCTGCGGTGGCGTTAACGCGCCGTTTTACAGTGATTTCCGGCGGGCCGGGCACGGGCAAAACCACCACAGTATGTAAACTTTTGGCGGCCCTGATTGAGCAAGCTGGCGGTCACGATCTCACCATCAAACTGGTGGCTCCGACCGGAAAAGCTGCCGCTCGCCTGACGGAGTCGATCGGCAAAGCGGTATCGGCTCTGCCTGTCTCCCCTGAATTGAAAAACAAAATTCCGACCGAATCGTCAACCTTACACCGCTTACTGGGCGCGATTCCCGGCAGCGCCGAATTTCGTCATCACAGTAAAAACCCGCTACATCTGGATGTGTTGGTGATTGATGAAGCGTCCATGGTGGATTTATCCATGATGTACAAAGTGATCGATGCCTTGCCTAAGCAGGCCAGAGTGATTTTGCTCGGCGATAAAGATCAGCTTGCCTCGGTGGAAGCGGGCGCGGTGCTGGGAGATATTTGTTCCTTTTCTCACACCGGTTACAGCTCGGAGCAAGCGAGTGCGTTGGTGCGTTTGACTGGCTTTGCCAGCTTAACTTCGCTGGGGCGCAGCAAAGTGTCGATTGCAGATAGCTTATGCATGCTGCAAAAAAGCTTTCGCTTTGATGCCCGTTCGGGGATTGGTCAGTTGGCACGGGCAGTTAACGCGGGGGATGGGCACGCGGTGGATCAAGTGTGGCAGCGAGAGATGAGTGACATTACCCACTGGGATCTCAATGCGCAGAACTACCATCAGATGATCCAAACGCTGGTTAGCGAATATGGCCGCTATCTCGCACGCCTGCAAGAGACTCAGCTCAGCCCGGTGACGGGGGAGAGCGAAAGTAGTGCCGAAAAGGCCAAAGTGGCCTTGGCGCTGTTCAATCAATGCCGCTTATTGTGCGCGCTGCGTGAGGGTGATTTTGGTGTCAGTGGGCTTAACCAACGGATTGAAAAAGCGCTTGCGGCGCGCAAGTTGATCCGCACTCAAGACGAACTTTGGTACCATGGTCGCCCTGTGATGGTGACGCGCAACGACCATGCGCTGGGCTTGTACAATGGCGATATTGGCATTTGTATGCGTGATGAGAGTGAGGGCGAAGCGCGCTTAAAAGTCTTTTTTGAACTGCCTGACGGCAGTATGAAGGCGATCTTACCGAGCCGTGTCCCCGAGCATGAAACGGCCTATGCCATGACCATTCATAAATCGCAGGGCAGTGAATTTGACTTTACCCTGATGGTGCTGCCAGCAGAGTTTAGCCCGATCCTGACACGGGAGCTGATTTACACCGGCATTACCCGAGCGAAGAAAAAACTGGCGCTATATGCCGACGGCCAAGTGCTCAAGCGAGCTATTCGTGTCCGTACTCAGCGGGCGAGTGGCTTGGTGGAGCGCTTACAAGGATAGGCCGTTGACACCGTGTATCGCACAGATGCAACAAGGCCGGGATAACCCCGGCCTTGTAAAACTGTTTAAGCATGAAACGCTTTGGTGAAAGTGATGCTGCGAATTCGGTATTGCTGTTGGTAGTTCATGATGAACTCTTTTAACGCTGCGTTCACTGGGAAAACACAGTGAACATCCAGACCTTCTAGAAACTGGTTATCTGCCATATCCCAGAAGCTTTGCAACGAATTACAAATAACGGTTTTCATATTAGTGCTCTTTATTGCTTAGCCGTGGCCTACTGACGGCGGTTAAGTAATCAATCGAGCATTCCGTGCAATGGTGTATTTCCGATGTCCTTGGTTCAGGTGGTATTCCTGAATGGCGCGCATTATAAAGCAGTGCGCTGATTAAAAAAAGAACAAAATGTGAGCAAAAATAATGTAAAGCATTGCATATCGGATTTCACGCTTATGCCAGTAGGAAGCTCTACAAATGCAGCGCTAAGATCTTGGAACGGCGCTGATAGTTGTAGAGGTTTTTCTTCGCCATCGGCAGAGAATCAACGCCAATCTCATAAAAACCTTGTTCTCTAAACCAGTGCACGCTGTGGGTGGTCAGAACAAAGATCTGCTGAATGCCGATTGGTTTTGATTTATGTTTCATGTGGTTAAGTAACATCAAGCCACGGTTGCCATCGCGATAATCGGGATGAATCGCCACGCAAGCCATTTCCGCCATCTTCTCTTCAATATAAGGATAAAGTGCCGCGCAGCCGATGATCAGGCCATCTTTCTCTATGATGGTAAAACGTTCGACCTCTTGCTCTAACTGCTCGCGCGAGCGTCTCACCAAGATGCCTTGCTCTTCCAGCGGGCGAATCAGATCCAAAATGCCACCGATATCGTCAATATCTGCCTGACGAACCTGCTCAGAGCTGGCCATCACCACTTGTGTGCCGATGCCGTCAAACGAGAACAGTTCTTGGATCAGCGCACCATCGATCTTGTAACTGATCAGGTGGCTGCGGGGGACGCCCGCGCGACACGCGGCCACCGCTCCTTTGAGAAAGCGCAATGTACCTGAACTAAAATCACTGCTCAGATCGACATCTTGCGACAGCTTTTTGATCACCGCGTCCGCTTCACTTGGGAACAGCTCAGCAACCGCATTGCCGTTCTCATCGATCACCCCTTGCTCGGAACAAAAGCCGATCAGCTTATCGGCATTGAGGCGAATCGCCACCTGAGTGGCGACCTCTTCCGACAGCAAGTTAAAACATTCGCCTGTCACCGAACTGGCAATCGGACCAAGCAGCACAATTGATCCTTGATTGAGAGAGCCATTAATCGCCTCGGTATCGATACGACGGATACGCCCACTGTGGCAGTAATCGACGCCATCATCGACGCCAAGCGGCTGGGCGATGACAAAGTTGCCGCTCACCACATTCAGTTGAGTGCCCGCCATGGGCGTGTTGTTGAGGCTCATCGACAGGCTGGCGGTGATCGCCAGTTGCAGTTGTCCTGCTGCCTGCATAACTACCGAAATGGTATTTTCATCAGTCACGCGAATATTTTTATGATAAGGCGTTTGGCACGCTTGCTTCTCCAGTAAGTGATTGATTTGTGGTCTGGCACCATAAACCAAAACAATCTTCACGCCGAGACTGTGCATTAGTGCTATATCATTAATTATGTTGCCAAAGTTCTTATCTTCAATCGCTTCCCCACTGAGCAAAATCACCATGGTTTTGCCACGATGAGCGTTGACATAAGGAGTAGACTGTCTAAAACCTTTTACGAGAGCGGTGCTGCGAATTTTCACAATTGGATTTCCTTGTGATTTTTTATGCACAAATTCTGTCTTTTTATTTTTACTTTAGCAAGGTGTTTTTTTGTTGAGATAGCAACTATTGATCTGCGTGATTGTTCAGCACGACCAGAGGTGTAATATAGCCGGGTTCTATTAATGAAAGATAACAAGATGCCGCCGACTGTTAAGAAGAATCAAACCGACTTAGATACCGCAATGGAGATGGATGCGAAAAAGCGTAAGCAGCGCAAAATTGTGGAGCGAGTCCTGATGGGGATAGCCCTGATAGGAACGGTGGTGGTGCTGTTTTTGTATGGTGATTTGATTTCGCGCGCGATTAATCCACCGCTGCCGAAAAGCCTGATTTATGGCAAGTGGGTGGAACAAGATGTGCCCCATTATGACCGTGAAGTGTTTGAGCTCAGTGCGGAAGGGGTGACGTCAAACGGCTCGGTGGTGGCGACCAGTTTCGAGTTCGATGGGAAATACTTTTCCTACCAAACCGGGGGGAAAGAGCGCCGCTTTCGTATTTTAGGTCAGCAGCAATACGTTGAGATGAAGCTGGATTCCGACGATCACTACTTGCCTATCTTCCGCTTAGAAGGGCGGCAAAACCTCTCTTTACGTTAGTTGCCAATCCTATCGGGTCAGATTTGTGTCAGTCTCACAGTCGGTTACGCCTTTTCCATTGCGCTTGTGGCGTGAGTTTGCCATCCTTCACTTCACCTTGATTGATGGATGATAACGTGTGCTAAAACCTTCCTTTCCTCTGTTTGCTTCTTTACTTCTGTTTGGCTGTGCGCAGCCAACCGATCGGGCTCAACAGTATCTTGATGGCGAGTTCGCCGATCCGCTCAATAAAGTCGAGAAAGTCAACTCAAGCAAACCGCGCGATTTTACCGAATTTGCCCGCCAGTCTGAGGCGGTAGTGAGCAACTCTCCATCGCTGGCGGCGCTCTATCAACCGCTGTACGAAAAACTCAATGAATGGGTGTTGCAAAGCGGCGAGCCGAGTGAGCTGAGCGCGTTTGGCATTCAAACCGCGCAGCTCGGCGGTGGAGATAAGCAAGGCAATGTATTGTTTACTGGCTATTTTTCTCCAGTGATGGAGCTTCGCCATCAGCCTGATGAGCGTTTTCGCTATCCTGTTTACCGCAAACCGGAGTGTAGTGAGGATTGTCCGACTCGCGCGCAAATTTATGCTGGTGCGCTGCAAGGACAAGGATTGGAGCTTGGCTACGCAGAGAATTTAATCGATCCGTTTATCATGGAAGTGCAAGGCAGCGGCTTTGTTCATTTTGGTGACGACGATACGCTGGAATATTTCGCTTATGCCGGGAAAAACAACAAAGCGTACGTCAGCATTGGTAAGGTGTTGATTGAACGCGGCGAAGTGGCACGAGAAAAAATGTCGCTCAAGGCGATCAAAGATTGGGTGCTGCGTAACGATGAAGCCAGTGTGCGAGAACTGCTCGAACAGAACCCTTCTTTTGTCTTTTTTGCGCCGCGCGCCGCAGCGCCTGTGACGGGAACGGCTGGGATCCCTCTGCTGCCGATGGCTTCGGTTGCCGGCGATCGCTCGATTTTCCCGATGGGTACGCCGATTTTGGCTGAAGTACCGCTGCTCAACGCTGATGGCACTTGGAGTGGGGCTCACCAATTGCGCCTGCTGATCGTGCTCGATACGGGCGGGGCGGTGAAACAGAACCACCTTGACCTTTATCATGGTATGGGACCACGAGCGGGAACGGAAGCGGGCCACTACAAACATTTTGGCCGAGTATGGAAATTGGGTTTGGAAGGCACGCCAACGCAAGCCCCTTGGGCAATGCCACCGGAAAAGCTACAATAGCTTTTCCTCATCTGGACATTTCCTCTTAGAGTGCGTATAAATCGCACTCTTTGTTTTTCTGGCGAGCTTTGGAACTTAGATTATGCGCGAACTCGATACCCCAGCTTCTGATAGCTACAATCAACGATTTGGTGGCACGCGTCGTTTGTACGGCAACAGTGAAGTAGAGATACTTCGCGCTGCGCACGTGTGTGTGATTGGCATTGGCGGCGTGGGCTCTTGGGCGGTCGAAGCGTTAGCGCGGACGGGGATTGGCGAGCTGACGCTGATCGATATGGATGATGTGTGTGTGACCAACATTAACCGCCAAATTCATGCGATGAGCGGTACTATCGGGCAGAGTAAAATCGAAGTGATGGCTGAGCGAGTCAAGCTGATCAACCCGGAGTGCAAAGTGAACCTGATTGACGATTTCATTACGCCCGACAATCAGCACCAGTATCTCAGCAAATCGTTCGATTACGTGCTGGATGCGATTGACAGCGTCAAAGCCAAAGCGTCGCTGCTGGCATACTGTCGCAGCAACAAAATCAAAGTGATCACCATTGGCGGTGCGGGTGGACAAGTGGATCCGACCCAAATCCAAGTAGCGGATTTGACCAAGACGATTCAAGATCCGCTGGCGAAAAAGATCAAAGATACTTTGCGTCGCCATCATAACTTCCCGAAAAATCCGGCGCGTAAGTTTGGCATAGACTGCGTGTTTTCCACCGAGCAGTTGAAATATCCGCAAGCGGATGGGTCTGTTTGCGCGGTGAAATCGAGCGCCGAAGGACCAAAACGGATGGACTGTGCCAGTGGTTTTGGCGCGGCGACGGTGGTCACGGCCTCGTTTGCTTTTGTCGCCGTGGCGCGCATCGTGGAAAAGTTAATCCAAAAGCACAAACAGTAATTTTGTCTCAATGTCCCTGCAATATTAGGAGCCTCACCATGTCTGATTTTCCCGCTTCCCCTTTTGGTTCTGAGATCAACAGCGATGAGATTGTGTCGGTGATGCAAGGCTTCTCTGGTTGGGAAGATCGCTATCGTCAGGTGATTTTGTGGGGCAAACAGCTGCCAGTTATGCCTGAAGCGCTAAAATCGGCGCAAATCACGGTGGCTGGCTGCGAAAGCCAAGTTTGGCTCTTGAGCCAGCAGCGGGATGGGCGTTGGTTCTTCTGCGCCGATTCAGACGCACGCATTGTGCGTGGCTTGATTGCACTGGTGATGGCGGCGTTTGACGGCAAGAGTGCCGAGCAGATTTTGGCCTTTGATATCGATGATTACTTCACCAAACTGGGTTTGATTGCTCACCTTAGCCCGTCGCGTGGCAACGGGCTAAAAGCGATTGTGGAGCAGATCAAACAGCAAGTTCAAACCGACTAGACAACTCATCCCCAAAGGAGAGACTCGCTACCTAGCACCTAGTACCTAGTACCTAGTACCTAGTACCTAGTACCTAGTACCTAGTACCTAGTACCTAGTACCTAGTACCTAGTACCTAGTACCTAGTACCTAGTACCTAGTACCTAGTACCTAGTACCTAGTACCTAGTACCTAGCACCTCTCTCTTCCTCACAACAACTCGAGTGCTTTTTTCACCGCAGCGATAAGACGCTCAACATCATCCATGGTGTTGTAAATCGCAAACGACACCCGCACCGTGCCCGAGACGCCCAGCGCGTCCATCAAAGGATGGGCGCAGTGGTGGCCTGCACGCACCGCAATGCCTTGCTGGTCGAGCAAAGTGGCGATGTCTTGATGGTGTACGCCGTCGACGACAAAAGTCAGTACCGACGCATTGGTTTGGTAACCGAGCACACGAATATCATCGATGTTGACGAGTGCCTGATACGCCGCGGATTGCAGCTGATGCAAATGCGCTTCGACCTCTTGGCGCTCAAAGCCTTGATACCACTCAATCGCTTTCGCTAGGGCAAGTGCCCCCGCAACGTTGGGCGTGCCCGCCTCGAATTTGCCCGGCAAAGCGGAAAACGTCGTCTTGTCAAACGACACCCTCTCTACCATTTTCCCGCCGCCATGCCAGGGTGGCATCGCGTCCAGTAGGGCGAGCTTGCCATACAAAACGCCAATACCCGCGGGTGCATAAAGTTTATGCCCTGAAAAAACGTAAAAGTCGGCGTTTAATTCCGCGACCTTCACAGGCTCGTGCACAATGCCTTGCGCCCCGTCGACCACCACAATGGCCCCCACTTGGTGGGCAAGTGTAATGATTGCTTCAATCGGTTGACGGCTGGCGGTGACGTTAGTGATTTGCGCCACGGCAACGATTTTACATCGGTTGCTCAAATGCTGCGAAAAGGCGGCCATGTCCCATTGGCAATCTTTGGTCATAGGGATTTTCACCACTTTTGCCCCCGTTTGCTCGGCGACCATTTGCCACGGGACGATATTGGCGTGATGCTCCATTTCACCAACCAAAATCTCATCACCGGGCTGTAAAGTGCTGCGCGCATAGGTCTGGGCGATCAAGTTGAGCGCCTCGGTGGCGCCGCGTGTCCAGATGATCTCTTGGTCACTTTGCGCGCCGATAAACTGCGCGATGCTGTGCCTTGCCTGCTCAAACTGGCTGGTGGCTTCGGCGGTTAAACTGTGGCTACCGCGATGCACATTGGCATTGTGTCGGCTGTAGTAGTGGCTGATGGCATCAATCACACATTGAGGTTTTTGCGTCGTGGCTGCGCTGTCCAGATAGACCAGCGGTGAGCCATGGACGCTTTGTTGCAGCGCGGGAAATTGCGCGCGTACCGAATCGACGTCAAACATCACTCTTCACCCAGCTTGTGGTAGTTCAGTACTGGAACCGTCACCATCGGCTCGGCGACTTGGCGAGCATGCTGTTTACCGGAAAGCAGAATGATGATTTCCATAGCAAATTCCAATGCAGTGCCCGGCCCTTGGCTAGTGAGCAGATTGTGGTTGACATCGTAAGTCACCCGTTTGGCGCGCCAGTTATCCTGTGGGATGTGCGCGCGAAAATTGGGGTGACAGGTCATGAGCGCCTTGGGGTAGAGGTTGTGGTGTTGTAATACCAGTGCAGGCGCGGCGCAAATTGCTGCCAGCAGTTTGCCTTCGTACATATGCTGTTTGATCATCTCTAGCAACAGTGGACTGTCGCGAAACGCCTCTGCACCCGCAACGCCGCCAGAAAGAATAATCACGTCAAAGGGTTCATCGGCGACGTCGACCAAAAGGCACTGGGCACCCAAAATCACGCCGCGCGACGCCGTGACCGTTAGGTCGCCCTCAAAGTCGGCGCTGGCGACCGTTACTTCATACCCGGCGCGCACCATCATATCAATGGCGGTGACCGCTTCCATCTCTTCGGTTCCCGGTGCAATCGGCACCAAAATTCGTTTTGTCATGATGTTGTCCAGCTCTGTTCTATCTGTTTGATTTGTTCAAACAGTTTTTGATTGTGAGGCGTTTCAATGTGATGTTTGGCAGCGCAGCGCAGTAAGTAACCGTTAATAAAGTCAATTTCGCTTTTGCGTTGGTAATAGATATCTTGCTGCATGGAGGAGTAATTTTCGGCGGTTGCCTCTACTACCTGCATGACGCTGCGCAGCAGATCAGCGTGATCGCTCGCGATTCTTTCGCGTTGCATGACGGCGGCAAGCTCTGCACAGACTTCACTCAGCATAGGCGCAAAACGAGCGTCTGCCAGCTGGCCATTTTTGCATTGATGAATGGCGGTGAGCGGGTTGATGGCGCAATTGATTGCCAGTTTGGTCCACAGGGCGTGCTCAATCTGTTCATTCCAGTGCGCCGCGGGCAGGGCGTGGTCAAACACGTCAGCGAGAAAAGCGCACTGCTTACCAAGCGCATTCACTCCGCCAAGTTGGGTAGTGCCTAAGCCGGTGTGCAAAACCTGCTGGCGCGAAGGCTTGTATGCCCCGTGTGTGGTGGTGGCTATGACCAGTGGATTGGCGGGTAACAAAGCCGCTACCTGTTCAGCCGTGCCCATGCCGTTATGCATTAGCACAATTATGCTGTCGCTTGAAAGGGAATCGACCAGCGGTGCTAAAGCCTCTGCAACCTGCCAAGCTTTAACGGTAACAAGTAACAGATCCGCATGCTTTATCTCTTGCGGCGACTGATTGGCAAAAGAGTATAAGGGGCCTTGATCCAACTGCAGTGAGAGTGTCGGAGCATTCTCTCTTGCCCACAGTGCCACTTTGTGGCCAGCTTGCTGTAATTTGAGCGCCCAAAGTGAGCCAACCGCGCCCGGGCCTAAAATGACAATGTTCACCAAATCATCTTCATCAAAAAGGATTTGCTGCAAGGATAATGAGGGAATTGGCGAAAGCAAATAAAAATGGCGCTCGAAAGCGCCATTTTTGCATTACAACTAAGTTCAATTAGAACTTGTAAGTCACTGCAAGGTAGTGGGCTACGCCAGTTGACTTAAATGCATCAGTATCTTTGATACCGTAGATATCTTTGTATGCTTTTAGGCCGTAACCTACCGCATAGCGATCTGAGTGCCAGTAGAAGCCGTTAAACATTGCACCACCGTTAGTTGATGATGCTCCAAGTTCTTCTTTCATGCCAAATTGGTAATCAATGTAACCTTGGTAAGAGATAAATGAACCGTTTTCAAAGAAGTAGAAAGGTTTAAACCAGTTGGTAGAAACTTGGAAAC
The DNA here is from genome assembly GCF_009763805.1 of Vibrio cidicii. Lineage (NCBI taxonomy): Bacteria > Pseudomonadati > Pseudomonadota > Gammaproteobacteria > Vibrionales > Vibrionaceae > Vibrio > Vibrio cidicii. The sequence continues at coordinate 2,108,424 of NZ_CP046804.1, read as the reverse complement.
CGTTCCAGTCTTTTTGAGAACCATCGTAGGTTGCGTATAGGTTTAGACCAACTTTACCCAACCAAGGCACATTGACATCTGAACCTAGACCGATTTTTTGGTTGTTTGGACCTGATTTGCCACCCCATTCCATTAGAGTTGCAACGTACAGCTCTTGTACTGGACCAAACGAAAGGTCTTGACCTGTTAGGCCATCAATTGACATGCGAGGAGCGAACTTCATGAACAGTTTGTCTGCGTTTGCTTTATCGCTGCCAGAGTCTGTTGTTAGGTTAAATACATCTACGTAACCGTATAGGTCGAAAATACCAGAGCGGCCGCCAAATTCCATCTCTAGGTAATCATGTGAAGATTCACCTGGAAGCTCGTCGAATGCACCCATTAGGTTAAACTGCATCCATTTGTAGTCATTCTTGTGGATGTCATCTGAGTAGTCAGCAGCCATAACTGGTGCTGCAGTGGCTGCTAGCAGACCAAGAGTTAATAGTGATTTACGCATAGGGGAACTCTCTATATTTGTCACGGTGTTAAGACACACGGTTCGTGTGCTTGTGTTATCTGATTTGCGCGCATCATAGCGATTTAAATCGCAAATAAAAGTGATGTGAGTGCAATTTTTCTTCAATTTGGGTGATCGTGATCTCCTTTTGGAACGAAAGTCGGGAACTTTTATAAAGCTATCAATCTGGATGCAGGTGGGGATTTGTTGAAAGCGAGAGAGAGGCATGGTTGTTAATAAATTGCCTTCATTGTGATCTAGGTAAAGGATTGCGCGTAGAAAGCTGCAGAAGTTTTAAGCGGGGTGATTATGACGCAACTAATGCTTTTTCCTCTCAGCTCAACCGTGTTACCAAGCGGAAAAATGAAATTGAGGATTTTTGAGCCAAGATATAAACGCATGGTAAAAACGTGCTGTGAGCATAATATGACCTTTGGCATGTGTTTGGTGGATAGAAGTGCAGGGCGCAGTACTTTGTCCCAATGTGGAACGGAAGTGAAAATCATCGACTTTGACGTTTTACCTGATGGACTACTGGGGATTACCGTGCAGGGCGTGCAGCGCTTTACTATCGAGCAAATAGCGCTTGAAGAAGATGGTTTGCGTTTAGCGACTGTGCAGCCACTGTTACCTTGGCCGCAAACCGAGCTGCCTGATCAAGAGAGTTACCTTGGTAAACAGCTTGAGCAAATCTACGCGCAATTTCCTCAACTGGGTGAGTTGTACCCGCAAAGGCTTTACACTGATGCCAACTGGGTGACGCAGCGTTGGCTGGAAATCTTACCACTTAGCGTGCAACAATTTGAACAATTTGCCGGACATGCCGATTGCTCTAGTGGACTAAACTTTCTGAGCCAAGTAGTGGAAGATGACAGTGCACGCGTCAAGCACTAAGCAAAGCACAATCAAGCGAGAAAAATGTGCGTGATGACACTGATCCATACGCTGAACAATGACGTATACCCCCAAAGCGAGCATAACGCCTTCAGAAAGGACTGGCTATGTTGAATGAAAATCCTCAAGCGATGACCCGGCAAGATTGGTCGGTGTGCATGGACAGAGTGAAAGAGAAAGATCGGCAAGCCTTTGCTGTTATCTTCAACTTTTACGCGCCAAAGTTGCGTCATTTCGCCTACAAACATGTGGGCAATGATCAAGTGGCTTTGGAGTTAGTTCAAGAAACCATGATGACGGTTTGGCATAAAGCACATCTGTTTGATGGTAGCAAAAGCGCACTTTCTACTTGGGTTTATACCATCATTCGTAACCTTTGCTTCGATTTACTGCGCAAACAGAAAGGCAAAGATTTGCACATTCATGCCGATGATATTTGGCCGAGTGATTACTACCCACTTGATTTAGTGGATTGCTACAGCCCGGAACAAGATCTACTTAAAGAACAAGTGATCAAATTTCTTCAATGTTTACCTAAAGCACAGCGAGAAGTGCTGCAGGCAGTGTACATCGAAGATTTACCACAACAGCAAGTGGCAGAGATGTTCGATATTCCTCTGGGGACAGTTAAGTCACGTTTAAGACTCGCGGTAGAGAAGTTAAGACACAGCATGCAGGCGGATAAGTTATGAGTTTTCACCCCGATATTACCATGTTGCAGGCGTATGCCTGTGGAGAAGTCGACGCGGTCACTGGGCTGATGGTGGCAACTCATTTGGAAACCTGCCCTGAGTGTCAGAAAGCGGTCGCAAAACTGGAAGGAGCTCAGGCGCAAAATGTGTTTGCCCCAAGCTCTGCTCAACTGGTTGAGGTCGATTTGACTGACATGTTGGAGCAAGTGATGGACAGCCAGGTTCGCTCCGATGCTCGCGAAGTTTATGATCGCCGATTTGTTACAGTTAAAAACCGTCGTTTCACCTTGCCGCAGACGCTGAGCCGCTACGCGGATTTGCTGGCCGACTGGCGCAGTTACGGTGGTAAGGTCTACAGTGCACCAATTGATTTTGGCGAAGAGGCGCGAGTCAATCTGATGTATATCTCTGAAGGGGTGCAGATCCCTCAGCACACACACAAGGGTCTGGAAGCAACCTTAGTGCTGCACGGAAGTTTTAGTGATGAAGATGGTGAGTACGAGGCCGGAGACTTCTTGCTGCGCGATGCTTCGGTCAAGCATAGTCCAAGAACCAAAGCGGATGCCGATTGCTTATGTTTGACGGTGCTTACCGAGCCGATGGTGTTTACTCAAGGCGTGGCGCGTATCTTCAATATGTTCGGACGTGGCATGTACCCTTAAAAAGCACAAGGCTTGCAAACTCTGCAAGCCTTTCTCTTATCCTGTTTATCGTTTTCATTCAACGCTGTTATTGCGCTCTGTTGCCTATTGTGTCTTCAACTCGCTATCCGTTTCAGCCTCTACTTGGTCGTTTTGTGCCGCTTTGTTCAACACATCGCTAAAGTAGTGCCGTAGCGAGTAGAGCATTATTAAGCTCGGGATCACCATCACCGCCGTGGCGATAAAGAACATCGACCAATTGTCCAGATAATCTACCAGCTCGCCACTAAACGATGCCAGTGTTGTGCGGCCAAAGTTACCCAGCGATGCCAATAGTGCGTACTGAGAAGCCGAAAAAGCTTGCCCCGTGACGACGGTGAGGAAAGAGACAAAGGCGACGGTTGAAAACGCAGATGTAAAGTTATCGACCACGAGAGTGGCTAAAAAGAGCTGCTCATTTGGCCCGACTTGCGCTATCCAAGCGAACATCAGGTTGCTTGCGGCCATTGCCGTGCCGCCAACCATTAATCCTTTCACAATGCCAAAACGAACATTCACCATACTACCAATTAGGGTGAAAAACATGGTGATGCCCCAACCGAGCAGCTTAGAGTAGTAGCCGATTTGCTCATTACTAAAGCCAATCTCCTTGTAAAAAGTGATCGACATGCGGCCAAGAAAGGCTTCGCCAATTTTGAACAGAAAAACAAACAAAAGCAGTGTGATGGCGACGCGCGTACCGTTGCGTTTAAAGAAGTCGATAAAGGGTTCGAGTACCGTCACACTCAGCCAAGCGAGCCATTTCGAGCCGACGACATCACTGTGACGCTTTTGCGCAGCGGCCTGTAGTTTCGTCGCGATGGGTAACGGGTTCCCCAACCAGTAAGGTGAATAGCATGAGCAAAGCGACAATAGCCGCCATGCCGTAATAAACACCGTTCCAGCCAATCGAATCTGCGTTGACAAAAGCCAAGTAGCCCGGCAGTGAATACCCCGTCCACCAACCAATTACCGCCATGGCAGACGCTTGCGGCAGTTTTGAGGTGTTGGATTTGGGAAAGGTATCGATACGAAAGGCGTCAATCGCGACATCTTGCGTTGCTGAGGCGATGGCGATGACCAGCGCTAATGCGGACGTTAAAGCGAGATTGTCAGCCGGGTTGACGCCTGCAATTAGCAAAGTGGCCAACAAAACAAATATCTGACAAAGGAAAATCCAGCTGCGTCTTTGGCCCAAACACGCGTGCAGCAATGGGATTTTCACTCGGTCCACCAATGGCGCCCAGAGAAAGTTGATCGCATACACGGCAAACACACTGCCAAAATAACCAATGGCAGCTCGAGTGAGTCCGGCATCTTTCAACCAGCCAGACATGTTTGAGCCAATCAGAACCCAAGGAAAGCCGCTTGAGCATCCGAGCATAAATACCCACAGCAAGCGTCTGTCTAGGTAGCTTTGTAAGGTTTCACGCCAAGAAATGGTAGGGGAAGAAGACATAACCTATCCCAGAAAAATAGAACGCGCCCCTTTTGGTTAAGGGGCGAATCATTATGGAAGTAAAGTGGTTTTGGTGATGATAATCGGCTCGACTGGAATGTCGCGCATCCGGCCCTGGCTCTTCGTTGGCTTAGTGGCCATCTCTTGTACCACGCTAAAGCCGTCGGTCACTTTGCCAAACACCGCATAACCCGGAGGCTGCACATCATAGTTGAGAAAATCATTGTCATTGAGATTAATGAAAAATTGCCGCGTGGCTGAATGCGGGTCTTGAGTGCGTGCCATGGCAATGGTCGCAGTGTTATTTCTTAACCCGTTATTGGCTTCGTTTTTGATCGCATCGTAGGTCGGTAAGCGGTGCATCTTCGCATCAAAACCACCGCCTTGTGCCATAAAGCCAGGGATAACACGATGAAATTGTGAACCGACGTAGCTGCCATCATTCACATACTTAAGAAAGTTGGCAACGGTGTTGGGGGCTTTTTCTTCATCCAACTCAATGGTGATCGTACCGAGTGTCGTTTCAAACGCCACTTTAGGCCCTGCGTATGCCAGAGAGCTAAGCAGAGCCATCGTCGCGAGAATGGCTTTCATGGTCGGTTTAAGCATTAGAAACGTTCCTGCATGTATGACTGCAACTCTTGATCATTGGCGATTTCAGCCATCACCAAATTGAGCACATCATTGAGCACCATTTCGATCTCTTCGTCCGAAGCGCTCAAAGAGCCAGTGCGCTGCGCTGTGCCGTTGTAGGTTTTTTCCAACTTACCACGCGGCGTTTCTGCGGTAACCACCAGCACGACTTTGGCGTCCATCTCATTTTGCATCACGCTGTGGCGCACGTTGACCAGAGCTTCACGTACCTCTAAGTTGATCAAGTTATTACTGTTGAGATCCACTTTATAGCCTTGTGAGGAGAACTGCTGCTCCAGCAGGCTTTCCAGTAGAATGCGCATATTTTGTTTGGCGTGCAGTGGCAGAATGTTGGAACGACCACTGTCGAGTAGGGCAACGTATTGTGCGGCGCGCAGATCTTTACTTGTTAGACTGTAAGTTTTGCCCTGTACAAGTGGATTGGTGCTTAAGGTCGCTTGCGGACTCAGATTGAGTTGTTCCTGCTGAGGAGTCGAACAAGCTGCAAGCAGGGCGATAGAAGCGGCGATAACCAGTTTTCTCATGGTGTATTCCTTTGTTAGCAACGGTGGCTTATAACCTAACATTAAAATCAAGAATGGAGCGGATTAAAACTAGCAGCTTACTTAGTTGCCTGTAAAATCACAAACTTACTATTTGAAGCGACGAGCTTTACATTCTTCTCACCGTAAAGGCGTCGTAGCTTGGCATCGTACCCTAAATGGCGATTGCCGATCACCAAAAGTTTCCCCTCTTTTACCAGCACCCGTTTTGCATCACAGAACATCTGCCAAGCAATATGGTCAGTGACGGTTTGTTGCTGATGAAATGGCGGGTTGCACAAGATCAGATCAGCACTTTGCGAAGAAAACCCTTCCAAGCAGTTGTTAGCAACAAATTCCACCTTGGCCGCGTGTTCCGTATTGTTTTCAATGTTGAGTTTTGCACTGGCCAACGCCATAAAGCTTTCATCCACCAAGGTGATTTTAGCCTGTGGGTTGAGCCGCGCGGCTTTGACCGATAACACTCCGTTGCCGCAGCCTAAGTCAATGATGTGTTTGAGTTTCTCATCGCTTGGAATATGCTCCAGCATAAAGCGAGCGCCCAAGTCTAAACTTTCACCAGAATAGACATTTGGCAGGTTTTGCAGCGTCATGTGATGCTCTGGCACATCCCAACTGACGATCGCTGCTGGTGATTCTGGTTGTGAACAGTTGGCGTGACAAAAGACAAGGCGATGCTTTTTCCACGCCAGTGAGGTTGTGGTCGTACCGAGATGTTTCTCAAACAGATTCAGCGTGGAAGTGTGAATATCTCTGACCTTGTTGACCGCAATTACGGGAATATTGCTTGGGAGGGCTTGGCGAAGTTGGCTTAGCTGCCAAACTAGATGGCGATTGCTTTTGGGCAATTGCATTACAACCAATTGAATGTCATTGGGTAGGGCATCCATTGACGTCAGGATAGTGACATTATGGCATTGATTCACTTGCAAATTGTGCTGTGCGCCCTGATGAGAAATATAGGAATCGCTCATCAAGGTCACTTTATGTTTGGCTGAGAAACCAGCAGGAAAGCGCCCCAAAATGGTCGTTCAACACTAGAATGTTCTGGCCCGGGTTTAAGTCGAGCGCTTCGACATGATTGATCAGATACTCATCTCCGGCGTCCCACGCTTGCAGTGTTTCATTGGTTAATTTTGGATATCTGAAGAGGGTGAGGTTTCTGTCGTGAAGAGAAAGATCGGTTTTCATAAAATGGTGCGTGTCATATTGAGTTCTAACAATATTCTCGCAGATGGGCGGCAAACAAGATAGGCGGAGCCTACAAAAAAACACAACGGATCTTCTTCTGTAGCGCTTGATGTTGATAGAATGTTTAATCCTATTCGATTCATCAGACCAATGTCGGTGAGATAGGGTATATACTTGTAGGGTTCGTGAGCAAAGGGGATGAAATATGATCCAAGAAGTCATAGAAACGAAGCTGCACAATACGTTTGAGCCAGATTATCTGAGCGTCGTAAACGAGAGTTACATGCATAACGTGCCACCAGGCTCAGAAAGTCACTTCAAAGTCATTGTAGTGAGTAACAAATTTGAAGGGCAGAGATTGCTTGCCCGTCATCGTCAAGTGAATCAAGCCTTGGCCGATGAACTGAATAATCACATCCATGCCTTGGCGATTCACACTTATACTGAGAAAGAGTGGCGATTAGAACGCGGTGGTGCGCCAGATAGCCCAATGTGTATGGGCGGTAGCCGTGTTTAAAATCGGACTTTGTACGAAGGTTAGTTTGTTTGATGGAAGGTTGGCTTGTTTGATGATTGAGGGAAAGATGGTGTAAGCCATCTTTTTTTATGTTCATCAATTGTTCGCTTTTTTCAGCGATACTGATTAAAAAATGTATTAACAGCGTTTCAACAAATGACCGTAACAAATGATGCGCCAAGATCGATAGCTCCTGCCTATGCCATAGGTTTGTCGTCCGGTTGCCATTTGTGCGACGTGTCAAAGTTATGAACAATAGTTAGCCTATATCTCTCAATTCATTCGAAATAAAACGGCTAATGCGTTTATTGGTCATGGCATCAAGTTCGTAAAAGGTGCTAAAATATCGCACCTGATAAATCTCTCCAATTTCATGTGAAGAGGTTTTTAAAAGGATGTTGCGATTTTGGCGTTTAAAACGACGTCAAAACCGGACACAAATGTCGTGTCTAAAAGTTACGCAATCAAAAGAATCTTTTTCCCGATAAAAGTAGTGCAAGTGCGTATGATTACAATAAAAAAGGGTTTGGACCTTCCTATTGCAGGAACTCCTACCCAGGTGATTAATGATGGCAAAGCCATCAAAAAAGTCGCCTTGCTTGGCGAAGAGTACGTTGGCATGCGTCCTACGATGCATGTACGCGTAGGTGATGAAGTGAAGAAAGCCCAAATTCTTTTTGAAGACAAAAAGAACCCTGGCGTGAAATTTACTTCTCCAGTGAGTGGTAAAGTTATCGAAGTTAATCGTGGCGCGAAACGTGTCCTTCAATCGGTTGTGGTTGAAGTGGCGGGTGACGAGCAGATTACTTTCGATAAGTTTGAAGCTAGTCAACTGGCAGGTCTTGATCGCGCTGCGATTAAAACTCAACTGGTTGAGTCTGGTCTTTGGACTGCTCTGCGTACTCGTCCGTTCAGTAAGGTTCCGGCAATCGAGTCTTCAACTAAGGCGATTTTCGTTACAGCTATGGATACTAATCCATTGGCAGCGAAACCTGAGTTGATTATCAACGAACAAGCTGAAGCTTTCGTTGCTGGATTGGATGTGCTTTCCGCTTTGACTGAAGGCAAGGTTTACGTGTGTAAATCTGGCTCTAGCCTGCCACGCAGCGCGCAGTCAAATGTCGAAGAGCATGTATTTGATGGCCCGCATCCAGCTGGTCTAGCTGGCACCCACATGCATTTTCTTTACCCTGTAAATGCACAAAACGTGGCCTGGAGCATCAACTATCAGGACGTTATCGCTTTCGGTAAACTGTTCCTGACTGGTGAACTGCATGCTGAGCGCGTCATTTCTCTGGCTGGTCCGGTTGTCAACAATCCTCGCTTGGTTCGTACCGTTATCGGTGCAAGCCTAGATGAAGTGACCGACAACGAAATCATGCCTGGTGAAGTGCGTGTCATCTCTGGCTCAGTACTTTCTGGCGTTCATGCAACGGGTCCTCACGCTTATCTGGGTCGTTACCACCTGCAGGTTTCTGTTCTGCGTGAAGGTCGTGACAAAGAGTTCCTTGGTTGGGCAATGCCTGGCAAGAACAAGTTCTCTGTTACCCGTTCATTCCTTGGTCACTTATTCAAAGGTCAGTTGTTCAACATGACAACCTCGACTAACGGTAGTGATCGTTCAATGGTACCGATTGGCAACTACGAAAAAGTACTGCCGCTCGACATGGAGCCAACGCTGTTGCTTCGTGATCTTTGTGCTGGTGACTCTGACAGTGCGCAAAGCCTAGGTGCTTTGGAGCTGGACGAAGAAGATCTCGCACTATGTACCTTTGTATGTCCAGGCAAATACGAGTACGGTCAGCTACTGCGTGAATGCCTCGACAAGATTGAGAAGGAAGGGTAATTTTCATGGGCCTCAAAAAGTTTCTTGAAGATATCGAGCATCACTTTGAGCCGGGTGGTAAACATGAAAAATGGTTTGCCCTGTATGAAGCTGTCGCAACAGTTTTCTACACACCGGGTTTAGTGACGAAAAAAAGCTCACACGTTCGTGATAGCGTTGACCTAAAACGTATCATGATCATGGTTTGGCTAGCCGTGTTCCCAGCGACGTTCTGGGGTATGTACAACGCGGGTGGACAAGCAATTGCCGCGCTCAATCATATGTATGCTGGTGATCAGCTAGCAGCAATTGTTGCTGGCAACTGGCACTACTGGTTGACCGAAATGTTCGGTGGCACACTGGCCGCTGATGCAGGTTGGGGCAGCAAAATGCTGCTGGGTGCGACTTACTTCCTGCCTATCTACGCGACGGTATTCATCGTTGGTGGTTTCTGGGAAGTGCTGTTCTGTATGGTGCGTAAACACGAAGTAAACGAAGGTTTCTTTGTGACTTCTATCTTGTTCGCACTGATTGTTCCGCCAACACTTCCACTATGGCAAGCAGCACTGGGTATTACCTTCGGTGTGGTTGTTGCGAAAGAAGTCTTCGGTGGTACTGGTCGTAACTTCCTGAACCCAGCTCTCGCGGGCCGTGCATTCCTATTCTTCGCCTACCCAGCGCAAATCTCGGGTGACTTAGTTTGGACTGCTGCGGACGGTTTCTCTGGTGCAACTGCTCTGAGCCAATGGGCGCAAGGCGGTAACGGTGCGCTAGTGAATGCCGCAACTGGTCAAGCGATCACTTGGATGGATGCCTTCATTGGTAACATTCCTGGTTCAATCGGTGAAGTATCAACACTGGCTCTCGCGATCGGCGCTGCGTTTATCGTGTACATGGGTATTGCTTCATGGCGCATCATCGCGGGTGTGATGATCGGTATGATCGCTCTGTCTACCCTGTTCAACGTGATTGGTTCAGACAGCAATGCGATGTTCAACATGCCTTGGCATTGGCACTTAGTTTTAGGTGGTTTTGCATTCGGTATGTTCTTCATGGCGACCGATCCAGTATCAGCTTCGTTTACCAACAATGCGAAATGGGCCTATGGCATTCTGATTGGCATCATGTGTGTGCTGATTCGCGTGGTCAACCCTGCATATCCAGAAGGCATGATGCTAGCGATTCTGTTCGCTAACCTATTTGCTCCTCTGTTCGACCACATCGTTGTTGAGAAAAACATCAAGCGGAGACAAGCGCGCTATGGCAAGTAATAACGACAGCATTAAAAAGACGTTGGCTGTTGTTGTCGGGTTGAGCCTTGTTTGTTCAATCATCGTATCGGCAGCGGCAGTAGGTCTGCGTGATAAGCAAAAAGCAAACGCAGTCCTAGATAAACAAAGTAAGATTGTCGAAGTAGCTGGCATTACAGAAAAAGGTTCTGTCCCTGAGCTGTTTGCCAAATACATCGAACCACGTTTGGTTGATTTTAAATCTGGCGACTTTGTTGAAGGTGACGCATCTACATTTGACCAACGTAAAGCAGCGAAAGATCCTGCGGAATCGATCAAGCTATCAGCCGATCAAGATGCCGCAAAAATCCTTCGTCGTGCAAACACGGGTGTGGTTTATCTGGTTAAAGATGGCGCTCAAGTGTCTAAAGTGATCATTCCGGTTCACGGCAACGGTCTGTGGTCAATGATGTACGCGTTTGTTGCAGTGGAAACTGACGGCAATACCGTATCTGGTATCACTTATTACCAACAAGGTGAGACTCCGGGATTGGGCGGCGAAGTAGAAAACCCTTCTTGGCGTGCGCAATGGGTTGGTAAGAAACTGTTTGATGAAAACCACCAGCCAGCGATCAAAATCGTCAAAGGTGGCGCTCCTGCAGGTTCTGAGCATGGTGTTGACGCTCTCTCAGGCGCAACATTGACCAGTAACGGCGTTCAACACACATTCGACTTCTGGTTAGGTGACATGGGCTTTGGTCCGTTCCTAGCTAAAGTTCGTGACGGAGGTCTGAACTAATGTCTAGCGCAAAAGAGCTGAAAAAGAGCGTGCTAGCGCCAGTATTGGACAACAACCCAATCGCGCTACAAGTTCTTGGTGTTTGTTCTGCACTGGCAGTGACAACCAAACTGGAAACGGCGTTTGTTATGACTATAGCGGTAATGTTTGTTACTGCATTCTCTAACTTCTTCGTTTCACTTATCCGTAACCACATTCCTAACAGCGTGCGTATCATCGTGCAGATGGCGATCATCGCATCGCTAGTAATCGTGGTTGACCAAATCCTGAAAGCGTACCTGTACGACATCTCTAAACAGCTGTCGGTATTCGTTGGTCTTATTATTACCAACTGTATCGTAATGGGCCGTGCAGAGGCGTTTGCGATGAAGTCGGCACCAATTCCATCGTTTATCGACGGTATTGGTAATGGCCTAGGTTATGGCTTCGTTTTGATTACCGTTGGTTTCTTCCGTGAGCTTTTGGGTTCAGGCAAACTATTCGGCATGGAAGTGATGCCACTGATCAGCAATGGCGGTTGGTATCAACCAAACGGCCTAATGTTGCTGGCACCTTCAGCGTTCTTCCTGATCGGCTTCATGATTTGGGCGATTCGTACGTTCAAGCCTGAACAAGTAGAAGCGAAGGAGTAAGGTCGTCATGGAACATTATATTAGTTTGCTGGTTAAATCGATTTTCATCGAGAACATGGCACTGTCTTTCTTCCTCGGTATGTGTACCTTCTTGGCTGTATCGAAGAAAGTGAAGACATCATTTGGTCTGGGTATTGCGGTTGTGGTTGTTCTGACCATTTCCGTACCGGTTAACAACTTGGTGTACAACCTAGTGTTGAAGCCAGATGCATTGGCTCCGGGAGTGGATCTAAGCTTCCTGAACTTTATTACCTTTATCGGTGTAATTGCGGCACTGGTACAGATTCTAGAAATGATCCTCGATCGCTTCTTCCCGCCTCTGTACAACGCGCTGGGCATCTTCCTACCGCTGATCACAGTAAACTGTGCGATCTTCGGTGGTGTATCTTTCATGGTACAACGTGACTACAACTTTGCTGAATCTGTCGTGTACGGTTTCGGCTCTGGTGTGGGCTGGATGCTAGCTATCGTCGCTCTTGCAGGTATCCGTGAGAAAATGAAGTACTCTGACGTACCTCCTGGTCTGCGTGGTTTGGGTATTACCTTCATCACAGCAGGTTTGATGGCGCTAGGCTTTATGTCTTTCTCTGGTGTTCAACTGTAAGTCGGGTAAACCGCAACAATAAAGGAATAGTCAATGGACATTATTCTTGGTGTAGTGATGTTTACTCTGATTGTTCTAGCTCTAGTGCTGGTGATTTTGTTCGCCAAGTCTAAGCTGGTACCAACAGGTGACATTACAATCTCTATCAATGGCGATCCTGCAAAAGCGATCGTAACGCAGCCAGGCGGTAAACTGCTGAGTGCGCTGGCTGGTGCTGGTGTGTTCGTTTCGTCTGCTTGTGGTGGTGGTGGCTCATGTGGTCAGTGCCGCGTAAAAATCAAATCTGGCGGTGGTGACATTTTGCCTACCGAGCTTGACCACATTACTAAAGGTGAAGCACGTGAAGGTGAGCGTCTGGCTTGTCAGGTTGCCGTGAAGAACGATCTGGATCTGGAACTTCCAGAAGAGATCTTCGGCGTTAAGAAGTGGGAATGTACGGTTATCTCTAACGATAACAAAGCGACATTCATCAAAGAGCTTAAGCTGCAGATCCCTGATGGTGAGTCTGTACCATTCCGTGCGGGTGGTTACATTCAGATTGAAGCGCCTGCACACGAAGTGAAGTACGCAGATTACGATGTACCGGAAAAATTCCGTGGTGATTGGGACAAATTCAACCTGTTCCGTTATGTTTCAAAAGTGGATGAGCCGATTATCCGTGCTTACTCCATGGCGAACTATCCGGAAGAGTTTGGCATCATCATGCTGAACGTTCGTATCGCGACACCGCCACCAAACAATCCAAACGTACCACCGGGTCAGATGTCTTCTTACATCTGGTCGCTAAAAGCGGGTGATAAGTGTACGATTTCTGGTCCGTTTGGTGAGTTCTTCGCCAAAGATACCGATGCAGAAATGGTCTTCATTGGTGGTGGTGCAGGTATGGCACCAATGCGTTCACACATTTTCGACCAGCTAAAACGTCTGCAGTCTAAACGTAAGATGTCTTTCTGGTATGGTGCGCGTTCTAAGCGTGAAATGTTCTACGTAGAAGATTTCGATGGCCTAGCGGCGGAAAACGAAAACTTCGTGTGGCACTGTGCGCTGTCTGATCCGCAACCAGAAGATAACTGGGATGGTTACACTGGCTTCATCCACAACGTACTGTACGAAAACTATCTGCGCGATCACGATGCGCCAGAAGATTGTGAATACTACATGTGTGGTCCACCAATGATGAACGCGGCTGTTATCGGTATGCTGAAAGATCTTGGTGTTGAAGACGAAAACATCCTACTGGATGACTTCGGTGGTTAATTCCGCTAAGTGACTGAAACTATGGCTGGCTCTTGTGGGTCAGCCATTCTTTTTTTCTTATTAAATGTTTTTGACGCAATAGAGTTGATATAGAAAATGGAGGTCAAATTTTGCACCTATTTTCTATATCCATTCCACAATAGGAGTTAAACAAGTGAAAAAGTGGCTTGTTGCATTTGCTTCTCTATTGATTCTCGCGGGTTGTGAAAAGCCTGCAGAACAAGTTCATCTTAGCGGCCCAACCATGGGCACGACGTATAATATAAAATACATCGTTCAATCCGACATCCCGAGCGCAGAAGCGATCCAAACCGAAGTGGATCGCTTGTTGGAAGAAGTTAACGATCAGATGTCGACTTATCGCAAAGATTCAGAGCTGAGCCGTTTTAACCAATACCAAGGTTCAGAGCCGTTTACTGTTTCTGAGCAAACCGCAACGGTAGTGAAGGAAGCCATTCGTCTTAATCAGTTGACCCAAGGAGCGTTGGATGTCACGGTCGGGCCGTTGGTCAATCTGTGGGGATTTGGCCCAGAAGCGCGCCCAGAAGTGGTGCCGAGCGATGCGGAACTCGCCGAACGTAAAGCTAACACTGGTATTCATCATTTAAGTGTTGATGGTAATAAACTGAGCAAAGACCTGCCGCATCTGTATGTGGATCTTTCGACCATTGCGAAAGGTTGGGGAGTTGATGTGGTTGCTGATTACATCCAATCACAAGGCATTCACAACTATATGGTTGAAGTGGGCGGAGAGATTCGCCTGAAAGGCGTCAACCGTGAAGGTATTCCTTGGCGTATTGCTGTCGAAAAGCCCTCTGTTGAAGAACGTGCGATTCAAGAAATTATCGAGCCGGGTGATATGGCGATTGCCACTTCTGGCGATTATCGCAACTATTTTGAGCGCGATGGAGTCCGTTATTCACATATAATTGACCCGACGACCGGTAAACCAATCGCCAATAAAGTGGTGTCGGTGACGGTGTTGGATAAGTCGTCCATGACCGCCGATGGCTTAGCGACGGGACTGATGGTGCTTGGTGATATCAAAGGAATGGAAGTGGCCAACCAAAACAACATCCCCGTACTGATGATTGTAAAAACGGATGACGGTTTTAAAGAGCTGGTTTCTAAAGCCTACCAACCATTTGTGAAAAAATGACAGGATTGAGTTTAAGCGTATGAGTACATTTCTAATTACCTTTGCGGTGTTTGTTACGGTGATTACCGCGATGGCAGTGGGTTATATCTTCCAGAAAAAAGTGGTGAAAGGAAGTTGTGGTGGTTTGGGCGCGGTTGGTATTGAAAAAGTCTGCAACTGCCCAGAACCGTGTGATGCGCGTAAAAAGCGTGAAGCACGAGAAGCGGCCCGGGCACAAAAACTCTCAGAGTGGGAAAAAGACCGCATAGCATAACCTTGTCATTACTCAACCCAGCTTCGGCTGGGTTGTTTTTTATTGGGGGATGGGCTGGCAATGGCTTCTATACTTAGTGAATCGAACTCAAAAACCGTTGTGATGTCAGGAGGTACTATGCAACTTCATCAACACGGCATGACTGAACTGTTTGAACAGTTAGGGCTTGGCAGTTCACCTGGGGAGATAGATGAGTTTATCAACGCTCACCGTCATCCACGCGATACCAAACCACTGCACCAGGCCAGTTTTTGGACCCAAGCTCAAGCGAGTTTTCTGCGTGAAGCGATTGAAGAAGATCCCGATTGGGCGGAGTTGGTCGACCAGTTAGACGTGATGCTGCGCAAATAATGTTAGCCCAGGGCGTGACATCAGTGACGTCTTGCTTTGCAAAATCGACTGCTGCTACTATACTGTTTTTTTAAACAGTATAGTCCGGGCGCAAAATGTCAGAACGCGTGAGAAAAATCATTCACGTTGATATGGATTGTTTCTATGCCGCCGTAGAAATGCGCGACAATCCCGATTATCGTGGCCGCCCTTTGGCGGTCGGTGGACATGAAAAGCAGCGAGGGGTACTCAGTACCTGTAATTACGAAGCGCGTAAATTTGGTGTGCGCAGTGCTATGCCAACCGCGCAAGCGCTCAAGCTTTGCCCTTCATTACTGGTGGTGCCGGGAAGGATGCAGGTGTATGTCCAGGTCTCGCGACATATCAGGGAAATCTTCTCCCGCTATACCGACCTTATCGAACCGCTTTCGTTGGACGAAGCGTACCTAGACGTCAGCGACTCAACCCAATGCCATGGTTCTGCCACGTTAATCGCACAAGCGATTCGCCGTGATATCTGGCAGGAACTGCAACTGACAGCATCAGCCGGAGTCGCGCCAATTAAGTTTCTCGCCAAAGTGGCTTCGGACATGAACAAACCCAACGGACAATTTGTTATTCCGCCAGAGAAAGTGCAGGAGGTGGTAGATAAACTGCCGCTGGAAAAGATCCCTGGGGTTGGCAAAGTGAGTCTAGAAAAACTCCATCAAGCCGGTCTCTATCGTTGTGAAGACATTAAAAACAGTGATTATCGCGAGCTGCTACGCCACTTTGGCCGTTTAGGGGGATCGTTGTGGAAACGCAGTCATGGCATTGATGAGCGCGACGTGGTGGTTGAACGTGAACGAAAATCCGTTGGCGTTGAACGCACTTTTAGTCAGAACATCTCCAGTTATCAAGAGTGCTGGCAAGTGATTGAAGAAAAGCTCTACCCCGAGTTGGAAAAGCGTTTGCAAAAAGCCAACCCAGACAAAGCGATTATCAAGCAAGGGATCAAAATGAAATTTGCCGACTTCCAACTCACCACCATTGAACATGTGCACAGTGAGCTGGACTTGGCCTATTTTCGTCAGTTGCTACAAGATGTTCTGCAACGGCAAAAAGGGCGCGAGATTCGCCTGCTTGGGCTGAGCGTGATGCTAAAACCGCAAGAGCAAACGCGGCAACTTAGCTTTTTCTAAGCTGCTCTACTTGTTGGTAAACCTTGCTGTATGGCACGCTCTCAAGCTTGGCGAACCCCGTTAGCTTCTTGGCTTTCAGTTTGGTCAGCAATGGCGTATTGATGCCACAGAGAAAACGAGTGATCAACTCCGCGCTCAATGGCGTTGCACTTTGCGCTTGTAACTCATCGATCCAACCCTGCGCCTTGTCGTTTGGAAAAGTTTGCTCCACTTCAAGCGGCAGATGCGCCACTTGACCTCGGCACACCGAACAGTGTCCGCAGTGCTTTGGCGCTTGGCTGTCGGCAAAATAGCTGGCAAGGGTGTAGCTTAGGCAGGAATCTGCTTGGAAAAAGTCGAGCATCTGATGTACGCGAGCGACATCACTCCGCTCTTTGTCCTTGAACAGTTGATGCAAGCGCTCAGCTAGCGTGCTCAGTGGCTCTTGGAACGGAAACACCCGATAGACATCGGTCATCTGTTTGCTTTCCAGTTCGATCCAGCCTTGCTGATGAAAATACTCTAAGGCGGCTACTATGCGCTGTCTTTCGGCGCGGTAGGTGAGCCAAAGTGCTTCGAAATCGGTTTGACACCATACTCTGGATTGTGCTGAACAGTGGAAAATGGCCTCGACAAACTGGCGTCTTTCACCGGAAAAACGCTGTAAAATGGTGTTGGCGCTGTCGATAAATTTGAAACGATATTCAGCAAAATAGGCAAACTGCGCTTCGATTTGCCCAGCAAGTTCGAGATAAACCAACAGCGTTTTTAGCGGCAGTTGACGGATATTGGCCTCATTTGCCAACCTATTTAGCATCACTTCCCATCGCTCACCCGCATTGGCAATTTGCTTCAGAACCTGTTCAATGTCGGCCTGCTCTGGTGTGTCCCCGTAGACAAAGTTTTCCAGCACGCTCAAGCCGTTTTGATTGGCGAGCAGAATGCACTGTGACGCCTTTCCATCACGCCCGGCACGGCCAATTTCTTGCGCATAATTTTCAATCGATTTGGGCAAGTCAAAGTGGATTACGCGGCGAATATCGGCTTTATCGACGCCCATGCCAAAGGCGATGGTGGCGACAATACAATCGAGTTCGCCTTGCATAAACTGCGTTTGAATGGTGTCACGCACGCTGTGATCGAGCCCTGCGTGGTAAGCCGCCACTTTCACACCCGCAGTTTGTAGCATTTGAGCGACAACTTCAGCCGTGTGCTGCAAAGTAACGTATACAATGGTTGGCGCATGAGGATCTTGTGCCAGCAAACTTAGCAAAGCCTCGCCTTTATTCTCCTCGCGACAGGGCGAGACAGAAAGATCCAAGTTGGGGCGATAAAAGCCAGTAATCGTGACATGCTGTGGCGCGATGGCGAATTTATCCTGCATGTCCTTGACCACAGCTTGTGTGGCCGTTGCGGTGAGAAGCAGTACTTGAGGAATGTTCAATGCGCGTTGGTATTGAGGCAGTTTGAGATAATCTGGACGAAAATTGTGGCCCCATTCTGAGATACAGTGCGCTTCATCGACCACCATGAGCGAGATAGCCACTTCTGAGATAAATTGACGAAAGCGTTCGTTCTTCAGCCGCTCCACCGAGATCATCAACACTTTGATTTGCCCCTGTTTAACGGCGTTCATCACCGCCTGAGTCTCTTCTTTGGCTTGACCCGATTCAATCGCCGCAGCGGCAATGCCTTTGCTGTGGAGAAAGGAGAGTTGATCTTTCATCAACGCAATCAGTGGGGAAACGACCAAAGTTAAGTGAGGTAGGCACAGGGCTGGAAGCTGATAGCAGAGTGACTTGCCAGAAACCTGTGGGGAATATGGCCGCGGCTGAGTGTCCCGACAGTACGTTGTCTATCACGCTTTGCTGTCCGTGGCGCAAACGGTCAAAGCCAAATACCGATTTGAGTGTTGCTTCGAGGTTCATCTCGCTCATGTTCCATTCTCTCCAGTGATGTTCTTGAGTATCATAACCGGAAAGCCAGCAAATCTCATGGTGTAGAAGAAGGGCAATAGTATGAATCAAGGGGAGAAATCCGTCAGTTTACGGCCTTGATGTGTACGATAAGTTGTGACAATTTACTGACAAAATACCTATTACGAGCTGTTATAGTTTGGCGAAAATCGTTAAGGAAGCGTAATGAAAAAGCTAGCTGTTTTAATCTCCATGCTGACCACGTTCTCGGTTTCTGCGACGCAGTGCCGTGTTGATATAAAAAATGAGATCCGTCTTGATGGCGAAGCGGTGGAAATTCATCAACAAAATGGTGATAAAGCTCGCGTCGATAGCCAAAACAACCTCTATATTCACGGGGAAAAGATCGACCTCAGCCAAGATCAACAAGCCGCTATCGAATCTTATCGTGAAAACCTCAACGCCTATCTGCCAAAAGCAAAGCAATTAGCTGCCGATGGATTAGCGTTTGCCAATGATGTGATTGATGACGTCGCAGCCAGTTTGGATGCGCCTGGCGCTTTTGATAACGTCAAACAGGCGGTGGGAAAGTTCTTCGCCGAGGTTGAATCGCGTTATTACCAAGAGGGCGAGTTGGTTCTGCCGGCGGAGAGTTTCTCTTCGATGACCCAATCTTGGCGAGAGGATTTTCAGCGCGCTCAAGAGATTTTCAATAAAGAGTTTTTTGCCAGCGCCTTTGAGGCTCTTTCGAGCAAAATGAAAGGCGAGGGTGGCTTTAACCTCTCAGCGCTCTCCGACAGCATGGCTGAGCTTAAGAAAAAGGTCGAAGAGAAGGTAAAAGCGCATAGCAAAGAGGTGGAAAAGCAGACACAAGATTTCTGTGACTCACTGGATGACATGGCGGCGCAAGAGCAAGAGATGCTGAAAAAAATCCCAGAACTGAAGAACTATCAAGTCTTTACTATTTAACACGTGTATTGTATCGGGTTGTGATGAACTGACGAAGTAAAGAGAGCACCGATTGAGGTGCTCTCTTGTTATAGACACTCGCACTTAGCGGGCATTCATTTGCGTTAATTTATCTCCCACAGGTTTGGAGAAATTGAAACCATCATGCTCATCCCAGTTAATTGACCACGTCATCACACCACCAAAATTCGGGTAGTTGAACGCCGGTTTCACCGTGGTGCATTTTGCGCCTAATGTTAAACAATCGAGTGCATCTAGGATATTTTGAGTCGGCGCTTGGCCAGAGTTAGCTGAACTTGGCCCAGAAGGAAGGCCAATGGCCACCTGGTCGTCGCGAAGCGGCTCAAAACGAGTGCCATCGGCGAGCTCAAAGCCTTCAATCAACATCTTAGATTGCGCAACCATCATATCGACAGAGCCTTCAGGAGCGGCGCCCGGTAGGTAAGGGTTGGGTAATCCACCATTGTTGTAGAGCTGAACATGAAGTAAGTCGAGTGTGCTGCGAGTAGCATTAATGACCGGAATGTAGGCTCCCCAAATTCCGCTGTAGGCCACCATACCGCCTTGAACGTAAGGATGTTCTGGTGCCATGGTGAGGTACATGTCACCACCGATATTTTGTTCAATTTGCAGTAGGGCTCTGCCCAATCTTGCCTGAATTTGCGAACCGTGGACAAGGTTTGAGCCACTTTCTAGATCCACATCGAGTCCATCAAATCCCCATTCTTTGATCAGCGCGGTTAAGCTAGAAACAAAATTCGCTTCATCTTGATCGCTATTCAGAGTAATGGTGCCTTCTGCTCCGCCAAGGGAAAGTACAAACTTTTTACCTTGCGCTTGCAGTGCCGCCATATCTTGTTTGAACTGGACCGGATCAAGCGGCGCACAACTGCTGTAAATATCCCCTGAGTAAAGGTTGAAGTGGACGGTGCCATTGCTGTTGCGATCGTTGTCAGCAAAAGCAATATCAATCACATCCCATGCGTTTGACATGTCTGCGAGACGTATCGGACAGCCAGCCCCATTTACAAAGTTGTGCCAGTAGCCAATCAGTTTGTGGCGTTTTTCCGACTGTTCAACCACCTTGATTGCCGCCGCTTCCGAGAGTGCTTGATTACCCGCTAAGTCGACCGCTTGAGCACTGACGGTAAAGTTACCTATCGCCGCAGGTGTCCAAGAGACGGAGTACGGAGCGCTATTGTCGGTTGCAATCACACTGCCGTTGACGACAAAGTCGACTTGCTTAATCGCGGAAGTGAGGGAGGTCGCGTCGGCACTTAGGGTCACGTTTTTCCCCAAACCCACCGTTTGGCCAGCCGTTGGTGAAGTGAGCGTGACGACAAGCGCTTGATCACTGACCGTGACATTGACCAGCGACTCACTCACGTTGTTGTCATTGTCGGTTGCGATCGCTTTTAGCTGATTGGCCCCAACGAAAGTGGCACTCCAAGTCTGTGCGTAGGGAGGCTGAGTCACCACTCCTA
Source organism: Vibrio cidicii (assembly GCF_009763805.1). Taxonomy (NCBI): domain Bacteria; kingdom Pseudomonadati; phylum Pseudomonadota; class Gammaproteobacteria; order Vibrionales; family Vibrionaceae; genus Vibrio; species Vibrio cidicii. Next base: position 2,087,679 of record NZ_CP046804.1, on the reverse strand, counting down.
AGCTCGAGTTATTGGCGAAAAACTCGACTTGGGTGACGCTGCCATCGGCGTCACTAGCATTAGCGCTGAGGGTTAGGTTACTGCCTGCGAGTACCACCGAACCGTCATTCGGTGAGGTGATGGTAATTTGCGGTGGGGTTGAGCACGCGCCCAATCCACTCCAAGCATCTTGCCAGTATTGGCCTACGCCAGGCTCGTAAGCCCAAGCGGCATCAGAAGAACACCAGCCTGCGACATCGCAACGGTATTTCTGATTGAGATTGGAGACCAGCGTACCCGCTTCGTAGCGTGTGCCAGCCAGATAAGGAGCCACGTCCGTGCAGCCGCCAGAGTGGCTGCCACTGACAACCAATGAGACGTTTTGGCTCATGGTGGTTAAATTGGCATCATCGGTCGCTTGTGCTTTGAATGTATGGGGGCCCGCAACCGCATTCCAGAGGTACTCGTAAGGCGCGTTGGTATCTACAAAGACCGATTGATTATCGACGAAGAACTCCACTTGCGTCACGATGCCATCGGCGTCTGCCGCTTGAGCGCTCAATACTAAGCGGTCTTTATCGCTCAGTGTCTCACTTCCGGTTGGGCTGGTCAGAGAAACCGTTGGTGGCGCAAGCTCTCCTTGGGGTAACACGCTGATATTAACGTTGGTGGACTGGGTTGCCCCTTCATTGTCCGTGGCAATGGCCGTTAATTGAGAGATGCCTTTCACGGTGGTCCATGGGGTTTCAAATGGTGCTTGTGTGACCACCGCAATCAATTGTGTTCCTGCAAGAAACTCGACTTGGCTAACTTGGCCATCTTCATCGCTGGCATTCGCCAACAAAGTGATGCTCGCGCCTTCAGGAATTTCTGCATTATTGGTTGGAGAAGAGAAGGTGATGCTTGGTGGTAGATTACCTCCGCCGTTGTCACATTGGCCAAGAGATTTCCATGCCTCCCAAGGGCCAGAGTTCGTGACAGGATCATTGCCTTGAGTCCAGTAGGCGGCTTCGAATGCTTGGTTCTCTTTTTGAACTTGACTACCGGCTGTGTAGATCTCGCTGCTATTCCATGTCGCTAGGCTTTGGCAGTGATAAGCCTGCGCTTGATAGCTGACGCCAAGCGCACTGATCAGCGCGCTTGATAACAAAGTGACTCTCATTTTTCTCTCCATTAATAAAAATATCTCAAGAGTAATAAGTAGCCAAGTTGGAGCGTTTTGCAGGCTAAATTGCTGATTAAATGATATTTACTCCCTCGATATCACGTACAGTTCACTGATATCACAGCACTCGACATCAATTTTTCGGCGCACTTCAAGGTGTTCTATGGAAAGTAAAGCTGGTGTGTATGCCAAATTTTACGATGTGATTGTCTGATATTTTTGTTAAGTGTCGAGTTATTGACCAGTTGAAGATTGTTATGCCAAACATGTTTCTGTATTGTACTAGCTAACTAGTTCACAAGTGCAGTTAGGTCGTATGTCACAGCAAACAACTTCTCAACCGAGGGAACATTTTGGTTCTCGATTAGGCTTTATTCTAGCGGCAGCGGGTGCGGCTGTTGGCTTAGGGAATATTTGGGGCTTCCCGACACAAGCCGCCTCAAATGGTGGTGGTGCTTTTCTTTTAGTTTATTTAGTCATGATTTTGATCGTTGCTTTTCCAATGCTGGTGGTGGAGATGGCGATTGGTCGTCATGGGCAAGCAAACCCCGTCGATAGTATGCGCGCACTCACCAGTCACCCTGTTGGCAAAAAAGTCGGTGGGCTGGTTGGTTGGATTGGTCTTAGTGTGCCCAGTGCCGTGTTGGCTTTTTATTCCATCGTCGGTGGTTGGATCATCTGCTTTATGCTTGGGGCAATCACTGACTTGCTCGGCATGGAAGCGGCGACGGCATGGTTCAAAGGATTCAGTGTTGAGCGCAACCTTTTCGGTACGATTATTTTTTATGTGCTCACTATTTTGATTGTGCAAGGTGGCGTGAAACAAGGTATTGAAAAGTGGTCAACCCGCTTAATGCCAGCTCTGTTTGTGCTCTTTGCTGTGCTGTTTGTCTATATCATGACGCAAAATGGCGCGATGGAAGGGTTAAAACACTACCTAGTGCCTGATTTCGATAAGGTGTGGGATAGAAAACTGATTCTGGCGGCTATGGGACAAGGTTTCTTCTCGTTAACCATTGGTGGCTGCTCAATGCTGATCTACGGTTCGTACCTTAGCAAAAAAGAGAACTTACCGAAGATGGCTATGAATGTCACATTGGTGGATACTGCCGTGGCCTTTATTGCCGGTTTGGTTGTGCTTCCCGCGATGTTTGTTGCGATGCAAAAAGGGGTGCAAATCTATGCGGAAGATGGCTCTTTACTGAGCTCAGACACGCTGGTGTTTACCGTGCTACCGCTGATGTTTGATAGCTTGGGGCTTCTCGGTCAGATATTTGCTGTGGTGTTTTTCTTGCTGCTGACGATTGCCGCGCTCACTTCTTCTATCTCGATGTTGGAGTGCCCTGTTGCGCTTGTCGGTGAGCGCTTTAATACCAAACGCAGCACCACGAGTTGGGTCTTGGGTGGCCTGATTGCCCTGTTCAGTGTGGTGATTGTGTACAACTTCGGCGCGCTGTTTGGACTGGTGGCAACCGTCGCTACACAATATCTGCAGCCAACGGCCGCTTTGCTGTTCTGCTTGTTTGGTGGTTGGGTGTGGAGCCGCTCTAGCAAGATCAAAGAACTTGAACAAGGCAACCCTGAGTTCACCTTGGGGTGGTTTGGTAAAGTTTGGCCTTCGTATGTGAAGTTCGTTTGTCCGGTGCTGGTGGCAACGGTGATTTGGGCTTCTTTTGGTTAACGCCAGAGAGCAGTAGATAAAAAAGCTTGATGCGGTGGCATCAAGCTTTTTACGTTAATAGGTTCTAGGTTCTAGGTTCTAGGTTCTAGGTTCTAGGATCTATCGAAATTGTCCAGCGTCGGGCAGAAACTCAAAACCCGCGGTGGCCAATTTGGCTTCTAATGCTGCACGATCAATATCGAAATAACGCACGAGTTTATCGAGGTCACCGGCAAAATCGTCACGCAGCTTCATGTTGACGATGCTCATCAACATGATCGGATCCATGGATGCAAAGTTTGCCAAGTTCATCAATCAGTCCTCAAAATCGGAAATGAGTAAGTTGGCGGCGGCAAAAGCGGCTTTCTCACGGGTTTCTTTCGGTAGTGATTCATCTGCCGCAATATCATTCAATGCTTTCACTGCACATGAAATGGCTTGTGGAATGTACCCTTGATCACCACTACCAATTTGAGCGTAAAGCTCACGAACTAACTCACAACAGCCGTATACTTGCATGGCGTTTTCCTTGAACTTAAACAAATGATAACTGCTCTCAAATATACACAGTGTGGTTTTGAAACTCAAAGCTCAGAGTTGTTTTGGCGCAAGTTAATGCTCCCCCTGAGCAAAGATTCATCAACGCAATTGCAGTTCAAGTTGTTCGATGACTTCAGGAGCCAGCTGCAGCTGCAGCTGCTTAGCCAGTTCTTGCAAGTAGGCCTTTTCCATAAAACTCTGCTCATCGGCCACAATCAGTGAGGCGAGGTAAATTTCGCTTGCTTGCTGTGGAGAGTTTGCCAGCCTTGCGATCTCTGCGGGATCCAGTGGCTTTTGCAGCTCTTGCTGTACTAGCTGTCTCACCTGCGCATCCGCGTTCATGTCACTCAGTGCTTGCTCTATCTGGGCCATTTCCTGCTGGTCAATATGACCATCGGCTTTCGCCATCGCGATCATCGCTTTTATGATCAGCACTGAGTGGTGATTGTCTTGTGGGTCGTAAGCTTCCGTCACGCCAGTGTTTGGTTGAGTTCCTTGCCAGTCGTTGTAAACCTTATAAGCCAACGCACCTAAGGCTGCGGCGCCACCAATTTTGAGTGCATTTTTGCCAAGTTTTTTCGCCATTTTGCTGCTTTTTTGCGAGCCCATCAGCATACCAATCAGGCCGCCACCTAAGGCACCCGCTCCCAAGGTTTTTAACTGGCTACTGTTGCTGTTGTTTTTCAGGCTTTGGGTCTGTTTGCTGAAGGTTTCTGACCCCTGTTTTAAAAAATCAGAGTTGAGGGCTTGATTGAGAAGGCTTTTTAGATCCATGACGACTCTCCTTATTAACATCAGGCAAGCATAAAGGGAGAAATCTGAACCACAGATTAATAAAAAGGGGATTGGCTCGGCCAATCCCCTTCAATCATCGTCAGTGCGATGCGTTATTTCAGTTGTGCTTTGATGTGCTCAACGATCTCTGCCATCGCTACCGGTGTTTTTTCACCAGAACGACGATTCTTGTACTCAAAGTTGCCTTCGTCCATGCTGCGATCGCCAATCACGATAGTGTGAGGAATACCGATCAGTTCCATATCAGAGAACATCACGCCTGGGCGCTCTTTACGGTCATCGAACAGCACTTCGATACCCATAGCGGTCAGTTCAGCGTAAAGCTTTTCAGCCGCTTCTTGAACGCGCTCAGATTTGTGCATGTTCATAGGTACAATCGCCACTTGGAAAGGCGCAATCGCATCTGGCCAGATGATGCCGTATTTATCGTTGTTTTGCTCAATCGCAGCGGCAACCACACGTGATACGCCGATGCCATAGCAACCCATCTCTAGGATGACGTTCTTGCCGTTTGAATCGAGCACGCCACAGTTCATCGCTTCAGAGTACACATTACCGAGTTGGAAAATGTGACCCACTTCGATACCACGTTTGAGCATCAATGTGCCTTTTCCACATGGACTTGGATCGCCTTCGACGACGTTACGTAGGTCAGCAACTTGGCCAAGCTCTACATCACGACCCCAGTTAATACCGAAGTAGTGTTTGCCATCGATGTTTGCGCCCGCACCGAAATCGCTCATGACAGCAACCGAGCGGTCAACGATAAATGGTAACTTAAGGCCGACAGGGCCAAGCGAACCTGCACCGGCACCAATCAGTTCACGCATCTCTTCTTCCGTTGCCATCTCTAAAGGCGTTGCAACTTCAGCTAGGTTTTCTGCTTTGATTTCGTTGAGTTCGTGGTCACCACGGATGATCAGTGCAACGATAGGCGCTGCAATGGCATCCGACGCTTTAACGAATAACGTCTTAACGGTTTTCTCGATTGCGATGCCGTGCTGTTCAACCAGTTCAGCGATGGTTTTCGCGTTTGGCGTATCTACTAGCGTCATCTCTTGAGTTGGCGCTGCACGCTCAACCGCAGGAGCGACGGCTTCTGCTTTCTCGATGTTGGCTGCGTAATCGGATTCCGTTGAGAAGGCGATCAGGTCTTCACCACTTTCAGCCAGTACGTGGAACTCCTGAGAGCCGTTACCACCGATCGCACCTGAATCTGCGAGAACAGGGCGGTACTCAAGACCCATGCGGTCAAACGCTTTGCAGTAAGCATCGTGCATCGCTTGGTAAGATTTTTCCAGACCAGCTTTGTCGATATCGAAGCTGTACGCATCCATCATGCAAAATTCACGTGCACGCATCACCCCAAAACGTGGACGACGCTCATCGCGGAATTTGGTTTGGATTTGGTATAGGTTGATCGGTAGCTGTTTGTACGAGCTCACTTCGTTACGCACAAGCGCAGTGATCACTTCTTCTGCTGTTGGGCTGAGTACAAACGGACGAACATGGCGGTCAGTAAAGCGAAGAAGTTCCGGGCCCATTTTTTCAGAGCGGCCAGTCTCTTCCCATAGTTCAAACGGCTGCACAACGGGCATCAAGGTTTCAATTGCACCTGCATTGTCGATCTCTTGACGAACGATGTTTTCGACTTTACGCAGTACACGTAGACCGGTAGGCAGCCAGGTGTAAAGACCTGAAGCCAGCTTACGGATCATACCTGCACGTAGCATGAGCTGATGGCTCACTACTTCTGCGTCGTTTGGAGTCTCCTTCAGAGTAGAAAGAAGATATTTACTGGTACGCATTCTATGGTATCCGTTTCATCATGTTTAAAAGCCCCTCAGCAAAGAGGGAGTAAAATTAAGCCTTCTATAATATCAGCCATTGCTCAATGTCAAAAGCGTTCAATAGAGGTTACCGTCACTAACTTGTCGGTTACGATAAATTTCACGTTCAAATCGAACAAATTTACCGCGTATTGCTTCTCATCGGTGCGACTTTTCTTGTAAGCCGGGCGCGGATCTTGCGCTAACACCTGAGCGATAACCTCACGCTCGTGTGCGCCAGTGGCTCTCTTTTTCAGCGCCTGCTCGGCCTGTTCGCTAAATTGCACTAAAGCTTGTTCGGGCGCTTGCTCTGCGTACCCACCTTGTGCCTCGGGAATGGCATCGGAGTAGGGGATGTAGGGTTTGATATCGATAATCGGCGTGCCATCAACCAGATCGACACTCCCCAACTCAAGATAGATCTGCTCACCCTGTTTGCTCACGCCTTTAAGCTCGACGGCTGACATGCCGATGCCATTGGGGCGAAACGTTGAACGCGAAGCAAACACGCCAACTCGTTCATTGCCCCCTAAACGCGGTGGACGCACGGTTGGCTTCCAGCCTGCGTCAAGGTTTTGATCAAACAGAAACAGCAGCCAAAGGTGTGAGAAACTGCTCTATCCCTCTGACCGCTTCCGGGCTATTGGCTGCGCCACTCAGTTTGACTCTGGCACTGGCAGCAGGCACCAACCTTGGCTGACGAGGGACGGCAAATTTTTCTTTATACGGACTTTGGATAATACCGATGGGTTCGATGGCGTACATAGCGTTTGTGGAGGCTCAATAAAGAATGCAGCAAAGCTACCACACTTTTTTACTTGCAACTCTTTTTGATAATAACTATCATTTGATATGTTATATTGTAACACTTAATTGCGAAGGAAATTAAATGAAACCGGGAATCCATCCTCAATACCGCCAAGTGGTGTTTCATGACACCAGCGTCGATAAATATTTCTTGATCGGATCAACATTGCAAACCGATCGCACCATTGAGTGGGAAGATGGCCAGACGTACCCTTATTTCACCATTGAGGTGTCATCGGAATCTCATCCGTTTTACACCGGCAAACAGCGTGTGGTGCAAAAAGAGGGTCGAGTGGCGAACTTCAATCGTCGTTTTGGCCAATTTAACAAAGAAACGGAGCAGTAACATGAAAGTATTATCGTCGCTAAAAAGTGCCAAAAGCCGCCACCCTGATTGCCAAATCGTCAAACGCAGAGGGCGCTTGTATGTGATTTGCAAATCCAATCCTCGTTTTAAAGCGGTACAAAAGTAGGCGAAGTATCAAATGATTAGTTGTAAACAGATATCGTACACAGTAATAATTTTCTCTTGATTATAATTCTGGTAAATATTTGTTTTGTAGTTGATGTGACCATTTATGAATCAGAATGTGGTCATAAATACGGCTACTTTGCAATAGTTTGTAACATTTGTAATTTTTATTTCCCTCCTTGCTCAAGTACTCTGCGCCAGCTTTTGACATTTCTGTCACATTTGCTCAGGAAAAACTACAAGGAGGGAACAGATGAGTTCATCTGCTTCAATAAATCAATCTTCACCAAAGAAGTCGCTGTTTACGCGTTTTCTTGATTCGGTGGAATATTTGGGGAACTTGTTACCCCATCCCATCACTCTATTTGCCCTTTTCTGTTTGGCGATCTTAATTTCATCTGGCATTGCCGGTTATTTCGAGGTGTCTGTCGCCGACCCTCGCCCAGAAGGTGCGAAAGGTCGCGCCGCCGATGGTATGATCCACGTGGTCAGCCTGCTCAATGCGGATGGTCTTGAACTGATCGTCACCAATCTGGTGAAAAACTTTGTTGGCTTTGCGCCGCTAGGGACGGTTCTTGTAGCGATGCTGGGCGTGGCGATTGCCGAATATTCGGGTTTATTGTCTGCGGCAATGCGTGGTCTGGTTATGGGCGCATCAAAGCGCATGGTGACGGTCACGGTGGTATTCGCGGGCATCATCTCCAACACGGCTTCTGAGCTTGGCTACGTGGTGTTGATCCCACTGGCAGCAATGTTATTCCATTCGCTTGGTCGCCATCCATTGGCCGGCCTTGCTGCGGCATTTGCCGGTGTGTCAGGTGGTTACTCGGCAAACCTGTTGATTGGTACGGTAGATCCACTGCTGTCGGGCATTACCGAAACCGCGGCACAAATGATTGATCCGAGCTACACCGTTGGCCCAGAAGTCAACTGGTACTTCATGTTTGTCTCAACGTTTGTGATTGCGGGTTTGGGCGCGTTTGTGACCGAGAAAATTGTCGAGCCGAAACTGGGCAAATACAACGATGAAGAAGCCTCAGAAGATCTTAGCCAAGACAAAATGGGCTCATTGACCGCGCTGGAGAAAAAAGCCCTCAAGCTTGCTGGTTTGGCAACGCTGCTGGTCTCTGCGCTTTTGGCGTGGACCGTAGTTCCTGCCGACGGCATTCTGCGCTCTGATGCGGGCACGATTGCCGGCTCCCCATTTTTGAAAAGCATCGTCGCGTTCATTTTCGTCTTCTTCGCCGTACCGGGATTTGTCTACGGTAAAGTGGTCGGCACGATGAAAAGCGATCGTGATGTGATCAATGCGATGTCGAAATCGATGTCGTCGATGGGTATGTACATCGTTCTGGTATTCTTTGCGGCGCAGTTTGTTGCCTTCTTTAAATGGACTAACTTTGGTCAAGTATTTGCCGTTGCAGGCGCTGAATTCCTGCAAGAGATCGGCTTAACCGGTCCAATGCTGTTTTTCGCCTTCATCTTGATGTGTGGTTTTATCAACCTGATGATTGGCTCAGCCTCTGCGCAATGGGCAGTGACGGCACCTATTTTCGTACCTATGCTGATGCTGGTGGGTTATGCGCCAGAAGTGATTCAGGCCGCTTACCGTATCGGTGACTCGACCACGAACATCATCACGCCAATGATGAGCTACTTTGGCTTGATCCTTGCCGTTGCCACTCGCTACATGAAAAACCTTGGCATCGGCACCTTGATTGCGGTAATGCTGCCGTACTCCTTGGTGTTCATTGTTGGTTGGAGCTTGCTCTTCTACGTGTGGGTGTTCGTCTTTGGCCTGCCTGTTGGTCCGGGCGCAGCGACGTACTACACGCCTTAACGCGCTGAACAAAAGAAAAAGCCTGCAATGTCGCAGGCTTTTTTTCGATTCTCATTGAAGCAGCGCTTCGTATTAATTCAGCGCTTGGCCAAAATTCTGTCGAGATGATTGGCAAACTCGCGTCGTTCGGTTTGCGACAATGCCGCTGGTCCACCCGTTTGGATACCGCTTGAGCGCATAGTGTCCATAAAATCGCGGATATTGAGCCGTGCCTTGATGGTGTCTTTGGTGTAGAGCTCGCCTCTGGAACTTAATGCCAGCGCGCCTTTACTAATCACCTCATCGGCCAGTGGGATGTCTGACGTAATCACCAAATCACCCGCTTCGGTGCGTTTGACTATCTCATTGTCAGCAATATCAAACCCGGATGGCACTTGAATGGAGTGGATATTTTGCCTTTTGGGTACAGGCACCACATGATTGGCGATAAAGGTGCACTCAACGCCGGTGCGCTCTGCGGCGCGGACAATGGTCTCACGAATCACTTTCGGACAGGCGTCCGCATCAACCCACAGTTTCATGCGCTTGTCTCCGCGTTGAGCTTTGCCTCTAAAGAGGCAAGACGCGCGACCAGTTCGGCCACGGTTTTTTCCAATTGGGCAATACGTTCGGCTTGGTCGGTTTCTGCTTGAGGCGCTGCCACTTCCACTTTGGGTACGCGCTGGGCACTCTTCCAACTTTTGATTGCGGTGATTAAGGCAGGCATCGGCACTGACGTGTTCATGCGTGCTCGCACTAGGGCGACGGTAGGCTCTTTGCCTTGTTGTTGCAACTGCTCCAGCACTGTTTGCAACTGTTCGGTAACGTCTTGAGTTAACATAATCGGTCTCTAATAACGATATATCCCTCATCATACGTTGAGGTTTGGCGTTTGGCGAATGGCAATTTCGGTAATTGCTTGTAAGAGATGTCTCACACGCTTTGTAAGAAAAAGCGAATTCAGCGTACGTCATTCCATGATTAATCCACCATAACATATTGATAATAAAGGGTTGTAAATGAAATGTAATGGATGTCATAGTGTTTTTTCTTAGTTAAACGATTGCTCCGATAGGGAAAAAAGGTAAATTAGACCCTGTCGGAAGGATGCTGACACGGAACAGGAAACGCCAAGGATTTGGTTATCGTCAGGAAGACGATTTGGTTGCTCAGGAAGAGGAATCAAGCAAGGAGCGCAGGACATTGTAAGGACGCAATCACTAATAGGATGTTAGTGAGCAAGGAATGGCAATGGACCCCTCTAAGGATTGAGGTAAGGACCGCTTCAGGATGAAGCAAGGGACACCGCTCAGGGAACAAGTGATGTGCGCTAACGAGGAATGTTAGCAGTCGGGAAGACTCAGGACACCGCTAGGATGGCGACGTAAGGAATAGCTGAAGGATTCAGCCACTATTATGGATGATGCAGGGAGCATTATTAGTAGCCGGACTGCTGCGAGTAAGACTATAGCCCCGATACTCTGTATCGGGGCTTTTCTTATACTCAGCCCTTCGAACCTAGCCAGCGCTGCTGGCATCTTATAAAAATTCACAAACAACGTCTAAAAAACAATCTGGATCAATAACCTATTGTACAAGTTGGTTTAATTTCGGCTTCTCTCTTTTGACACTCACGGCCGCTTAGTGTGCCAATGTCAAGGCTATCAAGGATACGATGTGACCATAGTAACCAGAAGAAACGCTGCTTCTTCCTTACAATGATTCATTAAAGCTCGAGTTTGTCATGCTCAACTGCTGTGCGAAGAATCGCGCTGAGCTGGGCGGGCCTTATACGGTCGCGAATGCGAAACTGATGTTTGATAAAGTGCTCAATGATCCCAGCATTCATGCCATTGCGGTCTTGGATAACTACAATCGCGAATACATGGGACATGTGTATATCAGCGATTGTGATTCGCAGCCGACACTTGGCTTTCTATTTGACAAAGCTTATTGGGGCCAAGGAGTTGCAACGGAAACCTTGAAAGCGTTTTTGCCCAAGGCGGTGTACGATTTGCAGCTTGACCAAGTCACTGCTTGGGTTAAACCGAGCAACAAGGCGGCAATCGCGCTGTTGAGTAAACTCGGTTTTTATCGCCAGCCACAAAGCGGCCAGCGAGAAGATGCATGGCAGATGCTGTTTACATCCGATGTGGTGGCAGGAAAAAGTTCAGCGGCCTAAAACCGCTCATGATGAGATGACCTTGATAACAATCATCACCAAGCGCTGAAAATTCAAAATGATAGACTGTATGCCAACGCCAGACACCGTCTGGCGTTTTCAGTTTATGCGCGCCAAAAGCCACACTGATGAGCTGCAAATCCAGTTGTTCGCACTTGCGCACAATGGCGGATTTTGCCAGCTCCGACTGTTGCCGTTGCTGCCAAAACAGAAAGCAAAAGAGCGCTAAGCCGAGAATGGCGAAAAGATCACCCATCATTCAACGTTATCCTTTCGTCGCCTGTTGCAGCTTGCGTAGTGCAGAGGAGAGCTCTTCACTTGGACTTGTGTGTAATAGTGGCAATAGCACCATGCGAAGTTCCGGCAACATCACCAGATCAGCAAATAGCTGGTTGAACAGAATCTGATTTCCTGTTTGCGCCAAACGGGTCAAAAAGTGCTCTGCCGTTTGGCTATCGCTGAGCCAGTGCCAAGCACGACCAGCAATGCCAATTAACACTTCTTGGTGGCTTAATCGGGCACTGGATAAAATGGTCTGCAACAGCGGTTTTATCTCTGAGGGTTTCGCTCCTGCGAGGGCGCGGGCGTAAGCGGAAATCAGAAATAGATCTGGGTTGGGCTGCGCAAGGGCCGATTGGGTCATGTCAATTAAACGAGCCGCCAGCTTGTCGGGTAGCTCAGTGTGTTCCAAAGCGCCTAACAAGGCGTACAGTGGCTGACTGGGCAGATGAGCGAGCGCTTTTCGCACCAGTACGCCATTTTGCTCACGATCCAGCCGGGCGCAGAGATCGGTTATCCCTTGCAAACCCACCGTTTGCCAATTATCCCAGCCTAATGAGCCAGCGAAATAAGCCTGTGCATGTTCATAGTATTGGCTGGCGGGTAGATCGAGTTGGGCGCGAAGCTGGCTATGAAATACCGCCATTTTGTCGTCTGCTGGCTTGAAAGTGTAGGGGTTATTCGCCAGTTTTTGCTGCTGCTCTTCTGACATCTCTTGCGACAAGCGAGTACCCATCGCCTCAATGATGTATTTGATGAAGTTGCCGATGTCTGCTTGTTTGAGCAAGCCGCGCTCATCGAGTTCAAACTTTAAAAACCAGACCCACGGTTGTTTTTGTTCATTCCAGTAGGCAATGGCTAAATGTGCTTTTCTCTGCAGCGGGTAAGGGTAGGCCGCCGCGCCTTGTTCAATTTGCGCGAAATCGTGATTGGTGATGGTTTTGATTCGGCGTCCCAAATCAAAGACGGTGTACTCGCAGTGGCTGCTTTTCAGCAACTGGGTAAGGGTATGAATGGTATCCATTAACACTGATGTCCTAACTTTCTTTCCCCATTAGATGGTATCATTCGCGGCTATTTCAAGGTGAGGATGGAAAGATTAATGACCAGTCGCACACTTTTGCCCTCTTTATTGGTTGAGTTGCAGGCGGAACTGAAAACCGCCGCACTGTGGCAAGAACGCATGCCGCCCGCCAAGGCGTTGCAAAGTGTTGAACCTTTTTCGCTGGACACCTTGGCCCCTGAGCAATGGTTGCAGTGGATTTTTATTCCGCGAATGCAGGCGCTGCTCGACGCACAAAGCGCGATGCCAACGGGTTTTGCTATCACTCCTTATTTTGAGCAGGTGTGGCAAGCGCAGCCAGAACACAATCGAGTGATTGCCGTACTTAGAAAAATTGATGAGGTAAGCCGTTAATGTTGGAGATTATTTATCAGGACGAGTACTTTGTGGCGGTTAACAAACCCGCAGGTATGTTGGTGCATCGTAGTTGGCTGGATAAGCATGAGACGCAATTTGTCATGCAGACATTGCGTGATCAACTGGGTCAGCATGTGTTTCCGCTGCATCGTCTTGATCGTCCAACATCGGGGGTATTGATGTTTGCTTTGTCCTCGGAGGTAGCCTCGCAGGCGATGCCGATGTTTGCCGGACAGGAAATGGAGAAAACTTACCATGCGATTGTGCGCGGTTGGATTGAGGAAGGGGGCGAGCTAGACTACGCGTTGAAGGTCGAACTGGACAAGATTGCGGATAAGTTTGCCTCTCAAGAAAAAGAAGCACAAGACGCGATTACGCTCTACAAACCACTTGCTAAAGCGGAAGTTCCTTTTTCAACGGGCAAGTTCCCAACGACCCGCTATGGATTAATGGAGCTTAAGCCGAAAACAGGGCGCAAGCATCAACTGAGACGCCATATGGCGCACTTGCGTCATCCGATCGTCGGTGACACTACCCACGGTGATGGTAAGCACAACAAGCTGTTTCGCGAGGAGTTTGCAGCGCCAAGGTTGTTATTGCACGCTTCAGAGCTGCGTTTTGTCCATCCGTTTACTCAGCAAGTGGTGGTGATTCGCGCGGGCGTTGACGCGGTGTGGAAGCAGTTATTTACTCGATTTGCATGGGATTTAGCTGCGCTTAGCTAGGCCCGGTGAGTCAAACAAGGGTTGAACAGTCAACCCTTGTCAGTGGCGGGTTACTTTAACTTCTCTAAGTCGGCTTCAATTTCAGCAATCTTGCTTGATACGACTTTTTCTAAGTGTTTAAGGTCGGTTAGGATTTTCTGCTTAATGTCGCTTTCGCTCTGCTTCGGCGGTTTGGTGATGCGATTTAACTCGTCAATCACCAACGTCAAATTACGGTTAATCTCCGTCACCTCTTTATATTGGTGACTGCCGCTATCCACTAACACATTTTTTATCTGGCGCGGGTATTTGAACTTAACGCTCTTGGCGAACAGTTCCCCTTTTTGCTTGTGAAAATAGATCTTAAGTACGTCTTTGTGAGCTTCTTGACGCAGTGAGTAACGTTCAATTTGGTTTGGATCGTGAATACCTAATCCGGTGAGGTGTGGATACATAGGCGACCTCTGTTGATGTATGACTGACAAGCTTCAATGTAGCAGCCAGTGCATAGACTAGATAGCTGATATCTCACCAAATTGTTTAACTTGTGGACAAGATCGCGCTCGCTTGAGGATGGACGCTTCCCACCATGTGTGCAACGGGAAGCGTATGATTGCAACTGTTTAAGGTGCGAGCTCGGCAATATTTTGCACCAGTTTCTCGCGCAGCAATTGCTCCTGCTCTTCGTTGAGTCGACCACCCAAATCGCCAGTAAGAATAAACAAGTCTTCCGCTCGCTCGCCAATGGTGGTGATCTTCGCCCCATGCAGATTAAAGCCCATGTCGGCAAAGGTTGCGCCAACCACAGCCAATAACCCGGGGGTATCGAGCGCCACCAATTCCATCAAGGTGCGTTTTTTACTTTTGGTTGGTAGAAAATCGACTTTAGTTTTGACTTTAAAATGTTGCAACTTGTGCGGTATACGGCGGGTTTTGATCTTGGTCGGCCGTCCGTCAGTCAAGACATGCGTGAGATGCCTGACCACGGCTTTATGGCGGTTTTCATCGACCGCCTCGCCGTTTTGATCCAGAACCATAAAAGTATCTAGTACATAACCATCTTTGCTGCTCATGATTTGCGCGTCATGTACGTTAAAGTTGCGTCTATCCAGCTCAGCCACCACAGTGGCAAACAGGGCGTGCTGATCTTTGGTATATACAAACACTTCCGTGCCGCCGCGGGTGGCTTTTTTACTCATCAGCACCAAAGGTTGCTCGGGGTCTTGCATACGTAAAATATGCTCACAGTGCCAAGCGATCTGCTGATGGGTGTGGCGTAAAAAGTAATCCGCTTTGAAACGCTGCCACAGCACCTCGATTTCACGTGCACTGAAGCCCTCTTTGCGCAGCAAGGCCGAAGCGAGTTGCTGATTGTGACGAATACGCTCGCGCACATCGACTGGATTTTCCAATCCACGACGCAAAGCCCTTTGGGTGGAGTAAAACAGTTCGGCAAGCAGAGTACGCTTCCAACTGTTCCACAGCTCAGGATTGGTGGCGCAGATATCCGCGACTGTTAGACACACCAAATATTCCAAGCGCTCTTCATCACGCACTTGTTTGGCGAACTCGGTGATGACGTCTGGGTCATAAATGTCACGACGCTGCGCGGTGACGGACATCAGTAGGTGATTACGTACTAACCAAGCAACCAATTTGGCCTCTGGCTTGGACAAGCCGTGTTCAATGCAAAACTCGTAGGATTCGGTTTCACCAATTTCAGAGTGATCGCCACCGCGCCCTTTACCGATGTCATGGAAAATTGCAGCGAGAATCAATAACTCTTTTTTCTGTAGTCTCGGGTAGATTTCACAGCAAATCGGATGCTTTTCGTGATTTTTTGCATAGCCGAAGGTATTGATGTGGTTGAGTAGTCGCACACTGTGTTCATCGACCGTGTAGACATGGAAAAGGTCAAACTGCATCTGCCCGACAATCTGGCTCCACTGCGGTAAATAAGCGGCAAGCACGCCGAGCTTGTGCATCAAGTTAAAGGCACGGTGCAGCGCGTTGGGGTGGCGCACCAGTTCCATGAACTTCTCTCTTGCTTCGGGCAAGGTGTGGAGAAACTTGTTCAGGCGACGACGAGCAGTGCGCAATTGGCGCAGCGTAGGGGGGCTGACGCTATCAATGGTGGAGTCGTTGGCGATGTGCAAAAACATGTCGAGAATGGTTTCTGGACGGGCTTGGAACAAGGCCGGTTTACGCGCTTCAATCAAGCGTCCGCGGCGCTGGAAATCTTCATTAATGATGATGGTGGGTTCCGTTTCCCCTCCATTGATGATCGCTTGATCAAACAGTTTGAGCAGCATTTTATTGAGTTCAGCGACACGACGCAGCGTGCGGTAGAACTCTTTCATCATCATTTCTACGCCGCGATTGCCTTCGCCGTGAAAACCTAAATGTTCGGCTACTTGCGCCTGATGCGCAAATGTCAGGCGGTTGTCGTAACGTCTTAACTCAATGTGCAGGGCAAAGCGTACACGCCAGAGAAAGTCTTGGCACTCCACCAGTTCACGATATTCCGCATCGGTGAGAAAACCATAGCGGCTCATCTCAAGCAAAGAGGTGGCACCAAAATGGCGGCGTGCAACCCAACTGAGGGTATGAATATCACGTAGCCCGCCAGGGGTGGATTTGATGTCGGGTTCGAGATTGTAGGTAGTGTCGTGGTAGCGAGCATGCCGTGCACGCTGTTCTTGGATTTTCGCTTGGTAAAAGGTTTCGCTCGGCCAGAAAGAATCCGACAGGACCACTTTTTTCAACGCTTGAAAGGTGTTTTCACACCCACAAATTAGGCGTGCCTCTTGGAGGTTAGTGGCCACGGTAAGGTCTTCTCGACCAACATTGGCGCACTCTTCCACCGTTCGAACCGCATGGCCGACTTCCAAGCGCAAGTCCCAAAGTAGGGTGATGAACTCGCTCACTTTGCTTTCCAGTTCACGAGGAAGCTTGTGCTGGGACAGCACCAGAATATCAATATCCGATAACGGATGAAGTTCGCCTCGCCCATACCCGCCAACGGCCACCAATGCGATGTTGTGAATATTGGCAAAACCATAGTAGCGCCACAAACGAGTCAGCAGTAGATCCATGTATTCCGCTCTGGCAAGGACCAGATCGGTGACCGGATGGTGGCTAAGAAAGGCGTGTTTTTGCGCTTCGGCAAACTGTTCGAGCTGGTCTTTTAAATCCGGCACTACCAGTTGTTCGTCACTGAAAGCTAAAGGAGAGTGAAAAGGCATACTGTGCTGTCCGTGCAATCATAATCTGCAGGAGACTGTAACAGAGTTGAGGACGATAAAAAATATCCCCGCGAGGCGGGGATATTGAGATATCAGACGTTTTTCATCAAACGTGGAATGGTTTCTTCGCTGCGTAAAGTGAGCACTTCACAGCCTTCTTTGGTCACTACAATGGTATGTTCCCATTGCGCCGAATTTTTGCCATCACCAGTGTAGACTGTCCAGTCGTCTTGAGCATCGACAGTACAACCAAACTTTCCTGCGTTAATCATAGGTTCAATAGTGAAACACATGCCTTCTTTGAGTACGCGGCGGTCACTGTTGCGATAGTGCACGACTTGAGGTTCTTCGTGGAACTCATCGCCAATACCGTGGCCACAGAAATCTTTGACAATAGAGAACTTGTTACGCGGATTGTTCTTGTTGTTGTCTTTGATGTATTTTTCTATCGCCGTGCCGATATCGCCGACCGTTGCACCTGGTTTAACTTGACGCATCCCCACATACAGCGCTTCTTGAGCAACCATACATAGGCGTTTGTTGGCTGGTGAAACCTCACCGACTAGGAACATTTTCGATGTATCACCGTGGAAACCTTGTGGTCGAACAGAGAGGTCCGCCTGTTCATCATCAGGAACGATGACGGTAATGTCGACGTTGAGGATGTCACCGTTTTTCAGCACAGCAGGCTTTAACTGACCGTTACTGCCAATCTCATCTTTGCTGGCTGGAATGCCGTGACAAACGATGTGGTTGATGGAGGTACAAATGGATTTAGGAAAACCGTGGTAGTTCAAAGGGGCTGAATACGCGCCTTTTTCTGTCGCATAGTCGTGGCAAATCTGATTGAGCTCGTCGGTGGTCACGCCTTCTTTAATATGAGGTTCGATCATTTCCAAAATTTCAGCGGCCAGCGCACCTGCAAGTCGCATGCGCTCAATCTGTTGTGCAGTTTTGATTTTAATTGACATTGGCTTTCTCTACTTAAATACGCAAGCACGGTTATGTGCCGATGGCGTATTCTATCAGGAACAAATGAGAATGTGTATTTGTTGAACTGGTGCATGAGGCGTCGGTAAAGCGCAATAGGATTTGCAATGTGGAGTTCGGCTGTCGGAATCTGCCAATTTTTTTTGCCATAGATAGGCAAAATATGGTATAAAGCGCGCCGGAAATGAAGTCTGTTTTCTTCGAAACTGCGATTTGCGTTCGGCGAAGCGGGTTTTTTTCCACTAAACTTTTTTGTTAAATCACACACATTCCGACACATGTTCCGGGGTGCCCTCCAAGTTAGGGTCGGATGCATGGGGGATGTGGAGGCCTAACCCCATAGAGGATTATATAATGGCAACTGTATCAATGCGCGATATGCTGAAAGCTGGTGTTCACTTCGGTCACCAAACTCGTTACTGGAACCCAAAAATGAAGCCATTCATTTTCGGCGCACGTAACCGCGTTCACATCATCAACCTAGAAAAAACTGTACCTATGTTCAACGAAGCACTAGCTGAGCTAGTAAAAGTTGGCGAGAAGAAAGGTAAAGTTCTTTTCGTAGGTACTAAACGCGCTGCATCTGAAGCTGTTAAAGAAGCTGCTATCGCTAGCAACCAGTACTACGTAAACAACCGTTGGTTGGGTGGTATGCTGACTAACTACAAAACTGTACGTCAGTCAATCAAGCGTCTGAAAGATCTAGAAGTTCAATCAACTGACGGTACTTTCGACAAACTAACTAAGAAAGAAGCTCTAATGCGTACTCGCGAAATGGAGAAGCTTGAGAAATCTCTTGGTGGTATCAAAGATATGGGCGGTCTACCAGACGCTCTATTCGTAATCGACGCTGATCACGAGCACATCGCAATCAAAGAAGCGAACAACCTGGGTATTCCAGTATACGCAGTAGTAGATACTAACTCTAGCCCAGACGGCGTTGACTACATCATCCCAGGCAACGACGACGCAATCCGTGCAGTTCAACTATACCTAAACGCAGCGGCAACTTCTCTTACTGAAGGCCGTAATAAAGACGTTGTAGCAGTAGCTGAAAAAGACGGTTTTGTAGAAGCTGAATAATAGCGGCTCTGTGTCACACTTGGCCTATTTGCAACCTGTTTGTAGTGTAGGCTAAGTTATAGTTAGCATCGGGGGCCGAAAAGTAGGCCCCTGATTTTTACCGTATCCAGAATTAACTGAGGAATAGAGAATGGCTGTTACTGCTGCTCTAGTAAAAGAACTGCGCGAACGTACTGGCGCAGGTATGATGGAATGTAAGAAGGCGCTTGTTGAAACTGACGGCGACGTCGAACTAGCGATTGAAAACATGCGCAAATCTGGCGCTGCAAAAGCGGCTAAAAAAGCGGGCAATGTTGCAGCTGAAGGCGCAATCTTCATCAAAGACGAAAACGGCGTTGCAGTACTTCTTGAAGTTAACTGTCAAACTGACTTCGTTGCTAAAGATGGTAACTTCACTGCATTCGCAGACAAAGTTGTAGCGGAAGCTCTTGCATCTAAAGCGTCTATCGAAGAGCTACAAGCTAAATTCGAAGAAGAGCGTGTTGCTCTAGTTGCTAAGATCGGTGAAAACATCAACATCCGTCGCGTTCAGTACGTTCAAGGTACGACAATTGCTTCTTACCGTCACGGCGAGAAAATCGGTGTTGTTGTTGCTGGTGAAGGCGACGCAGAAACTCTGAAGCACATCTCAATGCACGTAGCAGCATCTCGTCCTGAGTACGTAAATCCAGAAGATGTACCAGCTGACGTAGTAGCGAAAGAGCGTGAAGTTCAAGTTGAAATCGCGATGAACGAAGGCAAGCCAAAAGAAATCGCTGAGAAGATGGTTGAAGGTCGCATGAAGAAATTCACTGGCGAAGTTTCACTAACTGGTCAGCCTTTCGTTATGGAACCAAAGAAAACTGTTGCTGAGATCCTAAAAGAGCGCGGCGCATCAGTTTCTACTTTCGTTCGTCTAGAAGTGGGTGAAGGCATCGAGAAAGCTGAAGGCCTAAGCTTCGCTGAAGAAGTAGCACTGGCTCAGAAAGGTTAATCCTTAGAGATTTGTGCAAAGATTAGACCGTGGCCATGGCTGCGGTCTTTTTACGAATAAACGGCCTATTTGTTTAGCCGTGATGAATAGGGAATAACACCTAGGTGACTAGTTTCTAGAGCGAAGATGCCTTCTCTAGCGACTAGGATCTAATAACTAGGCCTTTTCTCTATCCATGACTGTTAATCGACAACTCTCTTTTGGAAGGTAAACTCCATGACTACGAACCCAAAACCAGCGTATCAGCGTATTCTGTTAAAACTGAGTGGTGAAGCTCTCCAAGGCTCTGAAGGTTTCGGTATTGATCCTGCAGTTTTGGATCGTATGGCGCAGGAAGTCAAAGAACTGGTTGAACTGGGTGTGCAAGTCGGCGTGGTGATCGGTGGCGGCAACCTGTTCCGTGGTGCTGGCCTTGCTGAAGCAGGCATGAACCGCGTTGTAGGTGACCACATGGGCATGCTGGCAACGGTAATGAATGGCCTCGCGATGCGTGATGCGCTGCACCGTGCGTACGTAAATGCACGAGTGATGTCTGCCATCCCACTGAAAGGGGTGTGTGACGACTACAATTGGGCTGATGCAATTCGCGAATTGCGTCAAGGCCGCGTGGTAATTTTCTCTGCAGGAACGGGTAACCCATTCTTCACTACCGATTCTGCCGCGTGTTTGCGTGGTATCGAGATTGAAGCGGACGTGGTACTTAAAGCCACTAAAGTAGATGGAGTATTCAGTGCTGACCCGGTAGCCAATCCAGATGCAGAGCTGTATGATAAACTCGCTTACGCCGATGTTCTTGATAAAGAACTAAAAGTAATGGATTTAGCCGCATTTACTTTGGCTCGCGATCACAAAATGCCTATCCGTGTATTTAATATGAATAAGCCAGGCGCTCTACGTCGCGTGGTGATGGGTGAAGCAGAAGGTACGCTGATTAGCTAGTAAGCCTGACTTAGCGTCATTCGTGTGTCGGATGGCGTTTCGCTTTACTGAACCCTTGTAAGCTTTCTTCAGGAAAGATGACATTTTTTTAAGGTGAAACCGTGATTAACGAAATCAAAAAAGACGCGCAAGAGCGCATGGAAAAAAGTGTTGAAGCGCTGAAAAATACTCTGTCTAAAGTTCGTACGGGGCGTGCGCATCCAAGCCTACTTTCTGGCATTTCTGTCGATTATTACGGTGCTCCGACACCACTAAACCAAGTGGCTAACGTAGTTGCTGAAGACGCTCGTACCTTGGCGATCACGGTTTTTGATAGAGAGCTAACGCAGAAAGTTGAAAAAGCAATCATGATGTCTGATCTGGGTCTAAACCCAATGTCAGCGGGCACCATTATCCGTGTTCCACTGCCACCACTAACGGAAGAGCGCCGTCGTGATCTAGTGAAAATCGTTCGCGGTGAAGCTGAAGGTGGTCGTGTTGCGGTACGTAATATCCGTCGTGATGCCAATGGCGATCTTAAAGCGTTACTAAAAGATAAAGAAATCTCTGAAGATGAAGATCGTAAAGCACAAGACGAGATTCAGAAGCTAACCGATGCGGCAGTGAAGAAGATCGATGATGTTCTTGCTGCCAAAGAAAAAGAGTTAATGGAAGTCTAATACTTCTGTTTACATCACTGTTGGAAAACGCTGTGCTCGCAGCACAGCGTTTTTTTGTGTTACCCTGTCCAACTGATGGAACTCGACTAATTCTCTATGCAAAATTCTCAACTCTTCGTGGAATCTCTTCCAAAGCATATTGCCATCATCATGGACGGTAATGGTCGCTGGGCCAAGTCCAAAGGTCAACCACGCGTTTTTGGTCATAAAAAAGGTGTCAGTGCAGTACGTAAAACCATTGCAGCCGCCTCTAAACTCAATATTCAAGCCATCACACTTTTTGCTTTCAGCAGTGAGAAACTGGCGTCGTCCTGAAGACGAAGTTGGTTTACTGATGGAGCTTTTTATCACAGTGCTCTCCAGTGAAGTCAAAAAGTTACACAAGAATAACTTACGTTTACGCATCATCGGCGACACCCGTCGCTTTAGTGAACGACTACAAAAGAAAATTGCCGAAGCAGAAGCACTTACCGCAAGTAACACCGGAATGATAATTAATGTTGCCGCGAATTATGGTGGAAAGTGGGATATCGTTCAGGCGGTGCAAAAACTTGCGCAACAGGTAGAGCACGGAAAGCTGGCTGCCAGCGATATTGATGAAGATAAAATTGCTCAATTTCTGACGATGGCCGATTTGCCGGACGTCGATCTTCTGATTCGCACGAGCGGAGAATGCCGCATCAGTAATTTTATGCTCTGGCAAATGGCTTATGCAGAAATGTACTTTACTCCGGTCTATTGGCCAGACTTCGGCGAAGATAGCCTCGTGGAGGCGATCACTTGGTTTGTTAATCGTGAACGACGTTTCGGTTGTACGGGCGAACAAATCAAAGCTCTGATGAGTACACAATAAGGATCATTCAGTTTGAAACAAAGAATAATAACCGCACTCATTCTTGCACCTTTAGTCATCTTAGGGATTTTTCAGTTGTCCCTCCCGCTATTTATCGTCGCGTTAACCTTAGTGCTACTCGCAGGTTTTTGGGAGTGGACACAATTTGTCGGCACCAGTTCTCGTGTGAAAGCGATGGTCCCTGCCGTGATTGCTACTGTAGCCAGTTTTTTTCTCATCTCTCCCGAGGCAGTAAGCCTGAACCACATTGGTTGGCCGCACTTGTTGATGCTCAGTGCGGGCACAACATGGTGGCTCTATGCCAGCGTGCTTGCAGTTACTTACCCCAAATCGACGCAAACATGGCAAGGCAGTAAGCCACTGCGCCACTTATTTGGTTTTCTGACGCTGATCCCTTTTCTGTGGAGCGTGATCATTTTGCGCGCAAGTGAAATTGATACCTCACCATACCATGGCGCTAAATTAGTGATGTTTGTCTGCTTATTGGTCTGGGCCGCAGACAGTGGTGCCTATTTCGCGGGTAAAAGTATGGGTAAGCGTAAAATGGCACCGCATGTTAGCCCAAACAAAACGGTTGAAGGTTTAATCGGCGGCATCATCACTGCGATCTTGGTTGGTTGGGTGTTTTCCAAGCTGTTTGACATCCATTTTACTAGCCCTATACACATGATTCTGATTACGTTCGCTACGGTGGTCATTTCTGTATTGGGCGACTTGGTGGAGAGCATGTTCAAGCGCGAGTCAGGCATCAAAGACAGCAGCAATATGATTCCGGGGCATGGTGGCATTCTGGATCGTATTGACAGCTTAACCGCGGCGTTCCCAATCTTTGCTCTTCTCTATCTATTGTTCTGACTTATAAGGGGAATTTTCCCCTTTTATTACCTCTTTATTTGGTCATTCAGTTATGCAAAAGCTAACGATTCTTGGTGCTACGGGCTCAATTGGAGACAGCACACTGAAAGCGGTGGAACAAAACCCAGAACACTTTACTGTGGTTGCTCTAGCCGCGGGTTCTAATGTAGAAAAAATGCAGCAGCTTTGCGAAAAATGGCAACCGCAGTATGCGGTGATGGCCACGGATGAAGCGGCACTGCGTTTACAACGTTTACTGGTGAGTTCCGCGTCAAACACTCAGGTTTTAGCCGGGGAAGAAGCGATGTGCTATGTGGCATCGCTCGATGAAGTCGACTGCGTGATGGCAGCGATTGTCGGGGCGGCTGGTTTGTTGCCAACGATGGCTGCCGTTCAGGCGGGTAAGCGCATTCTGCTGGCAAACAAAGAAGCGCTGGTGATGTCTGGGCAACTTTTTATCGATGAAGTCGCTAAATCAGGCGCACAATTGCTACCAGTAGACAGTGAACATAATGCGATTTTCCAATGTTTACCACAGGCAGTGCAAACCAGTTTGGGGCGATGCGATCTCGCTATGCACGGCATTCGCAACATTCTACTCACGGGCTCCGGCGGTCCATTTCGTTATACCGATGTCGCAGCGTTAGAAAGCGTGACCCCAGAACAAGCGATTGCTCACCCTAATTGGTCTATGGGACGAAAAATTTCGGTCGATTCCGCCACCATGATGAACAAAGGCTTGGAGTACATAGAAGCCAAATGGCTGTTTAATGCCAGCAAAGAGCAGCTGAAAGTGATCATTCACCCTCAGTCAGTGATTCATTCCATGGTGCAGTACATCGATGGTTCGGTATTGGCGCAGATGGGAGAACCTGACATGGTGACCCCAATCGCGTTGACGTTATCTTACCCCGAGCGCATCCCTACCAACGTGAAACCATTGGACTTCAGCCAAGTCGGTGAGCTAACGTTCATTCAGCCCGACTTCGCGCGTTATCCTTGTCTTGAACTGGCGATTGATGCCTGCTATCTCGGCCAACAGGCGACCACAGCGCTCAATGCCGCCAACGAAATCACTGTGCACGCCTTCTTAGAGCATCAGCTTAAGTTTACAGACATTGCTCGTATTAACGAGCGAGTACTCAACCGTATTTGCCAACAGAGTTCGGCTCATCATGTGGATAACTTGGAAAGCTTGCTTGAGCTGGATAAAATAGCCAGAACTTTTGCCGTTGAAGCCATTAGAGAGTGTGTACGATGACGGATATTGTATGGAATTTAGCCTCTTTTATTGTTGCCTTGGGCATTTTGGTGGCAGTGCATGAATTTGGTCATTTTTGGGTGGCGCGTCGCTGTGGCGTAAAAGTAGAGAAATTCTCCATTGGCTTTGGCAAGTCAATTTGGAGTAAAACGGGCCAAGATGGGACGGAGTATAGCATTGCTATTATTCCACTCGGTGGTTATGTCAAAATGCTTGATGGCCGAGTTGATGAGATTACGGACGCAGAGAAACAGTTTGCGTTTGACCGTAAGCCGTTGTGGAAACGTGCGGCGATTGTCTCTGCTGGTCCAATCTTTAATTTCCTATTCGCTATTTTTGCCTATTGGCTGGTTTTTTTGATTGGCGTCCCTGCCGTTAAGCCCGTAGTTGGTCAGGTAACCGTCAATTCCATTGTCGCTCAGGCAGGAATTGAGCCAGGCATGGAACTTAAAGCGGTTTCCGGTATCAAAACTCCCGATTGGGAATCAGTTAACATGCAGTTAATCTCTCATATTGGCGATGCCAGTATGACATTGACGGTATCGCCAGCCGATGAAGTTGGATTTGAGCGTACTTTAGCCGTTGACATCAGAGACTGGGAATTTGATCCAGAGAAACGAGTCGGCGATGCAATCTCTTGGCTTTAGGCCATACACGCCAGAGATAATGACCCGTTTGGCGAATGTATCTCAAGGCGGTGCGGGTGAGCGAGCAGGGCTACAAATCGGTGATAAGCTTATCTCGATAAATGGCCAAGCGATCACGGCTTGGGAGCAAGTGGTAAACTGGGTGCGCAACAATCCGGGCCAAACTCTTGACGTTGAAGTGGAGCGTAGTGGCAGCACGCAACGTTTTAGCATGATACCCGATAGCCGGGAGGCCCAAAGTGGTGACGCGATCGGCTTTGCGGGGATTGCGCCAGAAGTCGCACAATGGCCAGAAAGTTATCGCTTCGATTTGCAATTTGGTGTAATCGAATCTGTCGGCAAAGCCGTAGAGAAAACGGGGCAGGTAATTGATCTCACAGTCAGTATGCTGAAAAAACTGATCACGGGTGATGTAGGACTTAACAACCTGAGTGGGCCGATTTCCATTGCTAAAGGCGCAGGGGCGACCGCCGATTATGGTTTAGTCTATTTTCTCGGCTTTTTGGCGTTGATCAGTGTCAACTTGGGCATTATTAACTTAGTGCCATTGCCGATGTTGGATGGGGGGCACCTGTTGTTTTTCGCCATTGAAGCCGTCATCCGTCGTCCTGTTCCTGAAAAGGTGCAGGAAATGGGTTACCGCATTGGTGCTGCGGTGATTTTTTCACTTATGGCATTAGCCTTATTTAACGATTTTACGCGTCTGTGATGGTTCAGAGACAAAGAGCAGTAGCAAGGAACAATTAGAACAATTATGGCGATCAAGCAAATTCTGTTCGCAACATTATTGGCCACCAGCGTATCCGCGAACGGCGCCCAAAACTTTGTTGTACAAGACATTAAAATTGAAGGTTTACAACGTGTTGCACTGGGTGCAGCACTACTGAAAATGCCAGTCCGTGTGGGGGATACACTTGAACAGCAAGACGTTGCTGGCATTATCCGAGCACTTTACACTTCCGGTAACTTTGAGGATGTAAAAGTGCTGCGTGATGGCAATGTACTGGTTGTGCAAGTGAAAGAGCGCCCAACTATTGCCAGCATCTCTTTTTCTGGCAACAAAGCGATCAAAGAGGAGCAACTTAAGCAAAACCTTGACGCATCCGGTATTCGTGCTGGTGAAGCGCTTGATCGCACCACGTTAAGTAACATCGAAAAGGGACTAGAAGATTTTTACTACAGCGTAGGTAAATACAACGCGTCGGTAAAAGCCGTCGTCACGCCCTTGCCGCGCAATCGCGCAGATTTGAAGTTTGTCTTCAGTGAAGGTGTGTCTGCCAAAATTCAGCAGATTAATTTTATCGGCAACGAAGTGTTCTCTGATGAAACCCTGTTGTCGCGTTTCAACTTGAACGTGGATGTGCCTTGGTGGAATTTCCTCGCGGACGAGAAGTACCAAAAGCAGGTGCTTGCCGGCGATATTGAAGCGCTGAGAACTTATTATTTGGATCGCGGTTATCTCAAGTTTGCCGTGGATTCTACCCAAGTCTCCATCTCTCCCGATAAAAAAGGCGTGTACATTACGCTGGGACTAAAAGAAGGTGAACCTTACTCAGTGAAAGAGGTGAACTTTCGCGGTGAACTGATCGGTAAAGAAGAGGAGTTCAAAGCGTTAGTACCGTTTGAGTCAGGTGAAACCTACAACGGTTCTATGGTTACCACGCTGGAAGAGAACATCAAACGCGTTTTAGGTGAAGCAGGCTACGCTTATCCTAAAGTCAGCACCATTCCTGAGTTTGACGATGAAAATAAGCAAGTTTCGCTGGTCATCCATGTTGAAGCGGGCAATCGCATTTATGTGCGTGATATTCGTTTTACAGGCAACAACGCAACGCGCGATGAAGTGTTACGGCGCGAAATGCGCCAGATGGAAGGCAGTTGGCTCAACTCCAAAGCGATTGAATTGGGGAAAAGTCGCTTAAATCGTCTCGGTTATTTTGAAACGGTGGACGTACAAACTGTGCGTGTTTCCCGGTAGTGATGATCAGGTTGATCTGGTTTATAACGTCAAAGAAGCCAACTCAGGAAGCGTTAACTTTGGGGTGGGCTTTGGTACTGAATCTGGAGTTAGTTTTCAGATAGGTCTACAGCAAGATAACTTCCTCGGTTCCGGCAACCGTGTTGGCATCAGCGCGATGACCAACAAGTACCAAAAGAACATTAGTTTGGATTATCGCGACCCGTACTGGAACCTAGATGGTGTCAGCTTGGGCGGGAAGGTTTTTTACAACGAATTTGAAGCGTCTGAAGCCGGTATCGTTGACTATACCAACCAAAGTTACGGAGCCAATTTAACTTGGGGTTTCCCGTTTGATGAACTCAACCGTTTCGAACTTGGTGTGGGCTATACCCATAACAAGATTGGTAACTTGTCGCCTTATCTGCAAGTTGAGCAGTTTCTGCAAGCACAGAACGCAAACCTCGATTCAAATGGCGCGTTGAATACCAACGATTTTGACGTGACGTTATCGTGGACGCGCAATAACCTCAACCGTACTTATTTCCCTACTGCTGGTAATCACCAACGGGCGTTTTATAAAATGACCGTGCCGGGCTCTGATGTTCAGTACTTTAAAGTGCAGTACGACGTGAGACAGTACATTCCACTGACTAAAAAACACGAGTTCAGCCTGCTGCTGCGCGGACGTTTAGGTTATGGTAACGGCTATGGGAAAACTGATGGTAACGACAACCTGTTCCCATTTTACGAGAACTACTACGCAGGCGGTTTTACCACCTTGCGTGGTTTTGGCTCAAACTCGGCAGGTCCAAAGGCGGTCTATCGTGATTATAGTGGCTCAAATAATGGTACCGATACCGCAACCAATGATTCGGTTGGTGGGAACGCTATCGCATTGGCAAGCCTAGAGCTGATTGTCCCTACGCCATTTGCTTCAGACGAAGCACGTAATCAAGTACGTACGAGTTTGTTCTTTGATATGGCCAGTGTGTGGGATACCGAGTTTGACTACCGTAGCGCTGGCGCGGATTACGGTAACCAATATTACTACGACTACTCAGATCCCACTCAGTACCGCTCGTCCTATGGTGTGGCGTTGCAATGGATGTCACCGATGGGACCACTGGTCTTCTCCTTGGCTAAACCCGTTAAAATTTACGAAGGTGACGACGAAGAATTCTTCACTTTCACAATCGGCAGAACCTTCTAAACAGAGGATATAATTTTGAAAAACATGATCAAAGCGGCTGGAGTTAGCCTTCTACTTCTGAGTTCTTCTATGTTTGCCAATGCGGCAGAAGCGGCACAAAAGGTTGCTTACATCAATACCGCTCAGGTATTCCAAGCTTTGCCGCAGCGTGAAGTGGTGCTACAGAAGTTGCAGGAAGAGTTCAAAGATAAAGGCGCAGAAACTGCAAGCGATCCAAGCGGAAGCAAAGATTAAGATTGAAAAATTGAAGCGTGACGGTGAGCTGCTTGGTCAAGAGGAAGTAGAAAAACTGCGTATTGAAATTGGCCAGCTCGACAGCAAATACAAAATCAAAGCACAGGCTTTAGAGCAAGCAAGCGCTCGCCGTGAAGCGGAAGAGAAGCAAAAGCTATTTAAAGTGATTCAGGATGCGGTGAAAGCGGTCGCTGAAAAAGAAGGCTATGATTTAGTGGTAGATACCACCGCACTTCAATATGGTAATCCTGAGTACAACATCTCAGAGAAAGTGATTAAAGCAATCAAATAATAATCCTTATGATGACACTGACATTAGCTGAATTAGCAACAATAACCGGGGGAGAGTTACACGGCGATGCAACGGTAACCGTATCGCAGGTAGCTCCAATGGATAAGGCACAAGAAGGGGACGTGACCTTTCTGTCGAATCCCAAATACGCCAAACACTTAGCTGACTGCCGTGCCACGGTAGTGATGGTTAAAGCCGATCAGCTCATGCATTGCACTGGCAATGCGCTGGTGGTAAATGACCCTTATGTCGCTTTTGCTAAAGTGGCACAAGCATTAGACTCCACACCTAAACCCGCAGAGGGCATCGCGCCGTCCGCGGTGATTGCGGCGGATGCTAAACTCGGGCAAAACGTTGCCGTGGGAGCTAACGCCGTGATTGAAAGCGGGGTTGAGCTTGGCGACAACGTCATTATTGGTGCAGGCTGTTTTGTCGGCAAGAACGCCAAGTTAGGCAACAACACGAAGCTTTGGGCTAATGTCACTATTTATCATCAAGTACAAATCGGTACAGACTGCCTGATTCAATCGGGAGCGGTGATTGGCTCGGATGGTTTTGGCTACGCCAATGATAAGGGTGAGTGGATCAAAATTCCTCAGCTTGGCACCGTTCGTATCGGTAACCGGGTGGAAATTGGCGCTTGTACTACCATAGATCGCGGCGCGCTCGACGATACTGTGATTGAAGATAACGTCATTTTAGACAACCAGTTGCAAATCGCGCACAACGTGCACATCGGATATGGTACCGTAATGCCCGGTGGTACAATCGTCGCCGGCAGTACTAAGATTGGTAAGTACTGTGCTATTGGTGGCGCTTCCGTGATCAATGGGCATATTTCCATCGCCGATGGTGTCACTATTACTGGCATGGGCATGGTGATGCGCAGTATTGATGAAAAAGGTATGTACTCGTCTGGCATCCCGCTTCAAACCAACAAAGAGTGGCGTAAAACCGCCGCTCGTGTTCATCGTATTGATGAGATGAACAAACGTTTGAAAGCGGTTGAAAAGTGCCTTGGCGAGCAAGAGAAAGCAGAATAATTAAGTGATTTCTCTGTAAAGACTCGCGAACTGCGAGTCTTTTTCTTCTATAATGGCGCGCTATATATACAGTATTGATATAGGAATAAGACTTTGACTACTGAAAAGAGAACGATGAATATCACTGAAATTCAGGAGCTTTTACCTCATCGCTACCCATTCTTGATGATTGACCGTGTTATCGACTTCCAAGAAGAAAAATATCTTCACGCTATCAAGAACGTTTCGGTAAACGAACCTCAGTTTACAGGTCATTTTCCTCAACTTCCGGTTTTTCCAGGCGTGTTGATTCTGGAAGCAATGGCACAGGCAACTGGCCTGCTGGCCTTTAAATCATTTGGCGCTCCGGCTGAAAATGAGCTGTACTACTTTGCCAGCGTAGATGGCGCTAAGTTCCGCAAACCTGTTCTGCCAGGCGATCAATTGATCATTGAAGTGGAGTTCTTAAAAGAGCGTCGTGGTATTGCGGCTTTTACCGGAGTGGCGAAAGTCGACGGCGAAGTGGTTTGCTCCGCAGAACTGAAGTGCGCGCGCAGAGAGTTTTAATATGATTGATGCAACGGCACAAATCCACCCAACCGCAGTGATCGAGGCTGGCGCTGTCATTGGCGCGAACGTCAAAATAGGTCCATTTTGCTACGTAGACAGTAAAGTAGAAATTGGTGAGGGCACTGAACTGCTCTCTCATGTGGTCGTGAAAGGCCCGACAAAAATTGGCAAAGACAACCGCATTTTCCAGTTTGCTTCGATTGGTGAAGCTTGCCAAGATCTGAAATATGCTGGTGAAGATACCCAACTGATTATCGGTGATCGCAACACCATCCGTGAAAGCGTCACCATGCATCGTGGCACGGTGCAGGATAAAGGCATCACCATTGTCGGCAGTGACAACCTGTTTATGATTAACGCCCACGTGGCGCACGATTGTGTGATTGGCGACCGTTGTATCTTCGCCAACAACGCGACGCTGGCTGGTCACGTTAAAATCGGCAATCAAGCCATCATCGGCGGTATGTCAGCAATTCACCAGTTCTGCCATATCGGCGATCACTGTATGCTGGGCGGTGGTTCTATTGTTGTACAAGATGTGCCACCTTATGTGATGGCGCAAGGAAACCACTGTGCACCTTTTGGCATTAATGTTGAAGGGCTTAAGCGTCGTGGTTTCGAGAAGAAAGAGATCTTGGCGATTCGCCGTGCATACAAGGCGCTTTACCGCAGTGGTTTAACGCTCGAAGCGGCTAAAGAAGAGATCGCCAAAGATGTAGATGAATTCCCAGCGGTGGCTCTGTTCCTTGATTTCTTGGAAAAGTCGCAGCGTGGCATTATTCGCTAATCACGCTTTGCTGCAATAATGATTAAAAGATCGCCGTCTGAGATGGCGGTCTTTTTGCGTTTTTAGCGTTCGATAAAAAGAAGGTGAGCAAACATGCTAAACAAGCCACTACGAATTGGTATCGTTGCGGGCGAACTGTCAGGAGATACCTTGGGTGAAGGCTTTATTCAAGCAGTGAAAGCGCGCTACCCGGATGCCGAGTTTGTCGGCATCGGCGGACCAAAAATGATCGCGCAAGGCTGTCAGTCGCTATTCGACATGGAAGAGTTGGCGGTTATGGGCTTGGTGGAGGTTCTTGGCCGATTGCCACGTCTGCTCAAAGTGAAAGCTGAGCTGGTTCGCTACTTCACGCAAAATCCGCCAGATGTGTTTGTTGGCATTGACGCGCCTGATTTTAATCTGCGCCTAGAGCTTGATCTCAAAAATGCAGGCATCAAAACTGTGCACTATGTCAGCCCATCCGTCTGGGCATGGCGTCAAAAACGCATCTTCAAAATAGAGGCTGCGACCAACCTAGTTCTTGCTTTTCTACCGTTTGAAAAGGCGTTTTACGACAAATTCGATGTGCCTTGTGAGTTTATCGGCCACACCTTGGCGGATGCCATTCCACTTGAATCTGAGCCAGCGGCAGCCAGAGCATTGCTTGGCCTTGAACAAGAGAAAAAGTGGCTGGCGGTACTCCCCGGCAGCCGTGGCAGTGAGCTGAAAATGTTAGCGCCGACCTTTATCGAAACCTGTAAATTGCTGCATCAGCAATATCCTGATCTCGGTTTTGTGGTGGCGCTCGTCAATCAAAAACGCCGCCAGCAGTTTGAGCAAGCATGGCAGCAATATGCGCCGGAGCTGGAGTTCAAGTTAGTCGATGATACCGCGCGCAATGTGATTACCGCCGCGGATGCCGTGATGTTGGCTTCGGGGACCGTTGCACTCGAATGCATGTTACTCAAACGGCCAATGGTGGTGGGTTACCGCGTAAATGCATTGACGGCCTTTTTAGCCAAACGTCTGCTGAAAACGGAATATGTCTCACTGCCGAATATTTTAGCTGGTGAAGAGCTAGTCAAAGAATATTTGCAAGATGACTGTACGCCGCAAAATCTGTTTGCGGAAGTCTCGCGCTTACTTGAAGGCAACAACCAATCGATGCTCAATAAGTTTACCGAAATGCACCATTGGATTCGCAAAGACGCGGATCAGCAAGCTGCCAACGCGGTATTAAACCTGATTGAAAATAGAGATTAAACATGGCGGTTAAAGCGAAAACAACCAAGGCGAAAGTAGAATTTCCACCGTTCGAATACCCAGCAGGTTACCAGTTTGTGGCGGGCGTTGACGAAGTGGGCCGTGGCCCATTAGTGGGGGATGTGGTTACCGCGGCGGTCATCCTAGACCCGAACAATCCGATTGCAGGGCTCAACGATTCGAAAAAACTGAGTGAAAAAAAACGCTTAGCCTTGTTTCCTGAGATCAAAGAGAAAGCGCTCGCTTGGGCGGTGGGCCGTTGTACGCCGGAAGAAATTGACCAGCTCAATATCTTGCAAGCCACCATGGTGGCGATGCAGCGAGCGGTTGCGGGATTGAAGGTACAGCCAGATTTAGTGCTGATCGATGGTAATCGTTGCCCTGAGCTACCGATGGATTCTCAAGCTGTGGTGAAAGGCGATTTACGAGTGGCTGAAATCAGTGCTGCATCGATCATCGCTAAAGTGGTTCGCGACCAAGAAATGGAAGCGCTCGACAAGTTGCATCCTGAATTTGGTTTCGCCCAGCACAAGGGCTATCCAACCGCTGCCCATTTTGCGGCCATCGAGCAGCATGGTGTGATTGCGCAGCATCGAAAAAGTTTTGCCCCCGTTAGAAAAGCGCTCGAAAAGAAGCAGTGAAGAGCGTTGGTGGATGGTAAACTCGCGCTCCGATAGTAGAATTAACCCGAAAATTAGTACAAACGGTATCGATTGATGTCAGATCCCAAATTTATCCATCTTCGCATTCACAGTGACTTTTCGATGGTGGACGGTATTAACAAAGTGCCGCCTTTGGTGAAGAAAGTAGCGGAACTTGGCATGCCAGCCATGGCGCTCACCGATTTCACCAACCTCTGCGGTTTGGTGAAATTCTATGGAACGGCGCATGGTAATGGCGTCAAACCGATCGTCGGCGCAGATTTCAAAATGCAGTCCGACGAATTTGGCGAAGAGTTGACCAGTCTCACTGTGTTGGCGGCCGATAACATAGGCTACAACAATCTTACCTTATTGATCTCCAAGGCCTATTTACGTGGCCACGTGCAGCATCAACCCGTGATTGACAAAGCTTGGCTAGCGGAGCTTTCGACGGGACTAATTGTGCTGTCTGGAGCGCGTAATGGCGAAATTGGTAGGGCGCTGCTGAAAGGCAACAGTGCCTTAGTCGACAGTTGCGTGGCGTTTTATCAGCAGCATTTTCCGGATCGCTTTTATCTAGAGCTTGTGCGTACCGGACGTAGCGACGAAGAAACGTATCTGCACTTTGCGGTTGAACTGGCAGAACAAACCAATCTGCCCGTGGTTGCCACCAACGAAGTGGTGTTTATTAGCGAAGATCTGTTTGATGCGCACGAAATTCGTGTGGCGATTCACGATGGCTACACGTTAGAGGACCCGCGTCGTCCGAAAAATTACAGTCCGCAGCAATACTTGCGCAGCGAAGAAGAGATGTGTGAGCTGTTTGCGGATATCCCAGAAGCGTTGGAGAACAGCGTCGAAATCGCGAAGCGCTGCAACGTGACCGTTCGCCTTGGTGAATATTTCCTGCCCGCTTTCCCAACCGATGGTATGGCGGAAACCGACTACTTAGTGATGAAGTCCCGCGAAGGATTGGAAGAGCGTTTAGAGTTTCTTTTCCCCGATCCAGAAGTACGCGCTCAGCGCCGACCGGAGTACGACGAACGTTTGCAAGTCGAGCTGGACGTGATCAACCAAATGGGCTTTCCCGGCTACTTCTTGATCGTGATGGAGTTCATCCAGTGGTCAAAAGACAATGCGATTCCCGTCGGTCCTGGTCGTGGTTCGGGTGCTGGCTCTTTGGTCGCTTACGCGCTGAAAATTACCGATCTGGATCCGCTTGAATACGATCTGCTGTTTGAACGTTTCCTCAACCCTGAACGGGTATCCATGCCCGATTTCGACGTCGACTTTTGTATGGACAAGCGAGACCAAGTCATTGATCACGTTGCCGAAATGTACGGCCGTGATGCGGTGTCGCAGATCATCACCTTCGGTACTATGGCGGCGAAAGCGGTAATCCGTGACGTTGGTCGTGTTCTTGGTCATCCATTTGGTTTCGTCGACCGTATTTCAAAATTGGTGCCGCCTGATCCGGGTATGACGTTAGAAAAAGCGTTTAAAGCCGAACCCGCGCTGCCTGAACTGTATGAAGCCGATGAGGAAGTGAAAGAACTCATCGACATGTGTCGCATTTTGGAAGGTTGTACGCGTAACGCCGGTAAACACGCCGGTGGTGTGGTTATTTCACCGACCACAATTACTGATTTTGCGCCGATTTATGCGGATGCGGAAGGGCACTTCCCCGTCACGCAGTTTGATAAGAACGACGTAGAAACAGCGGGGCTGGTTAAGTTTGA
Source organism: Vibrio cidicii (assembly GCF_009763805.1). Classification (NCBI taxonomy): domain Bacteria; kingdom Pseudomonadati; phylum Pseudomonadota; class Gammaproteobacteria; order Vibrionales; family Vibrionaceae; genus Vibrio; species Vibrio cidicii. The sequence continues at coordinate 2,052,826 of NZ_CP046804.1, read as the reverse complement.
CTTCTTGGGGCTGCGAACTCTCACCATTATTGACTGGGCGTTAGGGTTGATTAACCCGCGCTTGGAGAAAGAAGGCAAACCGCCAGTCCGTATTGAATCCATCCCTCTGGAAGATCCGGCGTCGTTTCGCTTATTGCAAAACTCAGAGACCACTGCGGTATTCCAGCTCGAATCGCGCGGAATGAAAGAGCTGATCAAACGACTTCAGCCAGACTGTTTTGAAGACATCATCGCATTGGTGGCCTTGTTCCGACCGGGGCCGTTGCAATCGGGCATGGTAGATAACTTTATCGACCGTAAACATGGCCGTGAAGCGATCTCTTACCCCGATGAAAAGTGGCAGCACGAATCGCTAAAAGAAATTCTCGACCCGACCTACGGCATTATCCTCTATCAAGAAACAGGTCATGCAGATTGCGCAGGTTTTGTCGGGCTATACCCTTGGTGGTGCGGACATGCTGCGCCGGGCGATGGGTAAGAAAAAGCCGGAAGAGATGGCCAAGCAGCGTGCAACCTTCGAAGAAGGCGCGGTGAAGAATGGTGTTGATGGCGAGTTGGCGATGAAAATCTTCGACTTGGTAGAGAAATTTGCGGGCTACGGTTTCAACAAATCGCACTCTGCTGCCTACGCCTTGGTGTCATACCAAACCCTTTGGCTTAAAACCCACTATCCTGCCGAATTCATGGCGGCGGTAATGACCGCCGATATGGATAACACCGAAAAAGTAGTAGGTCTGGTCGATGAATGTTTCCGCATGAAACTGACCGTGTTGCCGCCAGACATCAACTCCGGTTTATACCGTTTCAACGTGGATGAAAACGGTGCGATTGTTTACGGCATCGGGGCGATCAAAGGGGTGGGGGAAGGACCGATCGACGCTATCTTAGCCGCACGCAATAAAGGTGGTCACTTTAAAGATCTATTTGATTTCTGTGCGCGCATTGACCTTAAAAAAGTTAACAAGCGGGTGATTGAAAAGCTGATTTACGCTGGCGCACTAGACAGACTAGGCCCACATCGCGCGGCGATGATGGCCTCGCTGGATGACGCGGTCAAAGCGGCGAGCCAGTACCACCAAGCGGAAGCGTTTGGTCAGGCGGACATGTTTGGCGTGTTAACGGATGCGCCGGAAGAGGTCGAGCACAAGTACATTCAGGTTGAACCTTGGCCGGAAAAAGTGTGGCTGGAAGGTGAACGTGAAACGTTAGGCCTTTATCTGACAGGGCATCCGGTCAATGCTTATCTGTCGGAACTTAATAAGTACACCAGTTGTCGATTAAAAGACGCGACGCCGACTCGGCGCGATCAATCGTTGACTTTAGCTGGACTGGTGATCGCCGCGCGAGTGATGACCACCAAGCGCGGTACGCGCATCGGGATCATGACCTTAGATGATCGCAGTGGGCGTATGGAAGTGATGTTGTTCTCAGATGCACTTGAACGGTATGCAGAACTGCTGGAAAAAGATAGAATTCTGGTGGTTTCCGGACAGGTCAGCTTTGATGACTTCAATGGTGGCCTTAAAATGACGGCTCGCGAAGTCATGGACCTCGGTTCGGCGCGGGAAAAATACGCTCGAGGCGTGTCCGTTTCTGTCACAGCATCACAGATTGATGACCAGTTTTTTGCGCGCTTTAGTCGGATCTTAGAACCACATAAAGCCGGGACGGTTCCTGTCAATGTATACTACCAGCGTGCCGACGCCAGAGCGCGGTTAACATTGGGCACGGAATGGCGAGTAACGCCTAGTGATACATTACTTGATGACTTAAAGATGTTACTTGGTAAAGACCAGGTAGAACTCGAATTTAACTAAATTTGGCGTAATGTGCCGAATCAACAAGGATTCATAGATGAGCCTGAACTTTCTAGAATTTGAAAAGCCGATTGCTGAACTAGAAGCAAAAATCCAAGCCCTGCGCGATGTTTCACGTCACGGAGGCGACTCAGCCATTGACCTTGGTAAAGAGATCGAGCAGCTGGAGAAGAAAAGCTTAGAGCTGAAAAAGAAAACTTTTTCCGATTTAGGGGCTTGGGAAACAGCACAACTGGCACGTCATCCACTGCGTCCTTACACGTTGGATTACGTTAAACACGTTTTTGAAGAGTTTGACGAGTTGGCGGGCGATCGCGCTTACGCTGACGATAAAGCGATCGTCGCTGGCATTGCTCGTTTAGAAGGTCGCCCGGTGATGATCATCGGTCATCAAAAAGGTCGTGAAACCAAAGAGAAAGTAAAACGTAACTTTGGTATGCCAAAACCAGAAGGCTATCGTAAAGCGTTGCGTTTAATGAAAATGGCAGAACGCTTCAATATGCCAATCATCACCTTTATCGATACCGCAGGGGCTTACCCAGGTGTTGGCGCTGAAGAGCGCGGTCAATCAGAAGCGATTGCCACCAACCTTAAAGAGATGGCAGGTCTAACGGTTCCGGTTATTTGTAACGTGGTGGGTGAAGGTGGTTCTGGCGGCGCGCTGGCGATTGGTGTCGGTGACTATGTCAACATGCTGCAATACTCAACTTATTCGGTGATTTCACCAGAAGGCTGTGCGTCGATTTTGTGGCGCGATTCCGATAAAGCACCACAAGCCGCTGAAGCGATGGGCCTCACTGCGCCACGTTTGAAAGAACTTGAACTGATTGATGAGATCATCGAGGAACCTCTGGGCGGTGCGCATCGCGATCACGTGCAGATGGCTGCCAATATGAAAGCCACTTTACTTCGCCAACTGGCTGAACTGGAACAGTTTGATAAAGAAGTACTACTAGAGCGCCGTTATACACGTTTAATGAACTACGGTTACTGCTAATTTAATTGCACATCTTATACAATCAAGGGCTGAACATTCTCGTTCAGCCCTTTTTATTTCTGTTAGTTAGAGGAACGCATGGAGTCTATCTATCACCGTTTCACAAAAGTGATTGAAGAGCATTTGCTGCCCTCTTCGCGCTTGGTTGTCGCTTTTAGTGGTGGTGTTGATTCAAGGATCTTACTTGAGTGTGCGGCACGTTTCGCTTTCGAGCAGCAAAGGCAATGTGTTGTGGTGCATGTCCATCATGGTTTAAGCGACAATGCCGACTTATGGAGCCAGCGATGTGTCGAATGGTGTCAGGGGAAACAGCTCTCTTGCGCTGTGGAGAAAGTGCAACTTGAGCTGATGGCAGGCGACAGCGTTGAAGAGCAGGCCAGACAGGCGCGTTATCAGGCGCTTGCTAAGCATCTTGAGCTGGGGGATCTGCTTCTTACGGGGCAGCATGCCGATGATCAAGTCGAAACCTTTCTCCTCGCTTTAAAACGCGGCAGTGGTCCGAAAGGGTTGTCAGCGATGGGGCAATGTATGCCGTTTGCGCAAGGATTTTTGCTCCGCCCCTTGCTGTCGGTTGGTCGCTTGGAGATAGAGTTTGCCGCCAAGCAGCTGGGCTTAGAATGGGTCGAAGACGAAAGTAACCTAGATACGCGCTACGATCGCAATTTTCTGCGCCAAGAGGTACTGCCGCAAATCAGCCAACGTTGGCCCGGTTTTGCCAGCGCAGTACAGCGCAGCGCGCAGCTGTGTGCTGAGCAAGAAGGTTTGTTAGATGAGCTTTTATCGCCCGTTTTGGCTCGCGCTTTACAAGCGGATCACAGCCTAGCGTTAGCGGTGCTTTACCAACAAAGCGAGCAAGCGCGACTTCGCCTGCTGCGTATGTGGTTGTCAGCGCTCGGTCAGCCGATGCCGAGCCGTCAGAACTTGCAGATTCTCTGGCAGCAAGTTGCGCTTGCTAAGGCCGATGCCAATCCGATCTTGCAGCTCGGGCAAGGACAGGTGCGCCGATTCAATCAGCGTCTCTATTTTGTGGCGCAGAGTAACGATATCAGCCAGTGGCGAGCTGAGATTAAACTTAGCCAACCCTTGGCTTTGCCAGATCATCTTGGCGTTTTAACCTTAGAGCATACTCCCGGCCGCGGGAATTTGGCACTTCCACCTGCTGGCGGAACATTCTATGTGACTTTTGACCCCGAGGGATTAAGCGCCCATCCAGCAGAGCGTGGTCATCGGCGCAAAATGAAGAAGCTGTTTCAAGAATACCAAGTGCCGAGCTGGCTCCGACGCCGCACGCCGATACTTATGTGTGCAGATAGGGTTGTTGCGGTTGCCGGGCTGTTTGTTGACCGTGAATTTATTGGTCAGGATTGTGAGCTCTTTTGGCGCAAGTCATCTCAATTCATGTAAAAATTGTATGGATATCAATTTTGGGTGTCGCTTTCTTAGCTTATGGGTGACATGGCCGTAAACGAAAACAATACAGATAAAAAGGAAAAGCAATGAAGAAAGTCGCAATCGGTCTGGCTCTTGGATTGGGCCTAATCAGTGGAAGTGTAATGGCAGGTGATATTGCGGCAGGGCAAGCTAAATCTGCCATTTGTGCTGCGTGTCATGGCGCGGATGGGATAGCGGTGATCCCTGGTTATCCAAACCTAAAAGGCCAGAATGAGCAGTATCTGGTCTCGTCGATTAAAGCTTACAAAAATAAAGAGCGTACCGGTGGTTTGGCCGTGGTCATGCAAGCGCAGGCATCCATGCTCAGTGATGCCGACATCGCTAACGTTGCCGCTTACTACGCCAGCTTGAAGTAGTGCTCGCGCAAACCAATAACCATCGCCAGAGCCTATGCTCTGGCTTTTGTTATGAAGCCAAAGGAAACGTGGTTTTCTGATTGAATGTTGCTGATTGCTCATGAATAATAAGCAAATCAATGAAAGTTTAAGGGATGAACATGAAAAAGATTGAAGCGATTATCAAGCCATTTAAGCTCGATGATGTCCGTGAAGCGCTGGCGGAAGTCGGCATTACCGGTATGACGGTGTCTGAAGTCAAAGGTTTTGGTCGTCAGAAAGGCCACACTGAGCTTTATCGCGGTGCAGAGTACATGGTGGACTTTTTGCCGAAGGTGAAGTTGGAAATCGTGGTGAATGAAGATGTGGCGGATAAGTGCGTCGAAACCATTATTGAAACCGCGCAAACGGGTAAGATCGGCGATGGTAAGATTTTCGTCACTAACGTCGAGCGGGTAGTACGTATCCGTACTGGCGAAGAAGACGAAGACGCAATCTGATTCAAAGTAACATAAGGAGCCGTCTGGCTCCTTTTCTTTTTGCCCAACACTAAGCCGCGTGATTGCAATGAAAAAACGTTCCCTGCTCCTGTATCCTGCTTTTTTTGTTGTTGCGGGCTATTTTGCCTTCCACACTATCTTCACCATTCCCGAACAGCCAGAGATGGTCACTATCGCTGATGGGGCAATTAATTTGCAATTAGATTGTCTGCATAGCCACAGCAGGCAGAGTATTGACCAGCAGGGGGAACTGACACTGTTGGTGTGGAATATTTACAAACAAAACCGCCGCAATTGGAACACCGCATTGAGCGAGTACGCGGATGGGACGCAGCTGGTGCTGCTGCAAGAAGCGAGCTTAGATGATCCCCTCAAACGTTGGATAGCTTCTGAAGGTTGGCATGCACAGCAAGTGAATGCGTTTAAGGCGTTTAACAAAAGTGCAGGGGTTTTGACCTTGGCCAAGCACAAGCCGGTTTTAGCGTGCGGTTACAGCCAGTTAGAACCTTGGTTACGTCTTCCCAAATCGGCACTCTATTCCGAATACCCACTCTCGAACGGCAGCACACTAGCGGTGGCCAATATTCACGCAGTGAATTTTACCTTGGGCGTGCAAGCGTACCAGCAGCAAATTGATGTCTTAGTTAACGCGTTAACCAAGCATCAAGGCCCGGTGATTCTGGCGGGCGATTTTAATAGCTGGAATGAGGCGCGCTGGAGCACATTGCGGGATATCGTTGAGAAATTAGCGCTGCAAGAAGTGGTCTTTCAGCCTGATTTACGCACCCGTTTTATCACAGGTCGAGTGTTGGACCATGTGTTCTATCGAGGACTGACGCTAGAGAAAGCGAAAGCGCCCACAACGGACGCTTCCGATCATAATCCTTTATTGGTGAGCTTTAAAATATCAGCACAGACAGTGCCCAAATAAGGTAATAACCCAGCCAAGGTAGGGCAGAGATCACTAGAGCTTGCCCGCGTTCAAACTCGGTCCAAGTCAGCACGGCCGCATAACCCAGCACAATGTACCAAGGCAGAAGCAAAGGCAATCCGCCTGCAAACGATGACCATTCGTTGGTCAGCGGTAGTTTGATCAAACCATTTAAGCTGTTTAAGTCAGCCGCGTAGCTGACTACTTGGCCATGTTTGAGTAGCAAACTGGCGTAGCTGGCGAGATCGCCAATCAAGGCCGGAAAGGTAATGACAGAGGCGGCGGCAAACCATTTCCAAAAACCATGCTGATGTTGACTCGGTTTGGTGGCTAAAGTGAACCAAAAAGCCAAGAACAAAATCGTCAGCGTTCGACTAAGAATGTCACTGATGATCTCGCTGGCCATCAACGTGTTGGGATCGTCGAGGAATTTTATCTGTTCTGGATTGATCTGCTCAAATTGTGGCGAGAGTACCGAAGTCAACCATTGAAAATCGACGTTAGAGAAATAAGCCCCCCAAAATAGAAAAGGGCTAAGAATCAGCAGAACATAGGGCAGCCATCCCCAAGCGCCTCGTTGATAGAGCGCTAAAAAACACGCTGTCGGCGAGCGGAAGATGTCAAAGAGCATGACAAAAGGGTTACTGGATGGATTCATACACTTACCTTAGTAACATCAACATAAAGTTTAAGTTTTTGACCTGGTTTCAGGTATTTTTGATTTTGCAGAGCATTCCATTTAACAATATCGGTGCTCTTTACTTTGAATCGGCTGGCGATCGCGCTGATGGTGTCACCAGCCCGCACTTGATAAAAAACCGTGCGGATCACCGCGCCTTCACTGCTGTCTTTCCAGATCACCAGCTCTTGTCCAACGCGCAGTGTGTCTCTTGGCCCCATCCCGTTCCATTTCGCCAAGGCTTGATGGGAGACTTTGTTTGCTTTGGCAATGCTCCACAAACTATCCCCATTTTGCACCACATGAGTCAGCTTGTACTTGCCACGCGCCGTGGCTTGGGTTTTCGCTAAGCGGTTTTGTGCTGAGAGAGTGTAAGCGCTGACGTCTTTGGTTGACGTTGGGATCATTAAATACTGACCGACGCGAATGGTATTGCCAGTTAACGTATTCGCGGTGCGAATCACGTCGCTGGTGGTGTTGTATTTACTTGCCAGCTCGCTCAGAGTATCGCCTGAGCGCACTTTATAACGCACTAATTTCAATCCTTTACCGCGATTTTCTTCCACCTTGGCGAGAAAGTGTTCACTTTTGTCGATGGGAATCAGCAGTTGAAACGGACCATCAGGGGCGGTTGACCACTGATTGTAGGCTGGGTTGTAACTCTGTAACTCTTTGACTGGCATGCCCGCGTATTGCGCGGCAATCGCCAGATCGAGCTGTTCCCCCGGATCGACCAATTGCAGCACTGGCTGATTGGCGATTGGCGGAATTTCTATGCCATACTTCTCTTGATTGGCGACAATGTCAGCCAATGCGAGTAATTTCGGCACATAGCCACTGGTCTCTTTAGGCAGATCGAGCGAGAAAAAATCGGTTGGCTTACCCAGCTTAAGATTTTTACGAATCGCACTGGAGACTCGACCGCCACCGCTGTTGTAAGCCGCGATCGCATGATTCCAGTTGCCATCAAAACGATTGTTGAGGTAGGTGAGGTAGTCCAATGCGGCATCGGTCGCCGCCGCGACATCACGTCGGCCGTCATACCAGAAGTTTTGCTCAAGGCCATACATCTCTGCGGTGCCGGGCACAAACTGCCACAAGCCAGCCGCACTGCCATGCGAGTAGGCGAAAGCATCAAACGAGCTTTCTACCACCGGTAGAAGGGCCAGCTCTAGCGGCAGTCCACGCTGCTCAATTTTCTCAGTGATGAGGTAAAGGAACGGTTTGGCACGCTCTGAGACAGTTTTCAGATGATTTGGATGATTGAGATACCAAGTTCGATAGTAATCGACTTTTTTATGCTGCGGTACTTCCAGCGTCAGTTGCATGGCGATGCGCTGCCAGATATCTGCTTGAGTTTGCGGTGTGACAACCGGTTGCTCGACCTGAGTGTCATTTTTCACCTTGCCGCTTTGGCCGGGAGGATTGTCCGTTGCCACGGAAGTGGGTTGCTCTGTATCCGGGCTATTGGTTTCAGGTGTTGAACTGATATTGCTATCTGGCTGCGTGATCTGACAGCCCGCCAATAAGAGTGCCAACACCCAACTGTACTTTAAACGCATGGGTCCAGCCTGTTAACTTTTGGGCTGCTGATAATACTTGCCTCCTTAGTCAGGAGACAAGCAGCAAAAGGTTAAAATTCGTTCTTCCACTCACGCAAAGCAGTAAAAATCGAAACTGGATCGCTATTTTGTGCCCGGCTCGCGACGGAATTGATCACGCTGGGCTGCTGATAGCGCAAAAATGGGTTGACCATTTTTTCGCGTTTTAGCGTTGTTGGCAGGGTGGGCGCGTTTTGTGCGCGCAGACGATTGACCTCATCACGATACTGCTGCAACTCAAGATTATCTGGCTCCACGGCTAGGGCAAAGGCCAGATTGCTGGCGGTATATTCATGCGCACAATAAATTTTCGTCTCATCAGGCAGAGCTTGCAGCTTGCTAAGAGAGTCAAACATTTGCTGTGGTGTACCTTCAAAAATGCGCCCGCAGCCAGCCGAGAACAGCACGTCACCGCAAAACAGTTTGTCATCACCGACATAACCAATGTGGCCGAGGGTATGACCGGGCAAGGTGATGACGCGGAAGCGCTCACCAAACAATTCGATCTGATCTCCCTCATCCACGGGGTGAGTCAGGGTTGGGATCGGCTCATGCTGCGGCCCGACGACATTCACATTGGGATAGGCTCTGACGAGGTCAGGCACGCCGCCAATGTGATCATTGTGATGGTGGGTAATAAGGATGGCCTCTAACGTGAAGCCGTGTTGCTTGAGGTAGTGAAGCACCGGAGTGGCGTCGCCCGGATCGACCACAGCACACCCAAGTTCACTATTGTGAATCAGCCAGATGTAATTGTCGTTAAATGCGGGTATGCTTTTGATCTCTAACATGATTGATTCTCCGCTCGCTCTCATATAGGTCAGGTGGTTAATGAAGCCAGCATTAAGCAGTAAAAAACTCCCGCATCCATATACTTGGGACGGAATGAACAACGGACAATGGGTCCGTGAGTCGATTCAGACCCGGCTTGATGAGTGGTGTCCGAAACTATTCGGCTACCATCTGCTGAAATTGGGCGGCTTGAGCTGCGAATTAACCAGCGCAGTGTGTAACATTCAACACCAAGTTAATCTCGATATCCAGAACCCATTGCATAATGTGATTGCAGATGGTTACGAATTGCCCTTTTTAGAGAAAAGCTTCGATGTGGTTATCTTGGCTCATCAACTCGATTACGCCAATGATCCGCACCGTTTGTTGCGAGAAGTTGACCGCGTGATGATGGATGATGGCTATCTGATTATCAGCGGATTTAACCCGCTCAGCTTGACTGGCATCGCCAGTTTAATGCCATGGCGCCGCCGCACTCTGCCCTGGAGCGGACGCATGTTCACCCCCAACCGGATTAAAGACTGGCTCGGCGTGCTCAACTACCAAGTGGTCCATTGTGATCGTTATGCACTGTTTCCGATGAAAAAATACCAAACGATGTGGACCTGGCTGGAAAACGGTTTAGGTGATTGGGCCAACCCGGCAGGTAGCCTCTACTTTATTGTGGCAAGAAAACGCACCTATCCGCTCAAGCCAATTAAACCCCACTGGCAGTTGAAACGTCGCCTGTCGCCGCTTGGGGTTATGAATCGTGAACAGGACGCCTTACGAAAACAGCACCCGCCAGCAAGTTCGTCTTAAGGTTGATAGCCAGTATCGTCTTCGGTGGGATTTTCGGCAGCGCTGCGGGCAAGTTCGTCACACATCTCATTTTCTCTATGGCCCGCGTGACCTTTCACCCAATGCCACTCTACTTGGTGGCGCTGGGTCTCTTTATCGAGCGCTTGCCAAAGATCGGCGTTTTTGACCGGCTTTTTGTCAGCGGTTTTCCAGCCGCGCTTTTTCCAGTTGTGGATCCATTGGGTAATGCCTTGGCGAACATACTGGCTGTCTGTGGTGAGGATCACATGGCAAGGCTCTTTCAGTGCTTGCAGAGCGACAATCGATGCCATCATCTCCATACGGTTGTTGGTGGTGAGGTGAAAACCCTTTGCTAAGGTTTTTTCCGTCTGTTTGTAGCGTAAAACCACACCATAACCGCCTGGGCCCGGGTTGCCGAGACACGAACCATCTGTGAAAATCTCAACTTGTTTAGTCATGTTTTGATACTATTAGCGAAAGCATTTTTTAAAGCAGAATTCTGCATAGTCTGACACACATATCATTATGAATACCAGTAACAATTCTGATCACCACCGTATCGTTGTGCTCGATACGGAAACCACAGGTATGAACCGAGAAGGTGGCCCGCACTATCTCGGACACCGGATTATTGAGATAGGTGCGGTTGAAATTATTGATCGCAAACTGACCGGTAAGCACTTCCATGTCTACCTAAAACCGGACCGAGAAATTCAGCCAGAAGCGATTGAAGTGCATGGTATTACCGATGAGTTTTTGCTCGACAAACCGGAATATCGTCAGGTGCACGAGGAGTTTTTGCAGTTTATTCAAGGCGCAGAGCTCGTTGCCCACAACGCCCCCTTCGACGTTGGCTTCATGGATTATGAATTTGGCCTGTTGAATGCGGCGATAGGTAAAACTACCGATTTCTGCCAAGTGACCGATACACTGGCGATGGCGAAGAAGATCTTCCCCGGTAAGCGCAACAACCTCGACGTGCTTTGTGAGCGCTATGGTATCGATAACTCGCACCGTACATTGCACGGCGCTTTGCTCGATGCGGAGATCCTCGCTGACGTCTATCTATTGATGACGGGTGGGCAAACCAGCCTGGAATTTAACGCCAATAAACAAGATGGTGGCGTTGAAGGGATTCGCCGTATTGAAGGGCGAAAATCCCTTAAGGTTTTACGCGCAACGGCCGATGAACTAGATGCGCATCAAAGCCGATTAGATATCGTAGAAAAAAGCGGAACTTGCCTCTGGCGTCAATAGGAGAATCTATGTTGAGGACATTATCAGTCGTTGTCATGTTATTGGTCAGTTGCGTGAGTCAGGCGGCGACAGAATCAACCATGTCCTTATTGGATAACCGTTTTCGTGTTGATCCGACCATCGACCAGATCACTTTTCTTATCTATCGTGAAAACCCGTCTCAACCTGTGGTGTTGGTTCGCCCAGACGGACATAAATATTATGCGTGGAAAACCTACGACAACGTGCGTTGGTATCAAGAGCCCGCGATGGATATTGTTTCGATTGAGAAGCCGATGCCTGGGCCGTGGCAGGCGGTCGGCAAAGTGACACCGAAGAATAATATCCGTTTAATTTCCCATCTCACTTTAAGCACGGATCCGTTCCCTAATCGGCTCTATCGTGGTGAAGTGATTAAATTTACTGCCCGTTTAGCATCAGATGGGCAGCCTTTGGTGCTGCGTGATTTTCTCGATCGGGTAAACTTGCGTGTCACCTTGACCAAGTACGTTGAAAATGAACAGGAGTTGGTGAAAGAAGCGCGCCCTGTGCCTGTGGTACTCGGTGATTTTAGCGATGATGGGCAGGGTTTGGATGAAAGGCCCGGTGATGGTGTGTTTACTGTGCGATTGCCAATTGAAGTGGAACCGGGTAAGTACCGCGCACGAATCACCTCGGGTAATGGGGTGTTTTTGCGCGCCAAAGAGCAAAATGTGCTGGTTTATCCGAGCCCGGTGTCGACGACTTTTATTCAATCTCGCCGTGAAGGGCAGCCGCACCGCTTTGTTGTCTCGGGTGAGCAAGGAATGGTCGCGCCGGGATCTCTTGCGGTGCATATTGAGCAAACTGCGCCGGATTCTTTTGTTAACTATGTACAAGGTCAAGCTGAGAAAGAGGCGCTGAAAGCGGAGATGAGCTTAGACAGCACCCATCAAATCGGCATTTATTCTTGGAAAGGTGACGTGTACGCCACCGATGCGGCGACTCAGCGCCCGCTTGTCTTTCCTATTGCAGAGCAAACCTTCAGCGTGGTTAAGGAAGTCGATATTGAAGCGGCGCGTAAAGCCAAAGAGGCGGAACTCGCCGAGCAGCGCCGTATTGAAGAAGAGCAACGCATGTTGGCGCAACGCGCAGAAGATCGTAAACAAGGTTTAATTATGATCGCCGTAGGTAACTTGGTGGTGATTATTCTTGGTCTTATCGGTTGGTTTGTCTGGAGCAAGATTCGTGCGAAGCGCCAAGCGATTCCAGAAATGCAGTTGGAAGTACCGAAGAAATAGTGGCTTTGAAACAAAGAAACAGTGGTTTGGAAACTTGCGACAAAGGCTTCAAAAGTTTTAACCCCTCTTTCAGAGAAGGGATTGAGCACGCGATCTAACAAGAAAAAAAAGCGGGAGCCGATGGCTCCCGCTTGGTTTTTTTATGCAGTGAAGATTAAGCGACGTTATCCATCACTTTACTCGCTTGGCTCGCGGCAAGATGCTCGGGAGCAAAGTCATCCACATTGATGGTGTAGAGGCGATGTTGCTCGGCTTCTTTAAGTAGCTCGGCATCTTCGACACTGATGATCTTACGTTCCAGACCAATTTGTGCCACTTCATCCAAACGCATGAACGGACGACGCTCACCAATCTCTTTGCACACTTTGTCAAATACCGGCTCCGCTTGCAAAATCACAGAGAGTGCCAGCTCAATCTTACCAGCTGCGTTGTGCTCAGTCGGTTGCAGGTATTGATTGCGACCAATACGGCTGCGTGTTGCGCATGGTGTTTGCAGAATGCGCGCCACTTGGCTGTCAATTTTGTCGCTTGGCGCTTTACGCACACGGCCAAATGGCATGATCAACACACGTAATGCTTTGCCAATCACCTTGTTCGGGAAGTTTGCCAAGAACTCATCGATGGCCACTTCGGCCTGTTTCAAGCTGTCTTGCAGACCCCAATGAACCAGTGCCAGATCTTCGGCTGGGCGACCATCTTGCTCAAAGCGTTTTAGCGTTGCTGAGCTTAAGTAAAGCTGGCTTAGGATATCGCCCAAACGCGCAGACAAACGCTCACGACGTTTCAGTGAGCCGCCTAAAACCGCCATCGAGATATCTGAGAGCAGCGCCATGTTGGCACTGTAACGGTTCAACTGCTGGTAGTAACGCTTGGTCGCATCTTTGGTTGGCGCGCTAGAGCCGTAGCCGTCGGTTAAACCAAACCAAATACTGCGCACCAAGTTACTCATGGTAAAGCTCACGTGACCAGCCAGCGCTGCGTCAAATTGCTCAACCGCATCCGATTTATCCGAATAGGCGGCTTCCATTTCTTGCAGAACATAAGGATGGCAGCGAATCGCCCCTTGACCATAAATGATCATCGAACGAGTGAGAATGTTCGCCCCTTCCACGGTCACTGCAATCGGTGCGCCTTGGTAACCACGAGCCAAGAAGTTGGATGGGCCTAAGCAGATGCCTTTACCACCGACGATGTCCATCGCATCAATAATGCTGCGCTGACCACGATGGGTACAGTGGTACTTGACGATGGCCGAGATCACCGATGGTTTCTCACCCAGATCAATACCTGCCACGGTTAAGTTGCTCGCCGCGTCCATCACGTAGGCGTTACCGCCAAGACGTGCCAGTGCTTCCTCAACCCCTTCTAATTGGCCAATCGGTTGTTTGAACTGACGGCGAATGCGAGAGTAGGCCCCCGTCGCCAACGCCGCGGATTTAATGCCGCCCGTTGAGTTCGATGGCAAGGTGATACCACGGCCAACCGACAGACACTCAACCAGCATACGCCAGCCTTGGCCGGCCATTTTTTGTCCGCCAATGATGAAATCAATTGGCACAAAAATGTCTTTACCGCGGGTAGGGCCATTTTGGAACGGCACGTTGAGTGGGAAGTGGCGATTGCCAATTTCCACGCCTTTGATGTGCGTTGGGATCAAGGCACAGGTAATACCGAGATCTTCTTTATCGCCTAGCAGGCCCTCTGGGTCGCGCAGCTTAAATGCCAAACCGAGTACTGTCGCCACTGGCGCGAGGGTAATGTAGCGTTTGTTCCAAGTCAGGCGCATCCCAAGGACTTCTTTGCCTTCCCATTTGCCTTTGCAAACTACGCCATAATCTGGGATTGAGCCCGCGTCTGAGCCCGCTTCTGGACTTGTCAGAGCAAAACAGGGGATCTCTTTACCTTCCGCTAAGCGCGGCAGGTAGTAGTTTCTTCTGCTCTTCTGTCCCGTAATGTTGCAGCAGTTCACCTGGGCCAAGCGAGTTTGGTACGCCGACGGTAGAAGAAAGAACGCCGGAAACGCCGGTCAGTTTTTGCAACACCAATGACTGCGCGTAAGCAGAAAACTCCAGACCACCGTATTTCTTCTTGATGATCATGGCGAAGAATTTGTGATCTTTCAGGTATTGCCATACTTCCGGCGGTAAATCTGCCAGCTCGTGGGTCACTTGGTAATCGCTGACCATCGCACACACTTCGTTGACAGGGCCGTCAAGAAACGCTTGTTCTTCAGCCGACAGTTTCGGCGCAGGAATGGCGTGTAATTTTTCCCATTCTGGCTTGCCTTTGAACAGCTCCGCTTCCCACCAAACTGTACCAGCATCGAGCGCTTCTTTTTCGGTTTGCGACATCGCAGGCAATACCTGCTTGAACAGCTTCAGCGCCTTAGCACTGATGAGCGATTGACGCAGTGAGGGTACAGCAAGTGCAGCCAAAAGCAGAAAATAGCACAGCCAACCAACCGAACTGGCGTAGTCAGCAACGGTGAGCGCCAGCATAGTTAAGGTCAGCAGAGTAACGGATTTGGTTAGAGACAGACGGTGATAGAGCGTAAAGCCAAGCACCGCGGTCATCGCCAGTATAGAGAGCAAGATGTCCATATGTGTGTTCCTTATCAGACTGTTTGATTTATGGTACGTCTGTGGGTTGGTAAGAGGTCGAACCAGTTGGCTTAAGTGTAATCAAATTATTAAAGAAATGTAAAACCAAATTCTGAGCAAAAAGTGATCTTAGTAGAGCTAAAATTCTAAATTTGAGATTCCAATGGTGATTTCGACATCAGATCGCCTCAAAGCGCTTTACAAATCGCCGAAATCTCGCCCTCTGGTGTCGACACAATTTCCTGTTTGTGGGTAAACTCAGCCTATCTATGAGCAGGGGAGCTACACGGCCCTGCCAACGTGAGCGCACTGCGTGACATGCCAACAAAAAAAGAGAACATCTTATGTACCAAGATCTGATTAGAAATGAGTTGACGGAAGCGGCTGAAGTTCTGAACAAGTTCCTCAGCGACGAGCACAATCTTGCCCAAATTGAAGCGGCAGCAAAAATGATTGCTGATTCATTCAAACAAGATGGCAAAGTCCTCTCTTGTGGTAATGGTGGTTCCCATTGTGATGCAATGCACTTTGCCGAAGAGTTAACCGGTCGTTACCGTGAAAACCGCCCGGGTTACGCTGGCATTGCTATCTCTGATCCGAGCCACTTGTCTTGTGTCAGCAACGATTTTGGTTACGAATACGTCTTCTCACGTTACGTTGAAGCGGTCGGCCGACAAGGTGATGTGTTGTTTGGTCTGTCTACTTCAGGCAACTCTGGCAACATTCTTAAAGCGATTGAAGCGGCTAAAGCGAAAGGGATGAAAACCATCGCGTTAACCGGTAAAGATGGCGGCAAAATGGCAGGTCTGGCAGACGTTGAGATCCGTGTCCCACACTTTGGTTACGCCGATCGCATTCAGGAAGTGCATATCAAGATCATCCACATCATCATTCAATTGATCGAAAAAGAGATGGAATAACAGAGGCTTTGCCTCTTTTTGCAGGGAGTTGTTTTAGCATGTGCGAATTGCTCGGTATGAGCGCGAATGTCCCCACTGACATCTGTTTCAGTTTTACGGGATTGATGCAACGTGGCGGGAAAACGGGGCCACATCGCGATGGTTGGGGGATTACCTTTTATGAAGGGAAGGGCTTTCGCACCTTTAAAGATCCCAAACCGAGCTGTGAGTCAAAAATCGCTGAACTGGTGCAAAGTTATCCGATCAAAAGCTGTTCGGTGATCAGCCATATTCGTCAAGCTAACCGTGGTGGTGTTTCGCTGGAAAATACCCACCCATTTACCCGTGAACTGTGGGGACGTTACTGGACATTTGCCCACAACGGTCAACTGAGCGATTACCACACGCTTGATTCTGGTCGACATCGCCCTGTTGGACAAACCGACAGTGAAAAAGCATTTTGTTGGCTGCTCAACCAGTTAGAGCGACGCTATCCTGAAACTCCACAAGATATGGAAAGTGTTTTCACCTATTTGGCTTCATGCTGCGAAGTGCTGAAGGAAAAAGGGGTGTTTAACATGCTGATGAGCGATGGGGAATATGTGATGACCTATTGCACCAATCATCTGTACTGGATCACTCGTCGCGCCCCGTTTGGTAAAGCCGCTTTACTGGATGAAGACGTGGAGATCAACTTCCAAGAAGAGACCACCCCTAACGATGTGGTTTCAGTGATTGCTACTCAGCCTTTGACGGGCAATGAAGCATGGCAACGAATGAAGCCCGGTGAATATGGCCTGTTTCACTTTGGTGAACGGATTATCACCAATGCGCCACAACTTAAGGATGTGACGTTTGCTGCGCCAAAGCCCAGTTGCCAAGCGCCGACAGAACCACTGGAATAATCAAGATAAAAAGGTTGCACAACGCAACCTTTTTCTTTCCAATGAATCACTTGCACTATTCGTCCGCTGCGTAGCCCGATGCGCCAAGCTGCAAGCCATCGAGATAGGCCGCTCCATTTTTCATTACCAAGCGTTTCGTCAGCCAGCCATTTGACTACCAAAGGATAAATATTGTGTTCCTGAGTTTGCACGCGTGTGGCGAGCGTCGCGGCATCGTCATCCGTAAACACCGGCACTTTGGCTTGTAAAATGACAGGGCCGCCATCGAGTTCTTCTGTCACAAAGTGCACGCTGGCTCCGTGTTCACTATCCCCTGCGTCAATGGCGCGTTGGTGAGTGTGTAATCCGGGGTATTTCGGCAATAACGACGGATGAATATTGATCATTTTGCCTAAATAGTGGCGCACAAACTCGCCACTAAGAATTCGCATGTAGCCGGCGAGGACGATGATATCTGGCTGATAAGTGTCGATTTTCTCCATCAACACTTGGTCGAAATCCGCTCGATTAGTAAAAGGTTTCGGATCAACAAAATGGGTCGCCACATCAAATTGTCGCGCGCGTTCCAGGCCATAAGCTTCTGCTTTGTTAGAAAACACCGCGCGAACTTGGGCGTTAGTGATGGAAGATTGGCAGGCTTCAAGGATCGCCTGAAGATTGCTACCGCTACCGGAGATAAGTACCACGATATTTTTCATCTGAGTGTCAATGTCCTGGTGAGTCTGTTTATTGCGCTAAAGAGTGGCAGAATACCTAACTCTTTCAGGGTTTTTAGTGGCGTAAATAGCAGAATGAGGACATAAGTCCTCATTCTGTTTGCTTGTCGTCGGCGGAAGGATCAGTGAATCTCAACCTGCTCTTCGCCGCTTTCCGCTTTCGCGATCGCGCCGATAACCCAAGCGTTTTCGCCTTCCTCTTGCAGCAGTTTCACTGCGGCTTGTGCTTGCGCTTGTGGGAGAGCGATAATCAGGCCAACACCACAGTTGAATGTGCGGTACATTTCGTGTGTGTCTACGTTGCCTTTCTCTTGTAGCCATTGGAAGATGACTGGCCATTGCCAGCTCTTGCCATCAATCACCGCTTTGGTACCTTCAGGCAGCACGCGCGGAATGTTTTCCCAGAAACCACCACCAGTGATGTGCGAAATCGCATGAATGTCGTGTTCAGCAATCAGTTTTAGACCTGACTTAATATAGATCTTGGTGGGTTCCAGCAGGTGTTCACCAATGGTACGTCCTGCCAGTTCTTCGTTCTTGTCTGCGCCAGACACTTCAAGAATTTTACGGATAAGTGAATAGCCATTTGAATGTGGCCCGCTTGAACCAACAGCGATCAACGCATCGCCTGCTGCGACTTTGCTGCCATCAATGATCTCTTCTTTTTCGACCACGCCAACGCAGAAACCTGCGACATCATAGTCTTCGCCTTCATACATTCCCGGCATTTCCGCGGTTTCGCCACCGATCAAAGCACAACCGGCTTGTACGCAACCATCCGCAATGCCAGAGACCACGGCCGCAGCGGTATCTACGTCCAGCTTGCCTGTTGCGTAGTAATCAAGGAAAAATAGAGGTTCAGCGCCTTGCACAATAAGATCGTTGACGCACATCGCGACTAAGTCGATGCCGATGGTGTCGTGTTTGTTCATATCCAGAGCGAGACGCAGTTTGGTTCCTACACCGTCGGTGCCCGACACCAGAACTGGCTGCTTGTATTTAGTTGGCAGTTCGCACAGTGCGCCGAATCCACCAAGGCCGCCCATGACTTCAGAACGACGTGTGCGCTTAACCGCACCTTTAATACGTTCGACTAGGGCATTGCCTGCATCGATGTCTACACCAGCATCTTTATAGCTCAGAGAAGAGTTATTACCACTCACGGGGAAGTCCTCGTTTTAAGTTGGATATGAAAACGGCGCTATTCTACCAGTGCTCGAATATAAAGAGCAAACGTTTGCGCGAGTTTTTTTCTTGCGCTTTGTGACGAGAAATTCGTGACGAAATCGTTTATAATCGGTCAGTTTGTTTAAAATTTATCTATATTGCCGGAGATAGACATGAAAGTTGTTGAAGTAAAACATCCTCTTGTAAAACATAAGATTGGTTTGATGAGAGAAGGTGATATCAGCACTAAGCGTTTTCGCGAATTGGCAACGGAAGTTGGCAGTCTTTTAACCTACGAAGCCACTTCCGATTTTGAAACGGAAAAAGTGACTATTGAAGGTTGGAATGGCCCAGTTGCTGTGGATCAAATCAAGGGTAAAAAAGTCACGGTTGTGCCAATTTTACGTGCGGGTTTGGGAATGATGGATGGCGTTTTGGAGCACATGCCAAGCGCACGTATTAGTGTTGTGGGTATCTACCGCGATGAAGAGACGCTCGAGCCAATCCCATATTTCAACAAGCTTGCTTCTAATATGGAAGAGCGCATCGCTTTAGTGGTCGATCCTATGTTGGCGACTGGCGGCTCGATGATCGCAACCATCGACCTTTTGAAAGAAAAAGGGTGTCAGCAGATTAAAGTGCTGGTTCTTGTCGCGGCTCCTGAAGGTATAGCTGCACTGGAAAAATCACATCCAGATGTTGAACTGTATTGTGCGGCAATCGACGAAAAATTGAATGACAAAGGCTACATTGTCCCTGGTCTGGGTGATGCGGGTGACAAAATCTTTGGTACCAAGTAAGCCGAAGTAAAACTCGATTGCAAAGAAAAACGCCTGGCAGCAATGTCAGGCGTTTTGTTTCTCTGAAATACAAGAGGAGCTTAGCTTTTCGCGTCGGCCTCCTCTTCCATTTGCGCGTTATCCACCACGTGATTCTCGCCTAGGTCTTGTGGCAGGATCAGGTTGAGTGCGATGGCAACGATGCCGCAGAGGCTAACGCCCTGTAAGCTGAACTCACCAATACCAAAGGCCATGCCACCAATACCGAACACCAATGTGACGGCAACAATCACTAGGTTGCGTGATTTGTGCAGGTCAACGTGGTTTTTGATCAGCGTATTGAGACCGACAGTCGCAATTGAGCCAAACAGCAAAATCATGATGCCGCCCATCACTGGCACTGGAATGGTGAGTAGGAGAGCACCGAGTTTACCGACCAAAGCGAGAACGATGGCGGTGATCGCAGCCCAAGTCATGATGACCGGATTAAACGCTTTGGTCAGCATAACCGCGCCAGTCACTTCACTGTAGGTGGTATTTGGCGGTGCACCGACCATAGATGCGGCGATGGTTGCAATTCCGTCACCGGCAATCGTGCGATGTAGGCCGGGTTTTTTCAGGTAATTTTTGCCTGTCACGTTGGAGATCGCCAACATATCACCGACGTGTTCTACGGCGGGAGCGATAGCCACTGGGATCATGAACAGAATCGCGTTGATATTGAACTCTGGTGTGGTGAAGTTTGGCATAGCGAGCCACGCCGCTTGAGCGACGGGCGTGAAATCAACCACACCAAAACCTAGACTGACCGCGTAGCCTGCGGCGATGCCACCACAGATAGGCAGAAGTTTCAGGAAACCTTTGGCAAACACGCTCATGGCGATGGTCACCAGCAGAGAAATGGAAGAGATCCACAGCGCGGCATTGCCATCGACCAGTTGTACTGCGCCATCGCCGGTTTTACCGAGAGCCATATTAACGGCAACTGGGGCCAGGCCGAGACCGATAACAATGATCACCGGACCTACCACCACAGGTGGCAGCAGTTTGTGAATGAACTCCACGCCACGGATCTTGATAAAAGCGCCAAGAATGATGTAAACAAATCCCGCCGCCATCAGGCCACCCATGGTTGCCCCGATCCCCCAAGTTTGGATACCGAACATGATGGGAGCGATAAAAGCGAAAGAAGAGGCAAGGAAAATAGGCACGCTTTGGCGGGTGATCAGTTGGAATAGTAATGTGCCGACACCTGCACCAAACAGAGCGACGTTCGGGTCAAGTCCGGTCAGCAAAGGCACAAGCACCAAGGCACCAAAGGCGACAAACAACATTTGCGCGCCCTGTATCGCGTTTTTCATAAAGGTTCCCTATTAACAAATATGCAGATAAATTCGCGGGATTCTATCACTTTGCAAACGATTGCTAACTAGTTTTGATCAATTTTTTCCAATAATGGTGCTGTTTGTTGAGATCTTATGCAACCGTGTGGCGATTTTTCATTAAACAAAGAAATAGAGCCAATCTCTGCGGTTTTCTTGCTCATGGTTTGATAGTTGCTTATCATCTTACTTCCCACGCAGTAAGTTAGGAAAAGTATGCGCTATTTAGCTTTATTGATGATCGGCTGGTTGGCTTTGCCGGTCTACGCGTTGACCCAGGTTGATATTTATCGTGCTGAAGTGGCTATTGATGCTGAAAAAAGCAATGGTGAAGAGTTGGCTCGTCAGCAAGCGATGCAGCAAGTGATTGTTAGGGCGTCGGGCTCGGTCGATTCGGTGAACAACCCGGTGGTGAGTAAAGCGCTGCAAGCAAGCTCGCGTTATATCTCCCAGCTTAGCTACGGCAAACTTGGTGAGCAGACGTCAGTGAAGCTGCTCTTTAATAGCGCGCAGATCCGTGCCTTACTGACTCAGGCGCAATTGCCTTTTTGGTCGGAAAATCGCAATAACTTGTTGGTTTGGTTGGTGGAAGAGCAAAATTATGACCGCGCGATCGTCTGGGAGCACTCCGGCGGCAGTGTCGTTGATGGGCTAAAATCTGCGGCTCGCGAGCGCGGTTTACCACTCACTATGCCGATCGGTGATTTTGATGATATTACGGGCATTGCCATTTCCGATCTGTGGGGCGGCTTTGTGCAACCCATCAGTCGTGCCAGTCAACGCTATCCGGTTGATGGCGTGTTGGTGATTCGCGCGCAAGGCAATCAGTTACGCTGGAGCTTATACGATCAACCGCCAGAAGTGATGGAGACGGCAAACCAAGTGCCGATGACAGGCTCGGCAAACGGTGAGGATGCGAGTGCAACTCTAATCAATACCATTGCGGACTTTTATGCCAAGCGTAGTGCTGTACTGGTATCTGGTGAATCCTCGCAATCAGTTGTGGTGAAATTTCTCAATATCAATAATGCCATCGACTTCTTTAGTTTAGAGAAAGCGTTAACTGCGCTCAATTCTGTGGCAAGCCTCGACATTCTTAAAATAAAAGGTAATGAGCTGACTCTGCGTGTTCACTTGCTCGCCTCGCAAGCGGCATTTGAAAAAGAAGCGGAACAGTTGCCGCATGTGGTGAAGTTTGACGACCCGCTATCGAGCCCGGTAGAGGACGAGACATTGGACTCAGATCCGGCAGCCCTTTCTCCTGAAGAGGGCGCGGCTCCGTCAACGCAAATTACCCTGCCAGCACAAGATATCAGCGTTACCGAAACCGTTGCTGAGCCTCTACCCAATGGCGATCCCTTGGTGTACGAGTGGCAAGGTCGCTCTTAGAATCCCAATGCGATATTTTGGATTTAAAAAACGCCAACTTAGTTGGCGTTTTTGCATTTAAGCTAAGCAGTAAGAACAACTACTGCTTACCCATTTTCTCGTTGCCAAACTTGGCTTTCTCTTCTTTTTCGATCTGCGACAGTTTTTGCAGTTTCAACCCTAGCTCTTGGCCGCGCGTGCGGGCATACAGGATATTGCCAGCAAAGCCAAGTGCGGTGAGCAGCAGTTCAACCAAAGCCAGCCACCTTTCACCGCCATCCACATACAAGATGGTTAACGCATGCAGGAAATAGAGCATTAACACAAAGTTAGCCCAAGCGTGCGTGTAAGGTTTCCCCGCAATAATGCCGGGAAGCGGCAGCAGTAAAGGAATACACCAAGCGATCGCTAACGCCGTGCTGCTCAAATGTGGATGCGGAGAAAGAGCCAGTTGCCAAAGGGCGACCCACGCCAGTAGCGCTAAATTGCCAAACAGCGCCAAATAGCGAAAGCGACGCGTCTTGGCGCCCATAGAGAGTGAGGACATTTACGACTCCTTTTGTTTTCTGGCGATCTGTGCCAGGCGTTTTCCTAATTGCTGTGCCAGTTGGCTCTCTTCTGTGGTCAAGGTGGCTTCGTGGCCGACACTGCTCGCACCGTAAGGTGTTCCGCCAGAGCGGGTTTGATGCAACAGTGGTTCAGAGTAGGGAATGCCCAAGATCAACATGCCGTGATGCAAAAGGGGGGTCATCATACTCTGTAACGTAGTTTCTTGCCCACCGTGCATGGTGGAGGAAGAGGTAAACACGCAGGCAGGCTTGTCAATCAGATCGCCATTGAGCCATAAGTGGCTGGTTTGGTCCCAAAAATGTTTCAGTGGTGCCGCCATGTTGCCAAACCACACCGGGCTGCCCATCGCCAGTCCGTCACACTGCTTCAACTCGTCCAGAGTAACCACAGGATCGCTCGCTTGCTGTGAGCTCGCAGTCAGTTCTGCTACGGTGCGCAAAGTCACTTCACATCCGTTTACGGAGGCGGCGCCACGTGCGATTTGTCGCGCCAACAGTTTGGTTTTACCGTGGCGGCTGTAATAGAGAATGAGAATATGTGTACTCATTGGCAGTTATAGAATCTCCAAAACCGCTTCAGGCGGGCGACCGATGCGCGCTTGGCCATTTGCAACCACCACTGGGCGTTCGAAGAGCGCAGGATGCTTCGCCATGGCGGCGAACAGTTGTTCATCACTGGCTTCGGCCAATTGCAGCTCTTTGTAGAGATCGTCTTTGGTGCGCATCATATCTCGTACGGAAGCAAGGCCAAGTTGTGCGAAAAGGGTTTGTAACTGCTCGATGTCCAAAGGCGTTTGCAGATATTTCACCACTTCGGGAGTTACCCCATTTTGCTCAAGCAGTTCTAGCGTTTGGCGGCTCTTTGAGCAGCGAGGATTATGGTAGATAACGACTGACATGACATTCTCCATTTCATTATTGTAAGGCGAGGAAGCGATCGCGCTGCACCATCAGTTGATCAATGCGCGCATCATACCTCGCTTGTTCTAAGCTACCCAAAGTGGCCAGTTGACTGGCTTGGGTGTAGTACTGAATTGCTTTGTTCCAGTTGGCTTGCAGCGCCAAGATCTCTGCTCGCGCCGCCAAATCTTCACCGCTGTTACCTTGGCTGATGTTGGCGCGCGAAAGCAAATGCCATCCATTGGTATCTTCAGGATTATCATGGGTGTAGCGCTGAAGTAGACGAACGGCTTCGGCGGTTTTTTCCGCTTCAAGCAATGCGTTGGCGTAGTTTATCGTCAGCACCGGGTTGTTGGGAATGCGTTCGAGCGCACTTTTAAGCATAGTTGCCGCTTTCGGCGCTTGTTTCTGCTCGATGTAGAGGTCTGCAAGCGCGTCCAAATAAAAGACGTTGTTGGGATCGGCTGCGCTTAACTTGAGTAAAATCTCTTGCGCTTCGGTAAGCTCTTTTTTGTCGAGATGGACCAAAGCTCTTCCATATTCAAATGCGGCTTTGAGCGCAGGATCGGCCTTCTTTTGTGTACGAGCAAACCAGTCCATTGCGGCATCAGAATCGATGCCTGCGTAGCGCGCGACGATGCGCGCCCGAGCCAAATGGTAGTCCAACGAGGGCATCTCGCGCAGCGGAGGATAGCTTTGCGCTCTGGCTCGGCTGTCGGTGATGCGATCTTCTGGTAAGGGGTGCGTCAGAAGCATGGGTGGCGGCGTGCTGGCGTAGCGATACTCATCGGCAAGGCGAGAGAAAAATCGTGGCATCGCTTGGGCATCATAACCCGCTTTGGCTAGGGTGTTGATGCCAAACCGATCCGCCTCTTTCTCATTGCTGCGGGTGTAGTTGATTTGGCTTTGCATCGATCCTGCTGTGGTGGCGGTGATGGCTGCGATTCCCGCTTCTGGTGCGGCGATCGCCAATAATAAAGCTCCAGCCAAGGCCGCTAACGTCGCGGGGGAACGTCGCGCTTGTTCCTCCATACTGCGTGCAAGATGTCGCTGAGTGACGTGGGCAATTTCATGGGCAATCACGGAGGCCAGTTCGCTTTCGGTACGAGCATGCAAAAACAGCCCAGAATGCAGTGCCACATAGCCGCCGAAGAAAGCGAATGCGTTGATATTGCGATCGCGAATCATAAAAAAGCGGAAAGGGGTTTTGACGTCATTGGCATTGGCAACCAAGCGATGGCCGAGTGTGTCGATATATTGATTGAGGACAGGATCATTGATGATCGGCTGACTGCTGCGCAGCATGCGCATGTAAGCGTCGCCATAAATGAGCTCTTGGTCAATCGACAAAGTGGCACCGGCAGCAGTGCCGATGTCTGGTAGATCTAACGTGTTGGCAAAAAGCGGTGCCGGGGTCACCAGACTGATGGCGATAGAGAGGCTTAGCAAGCTGCGAGCGCGTTTTAACATAGTAATCATTGAGTCTCCATATGGCTGCAACATTAAGACCCGTGGGCATAAAATTGGTTTCGTAAATAATCAGTAAAGAAAGCACACACGAAGTGACAAAACGCCGGAGTAAACTTGGAGAAAAGCTGGCACCGGCAAAAAAACGCTTTACAATAACACGCCTATGATAAGCAACGGACAAAATAATGGAACCCACACAATTGGATCTCCGAGCGCATCGTTGCCCAATGGCCTTGTTGTTGGCTAAGCGCCACAGTGCAGAGTTAGTTAAAGGAAGTCAATCAGTTATTCTGATATCAGATCAAAGTTCCCTGCAAGATATTGTCAGATATTTGCAAGCCCAGCGCTTTGAGGTTGAAACTCAGGTAAAGTCCGACTTTTATCTCCTACGTATTTTCAAAAAGGATGTGTCGTCAGATGTTTGAAATGATAAGCCGCTGGTATAAGCGACGTTTTTCAGATCCTCATGCTGCCAGCTTAGTCGCCATTTTGCTGTTCGGTTTCATCACCATCTACTTTTTTGGGCATCTCATTGCTCCGCTGTTGGTCGCCATCGTGCTTGCGTATTTGCTTGAATGGCCAGTGGCACAAATGCGTCGTCTCGGTGTGCCTCGTACCATCGCGGTCGTGACAGTGATCTTGCTGTTTGTCGGTATCATGCTGGTGGCGTTATTTGGCCTCATTCCAACTATCTGGACTCAGGTCGGCAACTTGATTAATGACATTCCTAGCATGTACACCGGCTTGCAAAAGTTTATCGCTACCTTGCCAGAGCGTTACCCGGAGTTGGCCAATTTACAGATTGTGGAGTCGATTGCTACCAACGCGAAAAACAAAGTGTTGGGTATGGGAGAAAGCGTGGTCAAAGGCTCGCTCGCTTCTTTGATCAGCATCGCGACGCTTGCGGTGTATCTAATCTTGGTGCCGCTATTGGTTTTCTTCCTGCTCAAAGATAAAGATGAAATGATGAGCATGGCCAGCGGGTTGCTGCCGAAGAACCGCCGTTTGGCCAACAAAGTGTGGCATGAGATGAACGAGCAGATCTCCAACTACATTCGTGGCAAAGTTCTGGAGATTTTGATTGTTGGTGGTGTCAGTTACGTCACTTTTGCAGTACTTAATCTGAGATACTCGGCGCTGCTTGCTGTCGCGGTCGGCCTGTCGGTACTCATCCCGTATATCGGCGCTGCGGCTGTCACTGTGCCTGTTGCGATTGTGGCACTCTTTCAGTGGGGGATCTCTAGTGAATTTTACACTTTGCTGATTGCCTACGGCATTATTCAAGCACTGGATGGTAACGTATTGGTGCCTGTACTATTTTCTGAAGCGGTGAACCTGCATCCGGTGGCGATTATTGTTGCCGTGTTGGTATTTGGTGGGCTTTGGGGATTTTGGGGTGTCTTCTTTGCTATTCCGCTGGCGACATTAGTCAAAGCGGTGTGGAAAGCGTTGCCAAGCCAAGAAGGGCAAGAAGCGATAGAATAAAAGTAAGCCCGGTTAATGTCCGGGCTTATTCATTCTAGTTTGCAATACCTTGATGCTAGCCTTACGCGTTAAGGTAGTTGAGAACCACTTCGTGGTGATCCTTGGTTTTGAACTTGTCGAACACCTGCTCGATAATCCCTTGCTCGTTGATCAAGAAACTGATGCGGTGCAAACCGTCGTAGGTTTTTCCCATGAATTTCTTCAGTCCCCACACGCCAAACTGTTCAGCGACCTGATGGTCTTCGTCCGATAAGAGCGTAAAGTTGAGGTTGTCGCGCTCAATAAATTTACCGAGACGCTTCACCGGATCGGTGCTGACACCTAATACCACCACGTTGTGCGCGTCAAGTTCGGCCTTTACATCTCTCAGTCCCTGGGCCTGTACGGTGCAGCCTGGTGTCATGGCCTTGGGGTAAAAGTAAAACAGGACTTTCTTGCCTTTGAAATCGGCCAAAGAGACGGTATTTCCGTTTTGATCGAGCAAAGAGAAGGCGGGAGCTGGCATGCCTGCTGTCAGCGTATTCATGATCGGGCTTCCTTTTTATAGTGTGTTTTTAATGAAGTTGAGTGAGCCTTGTACGCTGAGCTTGGTACAAAGATCATTAAAGTCTTCTTGTAGTTGCATTAAGTTGCATTCGCTGTTGACCGACGCAGTGATCGCAATGTGGAACTGATCTTTCTCCAACTGCACCAGAGATTTGTCAATGGTTTGAGCACTGAGCATCGACAGCCCAATTTGTTTGTCAGCAAAAAACTGGGTGAACTGTTCGGTGAGGCCGACGCGATCATCTGACTCGATAAACACCTCCAGCGTGTAGCAATTACTCAAGGGGTTGTGCGGCGAGGTGCGTTTCATGATGGTAATGAGATCTTGCTCCTGACCGAGTAACGGCAGGGTGGTTTCGACTCTGGCAATGCCGTTACTGCTGCCAGAGAGCAGCATGATCAAGGTGAACTCATTGCCAAACATGGCAATGCGGCTGTCAATAATATTGCACCCTGCCTGAGTGACCAGATGCACGACTTGGTTGCAAATCCCCGGTCTGTCGGTACCCATGGCAGTAATTACCAGATGTTGAGTCATAGCGTTGCTCTTATTGTTCGTTTTCATTTTTCGCAGGATGGTAGCATATCCATTTGCACAAAATGTCGAGTAAGTTCGTTTTTTTATGCAAAGCAGAAACATCGACCACTCTTCACCAAGCGCTGACAAGAGGCTCATCTCAAGTAACTATAGTCGAGCGCGAGAGCCTTTTCCCCCAAGGGAAAGTCACAGAAAGCCATATCAATTCAAATATTCATCCACTTGTACTCAGGAAGCGAGTTTGCGCTCTTGTTTTTTTCAATCGCCTTACAGTACCATGCATGAAGAATCAAATGAGGGAGAAAGACATGTTATCAGGAAGTATCGTTGCGTTACTCACGCCGTTCAAGCCAGATGGCGAAGTAGATTTTGATGGTCTACAAAAGTTAGTTGAATATCATATTGCGGCTGGCACAAACGGTATCGTGGCTGTGGGGACCACAGGTGAGTCTTCTACCTTGACGGTGGAAGAGCACGTTAAAGTAGTTAACAAAACGGTCGAATTCGTCAATGGTCGAATCCCTGTTATTGCTGGTACGGGTGCCAATGCCACCCATGAATCGGTCACATTCAGCCGTTTGTTGAATGATTCAGGCATCGATGCCTGCTTAAGCGTCACTCCTTATTACAACAAACCGACTCAAGAAGGTTTGTATCTGCACTATAAAGCCATTGCTGAAGTCAGCACGGTGCCACAAATTCTGTATAATGTGCCGGGCCGCACGGCGGTTGACCTTTTGCCAGAAACCGTGGCGCGTTTGGCTGAGATCGATAACATCATCGCGCTTAAAGATGCGACCGGCGATTTAAAACGAGTTGCCCTTCACCGTGAACTTTGTGGCGAAGATTTTATCTTACTCAGTGGTGACGACGCGACTGGGCTGGATTTTGTTAAGCTCGGTGGTCAAGGGGTGATTTCTGTAACCAACAATATTGCGGCGAAAGACATGGCCGACATGTTCCGTTTAGCAAGAGAAGGTCGCTTTGAAGAAGCGGAAATCATCAACCAACGTTTAATGCCACTGCACAAGAACCTGTTTGTCGAATCAAGCCCAATTCCAGTCAAATGGGCCGCGCAACAGCTTGGCTTAATTGAGTGTGGTCACCTTCGTTTACCGCTGACTGAATTGTCAGAAAAAGCGCAGCCAATTGTTGCTAAAGCAATGACCGACGCTGGTATTTTCTAAGATAGATGTAGTAACGCCGGAGCATTCTCCGGCGCTTTAGGAGTTTCAATGAAGTTTTCTCGTCAGTTAGTGCTTAGCTCGCTGGCTGTTTTAGTGCTCACTGCTTGTTCAAGTAGTCCAACTCAACGTCGTCAAGCCAAAGACGATTTTACCTATCTGGAAACCGCTGATTTACAAACGTGGAATCTCCCCGAAGGCGCGACGGCGCAGTTTTATCCCAATTTCGATATACCACAGGGTAATTTTAGCGGCGGGATAGGCCAAGAGGTCGACATTCGTCCACCACAGCAGATTTTGGAGTTGATCCCAGGCGCGCGCTATGAACGCAACCAAGGTGAGATCACGCTATGGCTGATCAAGCAAGAAGAAGCGGAAGAGGTTTGGCAAACGGTGCTAAACATGCTGGCGGAGCGTCAAATCCCTATCCAGACCAGCTCAGAGACGCATGTTGAAACGGGTTGGCTGGTTTGGAAATCGGAAGATGAAGAGACCGATATCGGCAGCCGTTACTCAGTTGACCGTTTTGAAGCCAACAATCGTTACGGTTTTCGCATCAGCTTGATTGATTGGCGGGAAGGTACGCAAATAAAACCGGTCACCTTAACCAATAAAGAGCGCTACAACGTCTTTATGACCAACCTCGTCACCTCGCAATATGATCAAAACAAGCGGGACGAAGCACAGCGTAAAGCGCAAGAGTTGGTCAAACAGATCCCCATTACCATGGGCAGCGATCGCAGCGGATTCCCAGTGATTATCGCGCGCACGCCATACAATGTGTTATGGCAGCGTTTGCCAACGATTTTGCCGCGTATCGGTTTTAATATCGAAGAGCGCAACCAGTCTCAAGGGACGCTAAAAGCCAAGTACGCGTCACCTGATGATGAGTTTTGGAATGAGATTGGCGTGAAACCGATGGAGCTTAAATCCGGAACCTACACGTTCTTGTTTGGGGATTTGGGTAACCGAACCTCCATTAACGTGACCAACTCTGCGGGTAAGCCCGTGGAAGAGGAACTACTAAAATCCCTCGCACCAGTATTGGCCGCCGTGGCTAAGCAAGAGTAACCGCCAGAGTAAAAGCACTTATTGATTTAAGATTGAAAGCCGCGTGTCGAAAGACATTCGGCTTTTTTACTTTTGCGATTGCTGACAAATGGCTGTCACAGTCTGTTAGCAATAGGATCGATACGGTGATGAAAGACAAAAGTGTGATGTAGCCTAGTTTGCAATTCCGCTCATAATGGCAATTTTGTGTAGAATTAAAACTCAGACCGAATTGCCACAAGAGCACCGACTTCGCCATGCCTAGCAAACTCATGCAGTTACTTCAGCGCTTCACCCGCGTTGCAAAACCTATCCGTTATACCATTTATCTGCTCTTCGCTTATGCTTTGTATGCGCTGAGTTTGGGTGTCATCCTACCAACGGTGATAGAGAGTAAAGTGCCGCCGATGCTGGCTCAGCAGCTAGGTCGTGAAGTGAAACTCAACCAAGTCGCTATCAACCCATTTTTGTTGCGGGTGCGTGTTGACGGTTTTGCCTTGCAAGAAGCCGATGGCGTGCAAGCGTTCAGTCAGTTTGAACGCTTAGAGCTGCAATTGAGTTTTTGGCGCAGCCTATTCACTCTGACGCCGACGCTAGAATACGTCACGCTCTCGGGGCCTCAAGTGCGCATACAGCGTCTGCAACAAGATAACCAAGTGCGCTTTAACTTCAGTGACATCTTGGACACTTTGGCTCAGCAAACGCAGCAAGCTCAACCACCATCGCCGCAAAGTACAGAATCTTCCCTTCCCGCGTTACGTATCGAAAAAATAGAAATCGCCAGTGGGCAGCTCCATTTTCAAGACCAGTTAACCGGGGCGCAATTGAACTATCAAGGGCTCAACTTGCATTTGCAGCAGTTCGACACTCAATCGATGCATCTTGTACCGGCGGAAAAGTCGTCGAAGCCGACCAACCAAACACAGGCCAATCAGTACGCATTTGCTATTCAGGGAGCAGATAAGAGTGAGTTGCAACTCAGTGGCCAGTTTCAATTGCAACCTTTGTTGGTCGATGGGACGGTTAAGCTGCAAGGGTTAACGTTGCCACCGTTTTGGCCATTTGCCAAAGATCAGATGGATGCGGCGGTCACCGATGGCGTGGTTAACTTTTCTGCCCACTATCTGGCACAACAAGCAGGGGGAGATTTTCAGTTTGCAGTCAGTGATGGGCAACTGCAGTTGAGCGACCTGACGGTCAGCGCCGAGCAGCAGGCTAAAATCACGTTGCCTCGTTTGGCTGTGCAGGATATCCGGCTCAGCAGCCAAACGAAGGATATTGATATTGCTGCGATTGATCTGCAAGGGCTTTGGGTTGATGCTGAGTTCTCCGAGCAAGGGCTCGATCTGCAACGTTTGTTTCGCTTAAAGAATCAGCCCGCCGCCAAGGAAGAGGCCGTCGCTGTCGAGGACAACAGCGACGTTGATAGTGCGTGGTTGCTTCGTCTTGCTCAATTCTCATTAAGTGAAACAGACCTCAATCTCAAGGAACAAGCGCAAAGCTCAGGAGTATTCTGGCGTGTTTATCCACTGTCGCTTGTTGCTGGGCCGGTAAGCAGCGACCTCAATGCTGCGGTTGATTACGAGTTGTCACTAGGGCTGAGTTCTAGCATGGCGGCGTTGCCACAAACGGCGCGCGGCGAGGTGACCACCCGAGGCAGTTTTGATGCGAAAGCGCTGAGCGTACAAGGGGAGATGGCAATTGAAGGGCTCGACCTCACTCAATTGCAACCGTATCTGACGCCATATGTGAATATCGATTTCTCGCAAGGAAAATTGTCCAGCCAAGGCCGTTATCAGGCAGATGCCAACGGAAAAGCAAGTTATCAAGGCACATTGGCGATCGATCAACTGCTGCTTAAAGATGGCATGCACCATCAGCCGTTGGTGAAATGGCAGAAGATGGAGATAGATTCGCTCCATTTCGATGCGCAAAAGCATGCGTTGGACATTCAGACCATCCATTTTAACGCGCCTTACGCCAAAGTGATGATTGCGCAAGATAAGCAGACCAACATTGGTAATTTGCTGGTCCAGCAGAGCGAGACGCAAGAAGGAACGGCCATTAGTGTGCAGAGCGATGAAGCCTCTGCTGCGTCCAAGCCGCTGGCGATCGACATTCAAGCCATCACCATTACCAATGGGGCCGCCTATTTTGCTGATGAGTCGCTGACGCCAAATTTTGCATCTGGCATTGAAGCTTTACAAGGAAATGTGCGTCATCTCTCTTCAACGCCCGGCACTAAAGCGCAGGTCGATATTAGCGGAAAAATTGACAGGTATGCGCCAGTGACACTCAAGGGTGAAATCAACCCTTTGATTGAAAAGCCTTACTTGGATCTTGATTTACTGTTCAAAAGTGTTGAATTAACCTCGGTGAATCCCTACTCGGGCACTTATGCGGGCTATTACATCGACAAGGGACAACTGACGCTGGCACTCAATTACCAATTGCAAGAGGACCAATTGCTCGGGAACAATCATTTGGTGATTGATCAACTGCAACTGGGTAAACCCAGCGAGTCGGATCTTGCGACCAGTCTGCCGATCAGCTTGGCGATTGCCTTGTTGCAAGACAAAGACGGAGTCATCGATCTGGGCTTGCAAGTGTCTGGCGATGTCAACGACCCAGACTTCAGTGTGGGCGGCATTATTTTGCAAGCGATCAGCAATGTGATTGTCAAAGCCGTCAGTGCGCCGTTTTCACTGCTAGCGGACTTGGTTGGCGCCGATGAGGAGCTTAATCTCATTGCCTTTGACTTTGGCTCATCGACGTTAAATGCAAAGGAGCAAGAGCGGCTCAGTACGCTCGCCCAGGCCTTGTCATCGCGTCCCAAACTAAAAATTAGCGTGGCCGCTTCAGTGGCACTCGCGCAAGACAGTAAAGCGCTAGCCGAGCAGCAGTTACAGCAGATGTTATTGCAAAAAAGTAACTTAGAGACGCTGCCGAGCGATTTTAGTGCCAGTCGACTCTCTGAATCTAAGCCCCTGTCTTACGCGGCAATGGCTCTGGCTGAAACTCAGTTATCCTTGGATATCGTTCAAGAACGCAGCAAAGTCGCCGCACAGTTGGCTGAAAAAGCGGGTGAGGAGGCGGTGTTAGCGGAACAAGTGGAAACCACTCTCATGATCGGTCTTTATAATCAGCTGTTAAACTCGATAGAGATCAGCAAAAATCAATTGAGCAATCTGGCTGAAGCACGCGCTAAAGCCGTCAAAGCGTTTTTGGTGGATGAGGCTCAACTGGCACCAGAAAGAGTTTTTCTGCTCGACAGTAAAACGCAACTGCGCAGCGAAGAGAGTGCGGTAGAACTCTCAGTCAGCGCAGACTAACGCTTCGCCTTCGTGAAAGCACAGTCACTGGCCTTACGGCTAAGGTCAGTGGTTGCGTTTCTCGTCATCAAGCTGGTGAGCTTTTTTGTCCAGCTCGTTGAGTTTGTCTAAGTCACTTTTATCGCGCTGTTTGTCGATCTGACCTATTTTCATTTTGGCCGTGTACTTGAGTGCGGCAATATTGCCGACGATAACGCTTAGTACAATAAAACTGATGACCCAAGGATTAGTTAAAATCTCTTTCATGTCGCCTCCGGCGGACAAATGTTGGCGATAAATTGATTGTAGATGAGCGTGAGGTTTTCCAGAACACACGCCACTCCATCAATTGGATGCGCGTTTAATTGCCGCTGCAAATCGTTGATGGAGAAACTGGGCTAAGCAGCTTGTGGCCGTTTCAATATGGCTGATGTGCCAAGGCTCGCTGGCCACGCCGCCGCGATCTCGCCGGTAGGGCAGGAAAAAGCCATAGTGAGAGACGTTGTGGCTGAGCCAGTGCGAAAACTCTCGTTGGTGGCCACGAGTATACTCCCAAGGTTCAAGCTGTAATGAAACGCCGTCTGGCAGCCGATCACGGGCATAGACATCAAAATCGCAGCCCCAGTGATGACGGCTGGCGCCAGGCAGAGCAGACCAGCGTAAAATGGCCAGCATTTTCTCCTGCTCACTCAAAGACGCTTTGTCCAGAGGCTGCGAATTTTGGTCTAAGATAGTCTTTGGACCGGAAAACTTACCGTTCCAAATGGATTTCTGCCGAGAAAAATCACGAAAACCACTGGCAATTTCCATCTGAAAACCCGCACACTGAGCCGCTTGCACCAAAGTTTGCAGATCGCGCTCGGCTTGAGGATGAAGCAAAATGGATTGGGTGCCCACTCGTGCGTCGATCAAGTGAGTGTCTACATAACCGGTGAGCTGCTCAGGTGTCATCATGCCAATAGATGCTCCAGCGTTTTCTGGTACATGTCGGTCAGCTTTTCCAGATCATCGATCTTGACGCACTCATTGACTTTATGAATGGTCGCATTCACTGGGCCAAGCTCTACCACTTGTCCACCCATGCGGGCGATAAAGCGTCCGTCTGAGGTGCCACCTGTGGTCAATAGTGCAGGCTTGGTTTGGTTAACCTCATCCACAGCGGCAACCACGGCCTCTAGTAACGCGCCAGTGTCGGTTAAAAACGGGTCGCCATTGAATGTCCATTTCAGATCATAGTTCAGATCGTAACGGTTGAGGGTCGCGGTGACACGCTCGACAATGGCTTCATTATTCAGTTCAGTGCTAAAACGCAGGTTAAACTGGACATGAAATTCCCCTGGAATCACGTTAGATGCGCCGGTGCCTGCTTGGACGTTAGGGATCTGGAAGCTGGTCGGCGGGAAGAACTCGTTGCCTTGATCCCACTCGGTGGTGGCCAACTCGTGAATCGCCAGCAATGACTTGTGGACTGGGTTGTCAGCAAGGTGCGGGTAAGCGACATGACCTTGCGTGCCTTTGACGGTAAGATCGCCAGTAATGGAACCTCGACGGCCGTTTTTCACTACATCACCGACGATGGCGGTGCTTGAGGGTTCACCGACAATACACATATCAATGTTTTCATCGCGTGCCATCAAGGTTTCCACCACGCGCACCGTACCGTTGATAAACGGCCCTTCTTCATCAGAGGTGATGAGAAAACCGATCGAACCTTTGTGGTCTGGGTGCTGCGCAATAAAACGTTCGGTCGCAACCACCATGGCGGCCAGAGATCCTTTCATATCGGCCGCGCCACGGCCGTATAAGTAGCCGTCTTTTTCTGTTGGTTCAAACGGAGGAGTATGCCATTGATCCAACTTGCCCGCCGGAACCACGTCGGTGTGGCCGGCAAAAGCAAACAGCGGCGCTTCACTGCCACGACGTGCCCAGAAATTGGTGGTGTCTTCAAACACCATTCTTTCGATTTCAAAGCCAAGCGCTTGCAATCGCTCGATCATCACGTCTTGGCAGCCTGCATCTTCAGGCGTAACGGATTGACGGCTAATGAGATCTTTGGTTAAAGCCAGTACGGGACTGTCTGTCATCCTTGATAATCCTTAATCAGTGAAAAATTTGCTGATATTGTTCGGCTTTAAAGCCGATATGTAATTGGTTGTCAACACGCAGAATAGGACGTTTGATCATCGCAGGCTGTTCGACGAGCAGGGCAATCGCGTTTGCTTCATTGAGGTTCTCTTTTTGCTCTGCAGTGAGTTGACGGAACGTGGTACCGCGTTTGTTCAGTACTTGTTCCCAACCGAGCTGCTGACAAAATTCCGCGACCATCTCTGAGCTAATGCCCTGCTTGCGAAAATCGTGAAATTCATAGCTAAGGTTTGCCTCGTCCAGCCACTTTTTCGCCTTTTTTATCGTGTCACAATTGGGGATGCCATACATGGTGATGGTCATGAGTTCTTCCTTCGAGCTGAATTATTATTTTGACTCTGCATCCTACCAAGAAGCCGTAGAACACTCAAAACTTGCGCAAGAATATTTTGTTGCTGAAAAAAAATCGTACTTTCTTGAGTGTGAATGGAAGGTTATTGATCCGCCTCAACAAAAGGCCGAGGAAAAAAGAAATAATGAATCAGCACAAATTTAGGAGGTGTCAATGGAATTGAGTCCTGTTTTTGCAAGGCGATTATATCTCGCCTTGTTGGTGGAGAACCTAGAAAGGCCAAATGTGCCTAAGTTGATCGAGCAAACGGGTTGGCCTCGTCGTACGATTCAAGATGTACTGAAGGCACTGCCGGGGATCGGCATTGAGCTGATGTTTGTTCAAGATGGGCGACGTCACAATGATGGCTATTATCAACTCTCAGATTGGGGGCCGTTTGATAGTCAGTGGGTGATGGAGCGTGAGAAAGACATCGCCACTAGCCTTGGATTTCGTGCTTAAGCCAGCGTTTGCTGGCTTTTCTTATTTATTCGTCTCAATTTAACCTTTGGCCGCTCTTTTGCATTTCGCAGTAATAAGCTGTGCCGAGCAGGCTCACGGAAGTCGTGAAATTTTGCGTGGTGATAGCATAAATGGTGTTGGCACCGAGCTGATGAGCATTATTTTTTAGTTGATTGACGGCGCCTTGGATCAAAACGTCATTACCAAAAAACAGGTAGTTGTACCAATGCCCCTCACTGCCAGTCACGGTGCCAAGATAGTGACAGCTATCGGGATTGAACTGTCCATCAAGGCGGATTTCTATGCTTTGAGACTCAGTCGTTGTTTTATTGAGTGGTGTACTACATGCGCTTAATAGGCCTAAACTGACGAAGGCGACTACTGAACGTTTTAACATCTTAATTTCCTATCCAGAGATAAACGGCAAAGCCAAGCCAACTGAGAGCGAGCAGTACCCAAGGCAGCTTTTGCGTTGTTGGCTTAGGAGTATCGAGCATCTCAACACTGCCTTCTGGCGCTGAATTGGTGTGATCCTCACTTTTGAGCCTGAGCTGCTTTTTTCTCGCTTTGTCTGCTTGGCGATGGCGCTCTTTCTGCTGCTTTTTGTATAGAGCGATTCCTTTTTCGATACCTTGGGCGATGAGTTTGGTTTGCTCTTTGGTCTGCCCCGGCTTTTGCGTGGCTCGGGCTATCTTGAGCGCTTCTTGTTGCGACTCGGGTGAAGGTGTGAGGGTATTTCTTTTCATCTTTGTCTAAATCATGTCAATTCCTTAAGGCAGTCTAACCTTGTCGGGTTACTAATTGAATCTTTTGCGTTAAAGTGTCGGCTATTTCATTGATTTAGTACTTTGCTTTGCGATACTCATTCGACCATTACGACAGCCACGGATACCTGAAAGCGCCACTGATGCTCTGGTTAGGCTGGTTTTTTTTAGCCCGTGCATGGGTCGTGTTTGCGGTGGCAGGCGTGAGCCGAGAAAGCGGAACACGCATTTTGCAATGGGTGTATCCAGACAACCACACCCTTTACCTTGGGCTGCTGATCGGTATTCCCAGTGTCGGTTTGATGTGGGTGATGGGGTTGAGGAAATCGGATCGCCACTGGGTGGACAAAATTACTCAGAAGGGACGAGTGGCGACGCTGGCACTTATCGCCGTGCAACTGCTGCAAACGCTCTATCACGTCTATTTAGAGCATGGCCAGTTTAACTGGGCCAACGCATTAACTTTGCTGCTACTGCTGTGGTTTGGCATTTATCTTTTGAACAGTCAATGGGTCAAAGATTGTTTTAATGTGCCCAAAATGCCAAATCAGGGTGAAAATCACTGATAATCATCAAAATATTTATCGCTATTTCGCTCTACACTGGGGCAAAAAAGAGGAGTTTATCATGTCACTTGCGCAATCCGCGATCTTGCCAGAAGCTGGGCCTTTTGCCCTGTACACCTTACTTAAAGTGAATCGCAATGCCGCTAAGGTGTTGGCTGAACTGCAATCTTTACCGCAAAAGGTGGAAACGCTCAATCAATCGCAACCCGGCGCCAATCTCACCGTATCGATCGCCTTCAGTAAAGCGTTTTGGCAGCAGCTAGACGTCTCGATGCCGGAAGAGCTTATCGATTTTCCTCAGCTTGGTGAAGGTGAAGTCATAGCACCGTCAACCGAGGTTGATGTGTTGCTGCATTTTCATTCACAGCGTCATGACTTGCACTTCTACTTACTCAGAACATTGCTGACAGAAATGGCCGACGACGTGACGGTCGTTGATGAAACATACGCTTATCGCTACCTCGACGCGCGTGATATGACCATGTTTATTGATGGTACCGAGAATCCGAAAGATGAACAACGTGCGCAAGTCGCTCTAGTGCCTGACGGCGAATTCGCTGGCGGTAGTTATGTGATGGTGCAACGTTTTGAACACAATCTGCCCGCTTGGGATCGTCTCAATATTGCGGCGCAGGAGAAAGTGGTTGGCCGAACGAAGCCCGATTCGATAGAGCTGGATAATGTCCCAGCTGCTTCTCATGTTGGCCGTGTGGACATCAAAGAAGAAGGCAAAGGCTTGAAGATTGTACGTCATAGCTTGCCTTACGGCAGTGTGACTGGCGCTCATGGCCTGCTGTTTATTGCTTACTGCCACACACTACATAACTTTAAAGTGATGCTAGAGAGCATGTACGGTGTGACCGATGGAAAAACCGACCAGTTGCTGCGCTTTACCAAAGCGGTCACTGGTGCTTACTTCTTTGCCCCTTCGCTTACGATGCTAAGTGAACTGTCAGTAAAATAAGTGCAAACCTCAAACTGCATCGCGGGGAGCATCGGCTCCCCATTTTTTATCCATTTTTTGCTCAAGATGTGGATGGATTGGTCGATAGGAAGCTAATCCATCAATCCGTCTGTGAGATCTCATGGCTATTACTGTCAATACCAACGTCTCTGCTTTGGTAGCACAAAGGCACCTGAGTAGCGCAAGCGAAATGCTCAATCAATCTTTGGAGCGATTGTCGTCAGGCTCTCGCATCAATAGTGCCAAAGATGATGCCGCTGGTTTACAAATCTCTAATCGCTTGCGCGCGCAAATGAATGGCTTGGATATGGCGGTGCGTAATGCCAACGATGGCATCTCTATCATGCAGACTGCCGAAGGTGCGATGAATGAGACCACCAATATTTTGCAGCGAATGCGTGATCTCTCACTGCAATCCTCTAACGGTTCCAACAGTCATGCTGAGCGCATTGCTTTACAAGAAGAGATGTCGGCTCTGAATGATGAGTTGAATCGTATTGCCGAAACCACCTCTTTTGGTGGACGAAAGCTGCTTAATGGTACTTTTGGTTCTTCATCCTTTCAGATTGGCGCAGATTCGGGTGAGGCGGTTCAGGTTCAACTGAACAACATGCGCAGCGATGTGGCGCAGATGGGCGGCTTTAAATATGTCGCCAACTTAGCCGCGGGTGGGGACTGGACAGTGGCTCCAGGGCAAAACGATCTCAATATCAGCTACGTGAACGCTTATGGGGAAACGGAAAGTATCGATATTGAGGCCAAAGTGGGCGATAACATCGAAGAGATCGCGACTTACATCAATGGCCAAACTGACCATGTTTCTGCCTCGGTCAATGAACATGGTCAACTGCAGCTTTACATGGCTTACTCGCAGATTGACCCCATTCATGGTCAGCCGATATTCTCAGGTGGCCTAGCGGATAGCCTACAAATGGTCGCTGGGGGCAGTCAAATGGTTGACGAGTTGGACATCACTACCGTGGGCGGGGCGCAAAGCGCAGTCGCGGCACTCGACACGGCACTAAAATACGTGGACAGCAATCGTGCCCAGCTTGGTGCTTACCAAAATCGCTTTGGTCACGCGATCAACAATCTCGACAACATCAATGAGAACTTGGCTGCATCCAATAGCCGAATCAAAGATACGGATTATGCCAAAGAGACCACACAAATGGTCAAGCAGCAGATCTTGCAGCAAGTGAGCGCTTCTATTTTGGCACAGGCCAAAAACGGCCCCAACTTAGCGCTCACCTTGCTGGGATAACCCTGTAAGAGCATGGCTAAAGAAAAAATAACCGCTTTTATCGACGAAAAAAAATAAACCTTTAGCCCTTTTTTGAACTTTTTTATCACTTTTACCCTTTTCATCACGTATTCCTCGCTAAAGAATCTTTTTTCAAAAAAATCGTCTTTTTTTGCTAAAGGATTTTCCAATTGAGCCGTTAATAAAAGTAACTTTGAGAGAACTACTTGGTTTTCCGAGACGTCGGAAACCGTAACATCGGAAAATCAATTGGAGAATTCATCATGGCAGTGAATGTAAATACCAACGTAGCAGCAATGACAGCACAACGTTACCTAAACGGCGCAAACAGCGCGCAACAAACGTCAATGGAACGTCTGTCTTCAGGTTTTAAAATCAACAGCGCGAAAGATGACGCAGCGGGTCTGCAAATCTCGAACCGTTTGAACGTACAAAGCCGTGGTTTGGATGTGGCGGTACGTAACGCCAACGATGGTATCTCCATCGCGCAAACCGCCGAAGGTGCGATGAACGAAACCACCAATATCCTGCAACGTATGCGTGACTTGTCTTTGCAATCGGCTAACGGCTCAAACTCCAAAGCAGAGCGCGTGGCGATTCAAGAAGAAGTGACCGCGCTTAACGACGAACTGAACCGTATCGCAGAAACCACATCATTCGGTGGTAACAAACTGCTTAACGGCACTTACGGTACCAAATCGATGCAGATTGGTGCGGACAACGGTGAAGCGGTCATGCTGTCTCTAAAAGATATGCGTTCAGACAACCAGATGATGGGTGGTGTTAGTTACCAAGCAGAAGAAGGGAAAGACAAAAACTGGACCGTTTCTGCGGGTGATAACGACCTGACTATCTCTCTGACCGACA
Source organism: Vibrio cidicii (assembly GCF_009763805.1). Lineage (NCBI taxonomy): Bacteria > Pseudomonadati > Pseudomonadota > Gammaproteobacteria > Vibrionales > Vibrionaceae > Vibrio > Vibrio cidicii. The sequence goes on along the minus strand of NZ_CP046804.1, from coordinate 2,012,173 downwards.
CGTTTGGCAACGAGCAAGAGATCAACATCAACGCCAAAGCGGGTGATGATATCGAAGAGCTGGCTACCTACATCAATGGTCAAACCGATCTGCTGAAAGCCTCAGTCGGTGAAGGCGGCAAACTGCAAATTTTCGCAGGCACCAACAAAGTTGATGGCGAGATCTCTTTCTCCGGTGGTCTAGCGGGAGAGCTAGGTATCGGTGAAGGCAAAAAAGTGACGGTAGACACCATTGACGTGACCAGCGTGCAAGGTGCGCAAGAGTCGGTAGCGATTCTCGATGCTGCGCTGAAATACGTGGATAGTCACCGCGCAGAGCTGGGTGCGTTCCAGAACCGTTTCAACCACGCAATCAGCAACTTGGACAACATCAATGAGAACGTGAACGCGTCGAAGAGCCGTATCAAAGATACCGACTTCGCGAAAGAGACGACTCAATTGACCAAAACACAAATTCTGTCGCAAGCATCCAGTTCGATTCTTGCTCAGGCGAAACAAGCGCCAAACTCAGCGCTCAGCCTACTGGGTTAAGTTTAGCCCTACAGAAAACTCATTGGCTCGTGGTGAGAGATGAGCGAGTAAAGCCTGACTTCGGTCAGGCTTTTTATTGCGCCTTAGCTAAAATCAGAGACACGGATGAATTGACAGCCTCCCATAAATTGATTTGAGATCACACTTTCTTCCGTTGGATGAAAAAATAGCGAAAAAAACTAAAATTCTCCTAAAGGTATTCTTAGCGCCGCCGTTACAGGACTGAGAGAAATGAGATGTGCCAGAGTGAGGTGAGAGACACGATGGTACATCAACAAAAGCCTAAGGAGATCAATTATGGCTATGAACGTAAACACCAACGTGTCAGCGATGACCGCACAGCGTTACCTAAATCAGGCTGCTGAAGGTCAACAAAAATCAATGGAGCGCTTGTCCTCGGGCTATAAAATCAATAGTGCGAAAGACGATGCCGCTGGCCTACAAATTTCTAACCGTTTGAACGCGCAAAGTCGTGGTCTGGATATGGCAGTGAAAAATGCAAACGATGGCATTTCAATTGCTCAGACCGCTGAAGGTGCGATGACGGAAAGTACCAACATCCTACAACGTATGCGTGACCTTGCGCTGCAATCGTCTAACGGTTCTAACTCGAAAGCAGAACGTGTGGCGATTCAGGAAGAAGTGACCGCGCTGAACAAAGAACTGAACCGTATCGCTGAAACCACCTCATTTGGTGGTAATAAGCTGCTAAACGGCACGTATGGTTCGCAATCTTTCCAAATCGGTGCTGACTCCGGTGAAGCGGTTATGCTTTCCATGGATAGCTTACGTACCGACACTGATGCAATGGGCGGTATGAGCTACAAGTCAGAAGACGGCGTAGCTGCAGACTGGAAAGTCACCAACAATACCGACCTCACCATGACTTATACTAATAAGGAAGGTGAAGAGAAAGAGATCACCATCAACGCGAAAGCGGGTGACGATCTAGAAGAAGTGGCAACGTACATCAACGGCCAAAACGAAGACGTGAAAGCGGCGGTGGGCGAAGGTGGTAAACTGCAATTGTTCGCTTCTTCTCAACGTGTGCAAGATGGTCAAGTTGAATTCGGTGGTGGTTTGGCGTCTGAGTTGACGATTGGTGACGGTGAGAAAACCAACGTACAGAAGATCGACGTAACAAGCGTTGCAGGCTCGCAAGAAGCAGTGTCTATCATTGATGGTGCACTGAAAGCGGTTGATAGCCAACGTGCCTCTCTGGGTGCGTTCCAAAACCGTTTCAACCATGCGATCAGTAACCTGAGTAACATCAACGAGAAACGTAAACGCATCGAATAGCCGTATCCGAGATACTGACTACGCGAAAGAAACAACTCAGATGACCAAGACTCAGATTCTGCAACAAGCGAGTACTTCGATTCTGGCGCAGGCGAAACAGTCACCATCTTCGGCTCTTAGCTTGTTGGGCTAATCAGAGCGAGCTAAATTCAGGTTTAGCTCAGCTTTGATGAGTAGTAGCTCATAAAGGTGGAAGGGAGATTGTTATGGAAATATCATCCTACACATCGAACATCCAGCCTTACGGCTTGCAAAATGGCACAAATGTTGCTTATGACAAAAGCGGTGCTGTGCCTAGCATGTCTGGTCCGAAAGAGAACTCTTCGCCGGAGACGGTGAAAAATGATGATGCTAACTTTTCAATTGAAGCTGCGGTAAAAATGTCGCAAGAGCGACAGCAGCTCAATCGGGAAGAAAGGGTCAAAATGGTGGAGAAAATGAATGAATTTATCTCTTCCATTAATAAAGGGGTCTCTTTTAAAGTGGACGAAGAATCAGGCAAAGATGTTGTGACGATTTATGAAGCCCGTACGGGAAACATAATTCGTCAGATACCTGATGAAGAGATGCTAGAGATATTCAGACGCTTAGTCTCACAAGCTACCCGATCTGGTTTGTTGGTAGATAAAGTGTAAGTCGTTGTTGAGGTGATTCAATGAGTTTAGGCCCTTTGGGGATGTCTGGTGGCATGGATATCAATTCCATGGTCAGCAAAGTTGTCGATGCAGAGCGTGTGCCAAAGCAGCTACGTATCGACAACGAGCGGGCCCAAATTGATACTAGCATCAGCGCCTATGGGCGGCTCAGAGAATCGTTGGATACGATGAAAAATATGATGGCGAACTTTCGTCAGGAGAAGGCTTTTGCTGTGCGCAAAGTCGACACGACTGACGATAGTATCGTCTCAGCCACTGCAACTACCGATGCGATTGCCGGTAAATATGCCATCGATGTGTTGCAGCTTGCTCAGAGCCATAAGGTGGCTTCGGACGTTCTGGCCGAAGACGCAAAATTTGGCCCTGGGAAGCTGCAGATTTCGCTTGGAGAAAAAACCTTTGACGTGAATGTCAGTGCCGATTCGAAACTGATTGACGTCGTTAGAGGTATCAACACTTCTGGTAAAAACACGGGCGTTCGCGCATCGGTCATCAACGATGTGGAAGGCCCCCGCCTGATCCTTGCCTCGACCGTCTCAGGTAAGGATAACCAAATTCGTATTCACGTGGACGCCGAGCGAGGCGATCCGCTGAAAAAACTCGAGTATAAAACCCTCGAAGAGCGTGTCAAAGCGCTGGAAAAAGCGCGTATTGCCGCCGAAGAGGTGATGCAAGAGGTAAAACCTGACTCGGCAACAGCCTCTGCCGACGGTGTGGAACAAGGCGCAGAACCTCAGTTCGACGAGCAGGGCAACCCTATTCCCATCGCTGAGGGCGCAACGGATGCAGACAGTGACACCGAACTGAAAACAGACACTGATATCGCTGCTAAAGGCGATGACATGTCTTCTGATACGCAGAGCAACGAGCCTATCTCCAGCTTTGGTGCCGATGCCGCGAAAGCGGGTCAAGAAGCGCTCGATGCTGCCCAAGCCGCTGCTTCGTTACTCCCACAAGACAACATTCCTGGCTGGACCGAAACCGCCTCCGGCACCTTACTCGACTCTTACTATACGCCCGAGCTTGAATTAGACGAAAAGGCGATAGAGAAAGCCCCTGATGTTCCTGGCTGGACCAATACTGCTTCTGGAACCTTGACCGACTCTTACGTGACACCTAAAGAGGCACAAGCCAAATTAGAGGCCGAACAAGAGAAAGTCCAACAAGAGCTGGCGCAAGAGAAAGCGCGCATTGAGGAACAACTGGCGCAAGAAAAAGCCCAGTTAGATGAAAAGGTCGCTAAAGGGGAACTGACGGAAGAGCAAGCCAAGCAAATTCAACGAGCTAAGCTGGATCCGCAAGAGCGTGAACGCCTTGAACGCATCGATCAGGCGCAAGAGGTATTGCAGCAAGCTCAAGAGTCCTTTGATACCTACAATGGTATGAATGAGGTACAAAAAGGTCAGGATGCCATGGTCGTTCTAGATGGGGTTGCTCAGTTGTCGAGCAACAACAACATCATCGAAGATGCGATTGAAGGTGTCGATTTGGCCTTAAAAGGCACAACACCACGCAACAAAGCGCCAGCAGAAATTGGCGTTGAGTATGATAGAAATAGTGTGCGCGAGGATATTGAGACCTTTGTCAACGCGTACAATCAGTTTTACCAAACCGCCAAATCTTTATCGGGTGTTGATCCGGCAACTGGGCAAAAAGGCCCTCTGGCAGGGGACAGCACTGTGCGTAATGCTGATTCACGACTTAAAAGCGTTTTTTCATCCCGGATTGATAAAGCGCCAGAAAATCTCAAATCACTGACCGAGTTTGGTATCACAACCACACGTCAGGGAACGCTGGAGATCAACTACGACATGTTGGATCGCCAGCTTAATAACAACTTCAACAAGTTGGAAGATTTCTTTGGTGGCAACACCGGATTTGCTAAACGTGTTGAAGATGCCATTCATGGAATCACTGGAGTGACCGGCTCGATTCGAACCCGTGAGAAGAGCCTGTCGGAACAAACTTACCGTTTATCCGATGAACAAGCGGCATTGGATCGCCGGATCAACAGCCTTCAGGAACGTACTCACGCGAAATTTACTGCAATGCAGGACGCAACGAGTAAAATGCAAGGGCAACTAGGTGCTCTGATGAATGCATTAGGATAACCTCGAATGACCTTGCTGGCACAATTGTGTGATTTGGATCAATTAATTTCTCTCGAACTGGAAAAAGACGAAATTAGTACTGAAGATTTGCTACAGCTAGTCGATAACAGGGAACAGTTATTGCAGAGTCTTCTTCAACAGGTGGTGCAAAACCCACAGTTGAAGAGTGACGAAGAGTGGCGATTGATGATCACTCGAACAAAAAGGTTGCTGGAACGTATGCAGGAAGAGACCAATAAAACGGGTTTACAATTGCAAAAGTTCAGACGAGGTCAGCGTTCCCTTCAACAGTACAAAAAGTTTACATAAAAGAGGAATACTATGCGCGGTTCATTACAGGCTTACAAAAAAGTGTCAGTGGATAGCCAACTCAGTGCTGCGTCTCCGCATAAAGTCATTCAAATGCTGATGGCGGGTGCAATTGAGCGTCTGATCCAAGGCAAAGCGGCCATGCAGGCGGGTAATATTCCGGTCAAAGGTGAGCGTTTGGGTAAAGCTCTAGACATCATCATTGCGCTACGTAGCTGTTTGTCGATGGACGATGGTGGTGACATTGCACGCAATCTTGATCAATTGTACGAGTTTATGATCACGCAAATCTCCAATGCGAACCACAAAAACGATCCTCAACCCATTGACGATGTTATCGACATTATTCGTGAGATTAAGTCAGCTTGGGATCAGATTCCGAACGAATATCACAATTTAACCGCCGCAGCCGTTGGGATCTAATGGGATATCAAACTTTTAACCGAGCTCACACCACGTAATTGCTTGGTTGCCTTATTTTTTTATTCAAATAAAATAGAAGCCATTACTAGCCCTAATGGCTTTTTTTGTTGCTGAATTTTCTGTTTTGTCTATCGTTAGTTGAGTGAAGCTGATAGAAGGCTCACTTATTACCGTACCTCAAGATCTGGCCGCAACATACCATAAACAAAGGCAATTATTCGTACTTATGCAAGGTTTGGCAAAGCTGCTTGTAATCGAAGATGATGAGAAAAATCGTCTTAATTTAAGCAATATATTGGAATTTGTTGGGGAAAATTGCGAAGCACTCCCTTCTGCTCAGATAGAAAGTGTTGATTGGTCAACGGTATGGTCGGGTGTGATCGTTGGCTATGTGCATGATCGTTCACTGGCAGCGGTGATGGCTAAACTCCACGCGGCACATCATATCCCTTTACTGGTTATGGGCGATTTCGCGCATCCGGTTGACGACATGCCAAACTTGATTGGTGAACTGGAATTCCCGCTAAATTATCCGCAACTCAGTGAAGCACTCAGGCACTGCAAAGAATTCCTTGGCAGAAAAGGGGTTAATGTTGTTGCTTCTGCGCGTAAAAATACCCTTTTCCGTAGTTTGGTTGGTCAAAGTATGGGCATCCAAGAGGTACGTCATTTGATCGAACAGGTGGCGGATACGGAAGCCAACGTACTGATTCTAGGAGAATCAGGCACGGGCAAAGAAGTGGTTGCACGTAATATTCACTACCATTCTACACGTCGCAATGGCCCTTTTGTGCCGATCAACTGTGGTGCGATTCCGCCTGATTTGCTGGAAAGCGAGCTTTTTGGCCATGAAAAAGGCTCATTTACTGGCGCGTTAACCACACGCAAAGGGCGCTTTGAGCTAGCCGATGGTGGCACCATTTTCTTAGATGAAATTGGCGACATGCCAATGGCGATGCAAGTAAAACTCTTACGTGTATTGCAAGAGCGTTGTTTTGAACGCGTCGGAGGCAATGCGACGTTAAAAGCGAATGTGCGTGTTATCGCTGCGACACATCGCAATCTGGAAAGCATGATTGACGACGAGAAATTCCGTGAAGATCTCTATTACCGTTTAAATGTTTTCCCAATTGAAATGCCAGCGTTGAAAGAGCGCAAAGAAGATATCCCGCTGTTGTTGCAAGAGTTGATGAGCCGTTTGCAAGCCGAGGGTGGACAGCCCATCTGTTTCACTCCTAGAGCGATCAATTCCTTAATGGAGCATGATTGGCCCGGTAATGTGCGTGAGCTAGCCAATCTGGTCGAGCGGATGGTAATCCTCTATCCCAACAGTTTGGTGGATGTCAATCACTTGCCAACCAAGTATCGCTACAGCGATATTCCGGAGTTTCAGCCAGAGCTCTCTTCGTTTGCTTCTGTTGAAGAGCAGGAGCGAGATGTGTTGGAGGATATTTTTTCTGAGCATTTTGATTTTTCTGAGAAAAGTGATTTTGACAGCAATCTCAACGCACCGCAGTCTCTTCCGCCGGAAGGGGTGAACCTGAAAGAGCTGTTGGCGGAGTTGGAAGTGAACATGATTAACCAAGCGCTAGAAGCGCAAGGTGGAGTGGTTGCGCGTGCGGCGGACATGCTTGGGATGCGTCGGACGACATTAGTTGAGAAAATGCGTAAGTACAACATGCAGCGTTAACCTCTTATGAGGCGTCAACTTCTTGTCTCTCTGTTAACGTATTGAAAAATATAAACAATAGCCTGGCATGCATTTTGCGTGACAGGCTATTGTAGTTTTATAGGCGAGAATTCGACACTCCATGGATAACCTCATCAATCAGTCTCACTTAGATTCGGTAGAAAGTCAGGTAGAACGTTACAAACAGGTTTTGGATGTGATGCCCGCGGGTGTTATTTTGCTCGATACTCAAGGGGTGGTCAGAGAAGCCAATCCCGAGGCGCATCGTATCCTGCAAGTGCCACTGGTGAACGAAAAGTGGTTTTCTATTATTCAAGCCGCGTTTGCCCCGCGTGACGATGATGGACACGAAGTGTCGCTGCGTAATGGACGCAAAGTGCGCTTGGCTATCTCGGCGTCGGCAACGGGCCAATTGATTCTAATTACCGACCTCACCGAAACTCGCCTGTTACAGTCGCGAGTGAGTGATTTGCAGCGCTTGTCATCGCTTGGCAGAATGGTTGCGTCGCTGGCCCATCAAGTCAGAACCCCACTTTCCAGTGCTATGCTTTATGCATCGAACTTGGGAGCGCCAAATTTGTCCAGTGCCACGCGGGAGCGTTTTCAATCCAAGTTGATGGATCGCTTGCAAGATTTGGAAAAGCAGGTCAATGATATGCTGTTGTTTGCCAAGGGGGGAGACAATAAAGTCATCAAGCCGTTTACTATCGAGCAACTGGTGAGTGAATATCAACCCATGGTCGAAACTGCGCTGCGTAGTAACCAGATTGACTACTGCCAAGAAGTGGAAGGTGAGCAGACGCAAATACTCGGCAATGTGAATGCGATCGCTTCTGCTTTGAGTAATCTGGTGATGAATGCTATCCAGATCGCCGGAAAAGAAGCCCAGATCGATGTCTATTTCCGCCCAGTCAATGGTGAGCTACGCATTTCTGTGCAAGACAGCGGTCCGGGCGTGCCGAAAGAATTACAAAATAAGATAATGGAACCCTTTTTCACTACTCGTTCACAAGGCACAGGTCTTGGGTTAGCCGTGGTGCAAATGGTGTGTCGTGCCCATGATGGACGGCTAGAACTACTTTCTGAAGAGGGCGATGGCGCGTGTTTTACCATGTGCCTGCCTCTTGAGCGCAATCAGCTTGCTTCGACGGAAGCAGAGAATTAACCACATTGGAGATCTGAAATGGCTCAAAGCAAGGTGTTAATCGTAGAAGACGACGAAGGTCTGCGCGAAGCGCTGGTCGATACATTGGCATTAGCGGGGTATGAATGGCTCGAAGCAGATTGCGCCGAAGAGGCGCTACTCAAACTCAAAGCCCATTCGGTGGATATTGTGGTCTCTGACGTACAAATGGCCGGCATGGGTGGGCTCGCACTATTGCGTAGCATCAAACAAAATTGGCCAAATTTGCCGGTGTTGCTGATGACAGCGTATGCCAACATTGAAGACGCCGTGTCAGCGATGAAAGAAGGGGCGATTGACTACATGGCCAAGCCTTTCGCGCCAGAAGTGTTGCTCAATATGGTCAGCCGTTACGCCCCTGTCAAATCGGACGACAATGGTGACGCGGTAGTGGCGGATGAAAAGAGCTTACGACTGCTTGCGCTGGCCGACAAAGTTGCGCGCACCGACGCCAACGTGATGGTGCTTGGCCCAAGTGGTTCGGGTAAAGAAGTGCTATCGCGTTACATTCATAATGCGTCGTTGCGTAAAGACGGGCCATTTGTTGCGATTAACTGTGCCGCGATCCCAGATAACATGCTAGAAGCCACCTTGTTTGGCTACGAAAAAGGGGCGTTCACTGGCGCAGTGCAAGCTTGCCCGGGCAAATTTGAACAGGCGCAAGGTGGTACGATCCTACTTGATGAGATCAGTGAAATGGATCTCAACCTGCAAGCCAAACTGCTGCGCGTACTGCAAGAGCGAGAAGTGGAGCGCCTGGGTAGTCGCAAGAGCATCAAGTTGGATGTGCGCGTCCTAGCCACCAGTAACCGTGACTTAAAGCAGTATGTTTCCGAAGGGAATTTCCGAGAGGATTTGTATTACCGTCTGAATGTTTTCCCATTGACTTGGCCTGCGTTACGTGAGCGCCAAGGGGATATCGTACCGCTCGCCAAACATCTGGCAGAGCGTCACTGCATGAAACAGGGGATTGCGGTACCTCGTTTTTCACCTCAAGCGCTGGACAAACTTACGCATTATCCTTGGCCGGGTAACGTGCGCGAGCTAGACAACGTGGTGCAGCGCGCCCTCATCTTAAGTGAAAACAGCGATATCGAGCAGGATCATATCCTGTTAGAAGGGGTAGATTGGCAAGACGCCAACAGTTTGCAAAATGTGGTGCAGCAAACCAGCGATGCCGTAGTGCCGGACGTCAAACCGGTCGCGCAGCCTGATGCGTTTAGCCGTAGTATCGTTGGCGGAGATAGCTTAGGTAGCGAATTACGAGATCAAGAGTATGCCATCATTTTAGAGACTTTGATTGAATGCCAAGGTCGCCGTAAAGAGATGGCGGAAAAACTGGGTATCAGCCCGAGAACTTTGCGCTACAAATTGGCCAAGATGCGTGATGCTGGTATCGATATCCCGGGATGAGTGTTCGCTGTTGGTCAGTTTAGTCAAGAAAGGGTAAACTGTGTCTTTGGTATGGCATGCTAATTGCGTTGTCAATATTACAGCGAAATGTCTGGTCAAACTTTTGGCGTTGAGGTGAAGATGAGAATTGACGGATTACAAGGCGAAATGCGCGCCATGATGCTGGAAGCGACCAACGCATCTACACCAGCAACAGGGGCGAAAGTCAGCGCTGATTTTGGCAATATACTGAATCAGGCCATCAATAATGTGAACGCGTTACAAAAATCATCCAGTGATTTGCAAACCCGTTTTGATCGTGGCGACGCCGATGTATCGCTCTCTGATGTGATGATTGCTAGAAACAAATCCAGTGTGGCGTTTGAGGCCACCTTGCAGGTAAGAAACAAACTGATTGAGGCATACAAAGACCTCATGAATATGCCAGTCTGAATTTAGGTAGTACATTGTGGCTGAAGAGAATAAATCAACGGATCTGACTGTTACTGATGGAGCATCCAACAACGCTATGGTTGCTCAATCAGACATGGATCTCGACGGACAAAACCCCGATTTGGATGAGCGCAGTTCGTCCAAATTTGATATGGCCGTTGGTGATCTTGATCTGTTGCGTCAGATTGTTCTTGTGGTTTCCATTTCCATCTGTGTGGCGTTGATCGTCATGCTGTTTTTCTGGGTAAAAGAGCCCGAAATGCGTCCGTTGGGCATTTTCGAAACCGAAGAAACTGATCCCGGTTCTCGATCATCTCGATCAACAAAAAATCAATTACAAACTGGATGGCAACACCATTTTGGTGGAAAGCAGCGAGTTTAATTCGATTAAATTGGATATGGTTCGCTCTGGCCTGAATCAAAGTACCCAAGCCGGTGACGATATTCTGCTGCAAGACATGGGCTTTGGCGTTTCGCAACGTCTAGAACAAGAGCGTTTGAAACTCAGCCGTGAACGGCAGCTAGGCAAAGCCATCGAAGAGATGAAGCAAGTGCGTAAAGCGCGTGTGCTGCTTGCCTTGCCGAAGCAAAGCGTGTTTGTGCGCCACAATCAAGAGGCTTCCGCTTCGGTATTTTTGACCTTAGGCACTGGTGCCAACCTCAAACAGCAAGAGGTGGATTCGATTGTCGACATGGTGGCGAGCGCTGTACCGGGCATGAAAACCTCTCGCGTCACCGTCACGGATCAACATGGCCGATTACTAAATTCTGGTTCACAAGATCCAGTCTCCGCAGCTCGTCGCAAAGAGCAAGAGTTAGAGCGCAGCCAAGAGCAGATGCTGCGAGAAAAAATTGACTCTGTGCTTATTCCTATTTTGGGTTTTGGCAATTACACCGCGCAAGTTGATATTGAAATGGACTTTAGTGCGGTCGAGCAAACACGAAAGGCGTTTGACCCCAATACCCCAGCCACGCGCAGTGAGTATGCGTTAGAAGATTACAACAACGCCAACATGGTGGCGGGTGTGCCGGGTGCGCTCAGTAACCAGCCGCCGGCAGATGCCTCTATCCCGCAAGATGTCGCTCAAATGAAAGACGGTTCGGTGACGGGGCAAGGTTCGGTGCGCAAAGAGTCGACGCGTAACTTTGAGCTCGATACCACCATCAGTCATGAACGCAAGCAGACTGGTATCGTGACACGTCAGACGGTGTCAGTGGCGATCAAAGATCGCGCAGCGGTCAATCCGGATAACGGCAGTGTCACCTATACTCCTCGTAGTGAAGCGGAAATTAATGCTATCCGCCAAGTGCTGATTGGTACGGTCGGTTTTAATGAAAACCGCGGCGACTTACTCAATGTATTAAGTATGCAGTTTGCTGAACAGGAACCGGAAAAGCTGGCTGATGTACCGATTTGGGAACATCCAAACTTCAACGACTGGGTGCGCTGGTTCGCAAGTGCCTTGGTGATCATTGTGGTGGTGTTGGTGTTGATTCGTCCAGCGATGAAGAAACTGCTCAACCCTGCGAGTGACGATGAAAACGAAATGTACGGGCCTGATGGCCTGCCGATTGGCGCCGACGGTGAAACCAGCTTGATTGGCAGTGACATCGAAAGTAGTGAGTTGTTTGAGTTTGGGTCAAGCATCGACCTGCCAAACCTGCACAAAGATGAAGATGTGTTGAAAGCAGTGCGTGCATTGGTTGCAAACGAACCTGAGCTGGCGGCTCAAGTTGTGAAGAATTGGATGACGAATGGCTAACGAAATTGCAAATCAGGAAGCAAGCGGCGAGATGGATTCAACAGGAATCGATATTTCGACCATCACTGGCGAAGAAAAAGCAGCGATTTTGCTGCTGAGTCTCAATGAGCAAGATGCGGCAGGCATTATTCGTCACTTAGAACCGAAGCAGGTTCAACGGGTGGGGAGTGCCATGGCGAAAGCCAAAGATCTCAGCCAAGACAAAGTATCGGCAGTGCACCGAGCGTTTCTGGAAGATATCCAGAAATACACCAACATTGGTATGGGCAGCGAAGACTTCATGCGTAATGCGCTGATCGCGGCACTGGGTGAAGACAAAGCCAATAACTTGGTCGATCAAATCCTTCTCGGTACAGGCTCTAAAGGTCTGGATTCCTTGAAGTGGATGGACCCAAGACAAGTGGCGAGCATCATTGTTAACGAACACCCACAAATCCAGACGATTGTATTGTCCTATCTGGAAGCGGATCAATCAGCGGAGATCATCTCCCAGTTCCCAGAGCGGGTACGCTTGGATTTGATGATGCGTATCGCTAACTTAGAAGAAGTTCAACCGTCTGCACTGGCAGAGCTGAACGAAATCATGGAGAAGCAGTTTGCTGGTCAAGCGGGTGCGCAGGCGGCGAAAATTGGCGGCCTGAAAGCAGCGGCCGAAATCATGAACTACCTCGACAACAACGTCGAAGGCTTGTTGATGGAGCAGATCCGCGATCAGGACGAAGATTTGGCAACGCAGATCCAAGATCTGATGTTCGTATTCGAAAACCTTATCGAAGTGGACGACCAAGGTATTCAGAAGTTGCTGCGTGATGTTCCTCAGGACGTGCTGCAAAAAGCACTCAAAGGCGCCGACGATGGTTTGCGCGACAAGATCTTCAAGAACATGTCGAAACGTGCTGCTGAGATGATGCGCGACGATATCGAAGCGATGCCGCCAGTGCGGGTAGCCGACGTGGAAGCCGCGCAAAAAGAGATCCTCGCTATCGCAAGGCGACTGGCCGACAGTGGCGAAATTATGCTCTCCGGTGGCGCAGACGAGTTCCTCTAATCGATTATTTCCTCGCCCCGTTTCGGGGCGTTGTTTTCTGTACAAAGGTGTAAGTTCATGGCGGAAAGAAAACGTGGTTTTATTCGTCCTGGCGAAGATGACGCAGTCCCACAGCCAAAACGCTGGGGCTTGCCGGATTACGGTGCTGAGGTAAACAAACAAGCGAAAGAGACCGCTTTTAACTATGACCCCGGCTGGATGCCCGACTTTGAGAAAGCAGAAGAAGAGCCAGTTTCTTGAATTAACCGAAGAACAAATCGAGCTCATCAAGCAAGGGGCTTATCAGGAAGGGCTATTTCAAGGTCAAGAGGCTGGCTTCAAGCAAGGTTTTGAAAAAGGTAAGGAAGAGGGCTTTGCGGTCGGTCAAGCAGAAGGGCTAGAACAAGGTAAAGCGGAAGGCATCGCCGCCGGTGAAGAGCATGTTAAACAACAAGTTGAAACGTTTGTTAGCCTCGCCAATCAATTTGCTCAGCCACTGGAGCTGATGAGTAACCAAGTTGAAAAGCAACTGGTGGACATGGTGCTTTGCTTGGTGAAAGAGGTGGTTCACGTTGAGGTGCAGACCAATCCGCAGATCATTCTTGATACCATTAAAGCCTCGGTAGAGAGCTTGCCTATCGCTGGTCATCCCATCACTTTGCATCTGAATCCTGAAGATGCCGAGATTGTTCGCTCCTCATACGGCGAAGACGATCTGGCGTTTCGCAACTGGACACTGGTCTCTGAACCGTCACTTAATCGTGGCGATGTGCAGATTGAAGCTGGCGAGTCGAGCGTCAGCTATCGCATGGAAGAGCGCATCAAACACGTGATACAAAATTTCTGTGGCACTAATCGTCACCACGGAGGCGAATAATGATCTCGCTGGCGGAGCGACTGAAAAGTTACAAAGTACAAGGGTTGACCACACGCCCAGTTGCCGCTGGCAAATTGGTGCGCGTGATTGGTTTGACATTAGAAGCAACCGGTTGTCGTGCGCCTATCGGTAGCCTCTGTTTGGTTGAAACGATGACCGGGCAAATGGAGGCCGAAGTGGTTGGTTTCTCTGGTGATAACCTGTTTTTGATGCCCAGCGAACAGATCACGGGAATTTTGCCTGGTGCTAAAGTGACGCCATTAACGGGTGAAAGCGGTTTGCCTGTGGGCATGGAATTGCTTGGCCGAGTGATTGATGGCGTGGGCAATCCGCTTGATGGATTGGGGCCGATTTATACTGAGCACCGTGCTTCTTTCAATGCCCAACCGATGAATCCTTTGGCGCGCAAACCGATCACTGAACCGCTGGATGTCGGATTAAAAGCGATTAATGGTTTGCTGACCGTCGGTAAGGGGCAGCGTATCGGGCTATTTGCCGGTTCAGGTGTCGGTAAATCGGTCACGCTTGGAATGATGACGCGTGGCACCACGGCACAAGTTGTAGTGGTTGGGCTGATTGGCGAGCGGGGACGCGAAGTTAAAGAGTTCATTGAGGAAATCCTCGGAGAAGATGGTCGTAAACGTTCGGTAGTGGTCGCCGCGCCTGCGGATGCTTCGCCACTGATGCGCCTCAAAGGGTGTCAAACAGCCTTGACGATTGCGGAATACTTTCGTGATCAAGGTCTGGATGTATTGCTGCTAATGGACTCTCTGACGCGTTTTGCACAGGCGCAGCGTGAGATTGCGCTCTCTGTGGGAGAGCCGCCAGCGACGAAAGGCTATCCACCGTCGGTTTTCGCCAAGTTACCTGCGCTGGTTGAACGTGCGGGCAATGGTGGCCCACAACAAGGTTCGATTACCGCCTTTTTCACCGTGCTTACCGAGGGCGACGACTTACAAGATCCGATTGCCGATGCGTCGAGAGCGATTCTTGATGGTCACATCGTATTATCACGTGAAATGGCTGACGCGGGGCATTACCCAGCCATCGACGTTGAAAAATCGGTCAGTCGTGTGATGCCGCAGATCACCACCGACGAGCATGTGTTGATGTCTAAAGCCGTACGGCAGATTTTATCTATTTGTCGGAAAAATCAAGATCTGGTGTCAATCGGTGCCTATAAGCCGGGAACGGATCAAGCCATCGATAGCGCCTTTACCCTCAAGCCAAAATTGGATGCCTATTTGCAGCAGCAAATGAAAGAGACGGTGCCGTACGCCATGTGTGTCAACATGCTAAAAAACGTGTTGGGAGTGTAATCACGGATGGAAAACGCGATGGACTTTCTGCTTGAGCAGGCCAAAGAGAGGGAGAACCAAGCGGTTCTGACCTTAAACAAAGCGAAAGCCGAATTAGAAAGTTACTACCAGCAGGTGGAGCAGATCGAAAAATATCGCCTCGACTACTGCCAGCAACTGGTCGAGCGCGGAAAAAGCGGTTTGAGTGCCAGTCAGTTTGTCCATCTCAACCGCTTTCTCAACCAGCTTGACGAAACGCTGGCAAAACAGCGCGGAGCAGAAGCGCACTTCAAACAGCAAGTGGAAAATAGTGAGCACTATTGGTTAGAGGTACGCAAGCAGCGCAAATCCTATGAATGGATGATCGAAAGAAAGCAACAAGAGAAACAGAAAGCCGAAGCCAAACGAGAGCAGAAGCAAATGGACGAGTTTTCGACCCTCAGTTACGCTAGGCGCAAACCGCATTATTAATCAGCTCTCAAAATGGCGTGTTTCTTGCAGGTTAACTGCCTAAAATCCCCACTGACGCTTATCCAATAAGTGCTGCGAAGAGACTGTGACTATGAATGTAAATCTGCAATCGGTATCTATAACAGGTAAAACAGCAGGAACGACAGCTGAAGCTTCAAGCAAAGAAGTCACTGGTGAAGTGGCCGAATCAGGCGGTTTTTTTCAAACTCTCGCCAAAGTCTTTTCTGGGCAAACGGACGACAAGAAAGCCGAGAAAACCGACAGCAGCGTTAAAGATGGGGCGCCTCTTAAAGCAGAACATCTCACCGCTGAATCTGAAGCCACACAAAACAGTGGAGGCGAAGCTGTCGATGGCGCTTCGCTTGAAGACGCGGAAAGCAGCGATGAATTGTTACAGGTGGGAAAGACGCAAACAGAGGGTTCTGCTCAGTCTGAGGTACAGGTATCTTCTGCAGGGCAGAGCGAGACTGTAGCGGCAACATCCTCCACAAACGCTCAAACAACCAATGATGTTGCGGCTGATGTAGGCGTAGCAAAGAGCAATTCCTCGACAAAAGCTGGCAGCGAAGAACAAGCGGTGCAAGAGAGCGTCATGCATGAAGGCTCAAAAATTCTTGGCCAGTTGGAGCAAGCTAATGCCACTTTGCAGCCTAAAAACGGTGGCAAAGCATTGCCGACAAAAGCAGTCGCTGAGGCCGTATCGCCTCACAATTCAGCGGATGGATTGCCAAGTCTTCAGTTAGAGGAAGGCGATGCGATGGCGCTTAACGCAAATGCACTCACCGCAGAACAGGCCGCTTCTTTGCCTGGCTCGGCGCAAGTTGGCGTCAGTCGCCAAAGCGCAGACTCTTTGCCGTCTTCTGCAGTAAGTTCACTTCAATCCACATCGGCTCAGTTACCGCCTCAGGCGCTGTCAGCGTCTAGCGTTACAGCAGGATCTTTGCCGCTGGAAACTCTTGCTGCTGATCCTGCTACGGCCGCTCAAATGGGCAATGGGCAAATTGAGTGGCACGCAACTGCCGGGTTGCAGATGCAAGCACAAGATGAGATTCCTCTAAACCTTCAGCAGCAAGTTTCCTCTGAGCTGCCAGTGATGCTAGTTTCCTGCGCCGCGTTTAGCCGAAATTGAACAAAAGTTAGTGACAGAGCAAGCGCTCAATGGGGAAGATCAACAGATCTTGCAAGGGTTACTTGATGGCCAGCTGCAAGTCGAAGATCCTGCAGTGCTGGCAGCCTTTCCCGCATTAAGCACTGTGCTGGTGGCGGCGAGCAATGCGGAATTAAATACGCTGCGAAGTGACGGGGTCGCCAACGCGCCTCGAGCTGAAATTGACTGGAACCAAGCTGCGCCGATAGGTAATGCGCACACGGCCAAGGAGAGCGGCGCAAAACTGGCCGCAACCACCACGGCTCTCTCTCAGGCGGTGCATAGCGTTTTGCAAAACAGCCAACCTACAGCCCAAGCGTTAGTGACGGCGCAGCCCACCGGCGATAAAGCTCCCACAGCTGGGCTGCCTGATGGTTTAGCGCCAAATGCGATGGCTGCGCTGCAGAGTACTGCGCAGCCTAATGTGACGCCAACAAAAGGGCTACAAGCGGCGTTGGCGGCCAGTGGCTTAACCGCGCTGAAAGGAAAATCAGCGAGCGAGCCGAGTAGTGAACGCGCGACCAATACAACTCAAAGCAGTCTCTACAGCGCGCAAGGCGCGCCAACCACTGGTGGGCAAGTACGCGCTGAAGCCGCTTCACAAGTTCCAATGCAACTCACGCGTGAAATGGCCAGTGAGCAGGTTGCGGAAAAAGTGCAGATGATGATGTCCAAAAACCTGAAGAATTTGGATATTCGTCTTGATCCGCCCGAACTTGGGCGAATGCAGATCCGCATGACCATGAATAACGATTTGGCCCATGTACATTTCACTGTGAGTAACCCACAAGCTCGTGAGATGATTGAACAAACCCTGCCTCGCCTGCGAGAAATGCTGGCGCAGCAAGGCATGCAATTGGCGGATTCTTCGGTGCAGCAGCAGGCATCTGGCCAGCAGCAGCGACAGTACTCTGCTGGTGGACAAGGCGATGCTCAACAAACCAGTCGATTTGCCTCTGGTAATGATGAAAATCTTGAGCCTGAGATGAAACTTGATGTAAATGTGGCATCAAAGCGTGATGGAATCAGTTTTTACGCATAAAATACAAGTTGTTAAGTTTACGGGATAAAACAGATCATGGCAGAAGAACTACAAACGGGTGAGGAAGCACCGAAAGGCAAAGGCAAACTTCTCATTATCATCGTCGCTGCGGTGGTGTTGTTATTGGGTGGCGGTGGAGCTGCATTCTTTTTAATGGGCTCCGACTCAGCAGAAGAGGCGGCGACCAAAGAGCAAGTGGAAGCAAAACCGATTGAAAACCCGGTCGCTTACGTCAATATTGCTCAGCCATTTGTCTTTAATGTCACGGGTGATAGCCGGGATCGTATGGTGCAAATCAAAGTCCAATTGATGGTGCGCGGTTCAGAAAACGAAAACCTCGCACGTTACCATTCGCCACTGATTGAAAGCTCGTTACTATCTACTTTTGCCTCGGCGACGGTGGATCAACTTCGTTCACCAACCGGGCGTGTTGAACTGCGTGATAAAGCGACAGAAGACATTAAGGCCGCGCTGACCAAGTCGGTCGGCCAGCCAGTGATTGAGAAAGTTCTGTTTACCGATTTTGTAATTCAGTAGGTATCGTGTGACCGATTTATTAAGCCAAGACGAAATTGATGCGCTGCTCCACGGGGTAGATGATGTCGATGAGGTAGATGAGCCGATAGATAACGAACGAGACGGTGCGGTTAACTTCGACTTCTCCTCGCAAGATCGCATCGTCCGTGGTCGCATGCCGACTTTGGAGCTTATCAACGAACGTTTTGCCCGTCATATGCGCATCAGCCTGTTCAACATGTTGAGAAAAACGGCGGAAGTGTCGATCAACGGCGTACAGATGATGAAGTTCGGTGAATATCAGAACACCTTGTACGTACCAACCAGTTTGAACATGGTGCGTTTTCGACCCTTGAAAGGTACGGCGCTGATTACCATGGAAGCGCGTCTGGTGTTTATTCTGGTGGAGAACTTCTTCGGTGGTGATGGCCGTTTCCACGCTAAAATTGAAGGGCGCGAGTTCACGCCAACCGAACGACGCATCATTCAACTGTTATTAAAAATCGTTTTTGAAGACTACAAAGAAGCGTGGTCGCCTGTGATGGGGGTAGAGTTTGAGTACCTCGACTCTGAAGTGAACCCCAGCATGGCCAACATCGTCAGTCCGACGGAAGTGATTGTGGTGAGCTCGTTCCATATTGAAGTCGACGGCGGCGGCGGCGATTTTCACGTTGTCATGCCTTATTCGATGGTGGAACCGATCCGCGAACTGCTGGATGCAGGTGTGCAATCGGATAAGATGGAAACCGACGTACGTTGGAGTTCTGCTTTACGCGAAGAGATCATGGACTGTCCGGTAAACTTTCGCGTCAATTTGCTGGAGAGAACCATTTCTCTGCGTGATCTGATGGAGCTTCGCCCAGGGGACGTGATCCCGATAGAAATGCCCAAACATGCGGTAATGTTTGTTGAAGAATTGCCAACCTATCGCGTCAAAATGGGTCAGTCTAACGACAAGTTAGCCGTGCAAATTTCACAAGAAATTGAACGTCCGCATGTGGTGAAAACCGATTTGACTTTCCTTGGCAAGGACATCATGTCTGAACTGGAAAGTGACGATGATAATGAAGATTGATAACGAAAATGAAAACAGGATATGACTATGGCATCAAGTGAAGATGAGAAGCTGGCAGCAGAGTGGGCGGCGGCTCTGGGAGAAGACCCTTCCGCGCCTGATGTTGACATCGATGAAGTGATGGCCGCGCCGCTGGAAGAGTTGAAAGATACGTCGAAGCCTATTACGGCCGATGAGCGACGTAAACTCGACACCATCATGGACATTCCCGTGACCATCTCAATGGAAGTTGGACGTTCACAAATTAGTATCCGTAACTTGCTGCAACTTAACCAGGGCTCGGTGGTTGAGCTCGACCGTTTGGCGGGTGAATCTTTAGATGTGTTGGTCAACGGCACATTGATCGCACATGGTGAAGTGGTGGTGGTGAACGACAAGTTTGGTATTCGTCTTACGGACGTGATTAGTCAGACGGAACGCATCAAGAAACTGCGCTGATATGATGAGTCCGATGACAAACAAAGTACGGCTGATAACCGGATTAGGAGCACTGGGCGGGTTGTTCAGTGCTCCTCGTGTTTGGGCCGCGCCAAGCGCGCCAGAGCTTAGTCTAGCGACCACCTTCGGTTCTTTGTTGTTGGTGATCGCCTTTATCTTATTGCTGGCTTGGCTAATGAAGCGCCTGCAAGCTCCGACCTTTGGTCAGCAACATGGCCTAAAAATCGTTAGCCAGATCGCAGTTGGTACGAAAGAACGGATTGCGGTGGTGCAGGCGGGTGAGGAGCAATTTCTCGTCGGGATTACCGCGCAGTCCATTCAACTGATTGCCCGTTTAGAACAGCCGTTAAAACAGGAGGAGCTGGTTAAGAGTGCCTTTGCGTCCCAATTTAGCCAGTTACTAAAAAAGCATGAACAGTAAACACTTTTTCCCTTCTTTGTGGCTGACCTTATGGCTGCTGATGTTGTCCCTGCTCTCTCCCCTTGCGCTGGCTCAGGCGGAAGAAACGTTGCTGCCGGATAATCTGGCGGCGGGCAGCAGTGTTACCCTCTCCGAGATGAAAAATGGCTCTGCGCAAAGTCGCAGTATGAGTGTAGGACAAGGTGGGGGCATTCCGGCGTTCACCATGACCACCAATCCAGATGGCAGTGAGGACTACTCGGTTACACTGCAAATTCTTGCGCTTATGACCATGCTGGGCTTCTTGCCTGCCATGGTGATATTGATGACCTCTTTTACCCGGATTGTGGTGGTGATGTCGATATTGCGCCAAGCGATGGGCTTACAACAGACGCCATCAAACCAAGTGATTATTGGTATCGCGCTGTTTTTGACTTTCTTTATCATGTCGCCGGTGATCAATGAAGTGAATGAACAGGCGGTGCAGCCCTACTTAAACGAGCAACTGACCGCAAGACAAGCGTTTGATGTCGCTCAGGGACCAATCAAAGCATTTATGCTCAAGCAAACCCGCGTCAAAGATCTGGAAACCTTCGTCAATATGTCGGGGGAGCAGGTGGCCAACCCAGAAGACGTATCGATGGCGGTCTTGATTCCCGCATTTATTACTTCGGAGCTGAAAACGGCATTCCAAATCGGATTTATGCTCTTCCTGCCCTTTTTGATCATCGACTTGGTGGTTGCATCGGTGCTGATGGCGATGGGTATGATGATGCTCTCGCCAATGATTGTTTCGCTGCCGTTTAAATTGATGCTGTTTGTGCTGGTTGACGGGTGGAATCTGATTCTGACGACGCTGGCTGGCAGTTTCGCCTTATAGCAGGGAGAGAGCATGACACCTGAAATATTTGTTGAGCTATTCCAGGATGCACTATGGATGGTATTGATCATGGTCTGTGCCATCATTATTCCCAGCTTATTGGTCGGTTTGATTGTGGCGATTTTTCAAGCGGCGACCTCGATCAACGAACAGACCTTGAGCTTTTTGCCGCGTCTGATCATCACGCTATTGGCTTTGATGCTGTTTGGTCACTGGATGACACAGATGATGATGGAGTTCTTTTTCTCGCTGATTGAACGCCTGCCTCAGGTTCTGTATTGATGGTTTGATGAGATGGAGTACCCAACCACTATCATCCTTGACTGGATAGCCAACTACTTCTGGCCTTTTGCTCGAATCTCCTCCATGTTGATGGTGATGACCGTTACTGGGGCGCGTTTTGTTTCGCCACGTATCCGCCTTTACCTCAGTCTGGCGGTGACGTTTGCGGTAATGCCAGCGCTCCCAGCCGTACCCCAAGAGATCGAACTGCTCTCTTTTCAAGGCTATCTGACGGTGTTTGAACAAATCGTGATTGGCGTGGCGATGGGAATGGTGACGCAGTTTTTGATTCAAACCTTTGTTATGCTTGGCCAAATTTTGGGTATGCAATCAAGCCTTGGTTTTGCTTCAATGGTTGACCCGGCCAACGGGCAAAACACCCCTTTGCTTGGTCAACTGTTTATGTTTTTGGCGACCATGTTTTTCCTCGCCACCGACGGGCACTTGAAAATGCTGCAACTGGTGGTGTTCAGTTTTAAAACCTTGCCAGTGGGTCTCGGCTCGCTCAATGCCGTCGACTTTCGTGAACTCGCGCTCTGGCTTGGCATCATGTTTAAAGTCGCGCTCAGTATGTCGCTCTCTGGCATTATTGCCTTGCTGACGATTAACCTCTCGTTTGGGGTGATGACACGTGCTGCGCCACAGTTAAACATTTTCTCGCTCGGCTTTGCTTTCGCGTTGCTCGTGGGTTTATTACTCTGTTGGTATATTCTTGCTGGCCTTTACAGCCACTATGAACTGTACTGGATAGAAGGTGAAGAACAGATTTGCCGCTTTATTCGGCTAAACTGCTAGGAGGCTGAATTGGCAGAGTCAGACGGTCAGGAAACGTACCGAAGATGCCACCCCCCGACGATTACAACAAGCAAGAGAAAAAGGCCAAGTTGCGCGCTCGAAAGAGCTTGCCTCGGCTTCTGTGCTTATCGTCGGCGCGGTGGCACTGATGTGGTTTGGTGAGCCTTTAGCTCGTGCCCTATTTAAGATAATGGGGCGGTTATTTGATCTCACCCGAGAAGAAATTTTTGATACTGCAAAACTGTTGGATATTGCAGGGGGAGCAATAGCGGCTTTGCTTGTACCGCTGCTGTTGATCCTCATTACGCTTTTTATTGCTGCTGTCATAGGGGCTGCTGGGGTGGGGGGGATCAGTTTTTCTGCTGAAGCCGCGATGCCTAAGCTGTCTAAAATGAATCCGCTGAGTGGCTTAAAGCGCATGGTTGGATTGCAGAGTTGGGTGGAGCTGATCAAATCGATTCTCAAAGTCGGCCTGGTAACTGGCGTGGCCATCTATCTCATCCAAGCTTCGCAAGCCGATTTGATTCAACTGAGCATGGATGTTTATCCACAGAATATTTTTCACTCGCTCGATATTTTGCTCAATTTTATTTTGCTGATCAGTTGCTCCTTGCTGATCGTCGTGGCCATCGACATTCCGTTTCAGATCTGGCAACACGCTGATCAGTTAAAAATGACCAAACAGGAAGTGAAAGACGAGTACAAAGACACCGAAGGTAAACCGGAAGTCAAAGGCCGTATTCGGATGTTGCAACGAGAAGCGGCGCAGCGCCGCATGATGGCGGATGTACCTACGGCCGATGTTATTGTTACCAACCCGGAGCACTTTTCGGTTGCGCTGCGCTACAAGCAAGGCACTGATCGCGCGCCAGTGGTGGTTGCCAAAGGTTCTGATCACATGGCGATGAAGATCCGAGAGGTGGCTCGTGAGCATGATATTTACATTGTGCCAGCACCGCCGTTAGCGCGTGCACTCTATTACACCACAGAGCTTGAACAAGAAATTCCTGAAGGGCTATTTACTGCAGTGGCGCAGATCCTAGCCTACGTATTTCAGCTCAAACAGTATCGCAGACGTGGTGGACACAGGCCAAAACTACAGGATTACGATCTACCCATTCCGCCAGATATGCGCCATTAAGCATTCAATTTTAAGCGATTTGTGCAGTCAATTGTTTGGCGCAACTCTGGTACAGAGATTGCTTGTTCCGCTCTTTGAAAGTTGCTCACCGATAGTTAAGTGCCCGCATTTTCAGGTGACAAGCGAGTTAAGTTCCACCCAACCGAGACGAAGTAATGGCTAAAAAATTTACTCTGCCGTTTGCAGATAAGTTGCCTAAAATTCCCCAACGCTCCATGCCTGCAATCGGCGCACCAGTGATGGTGCTGGCGACGCTGGCGATGGTGGTATTGCCTATCCCCGCGTTCCTGTTGGACATGTTTTTTACCTTCAACATCGCCCTGTCGATGGTGGTGTTGTTGGTGACCGTTTATACGCGCCGTCCACTCGATTTTGCGGCGTTTCCGACCGTGTTGTTGATTGCAACGCTGTTACGTTTGGCTCTGAACGTTGCTTCGACGCGAGTGGTTTTGCTGAAAGGTCATGAAGGGGGTGATGCTGCCGGTAACGTGATTGAAGCCTTCGGTAACGTGGTTATCGGCGGGAAACTACGCTGTTGGTTTAGTGGTGTTCCTCATCCTGATGATCATCAACTTTATGGTCGTGACCAAAGGTGCGGGGCGTATCTCTGAAGTGAGTGCACGCTTTACCTTGGATGCTTTGCCAGGTAAGCAAATGGCGATTGACGCCGACCTTAACGCAGGCTTGATTGATCAAGAACAAGCCCGTTTGCGCCGCTTTGAAGTAACCAAAGAAGCGGACTTCTACGGCTCGATGGATGGTGCCTCCAAATTTGTCAAAGGGGATGCCATCGCGGGTATCTTGATCCTGTTCATCAACATCATTGGTGGCCTGTCTATCGGCATGGCGCAGCATGGTCTGGGTTTTTCTGAAGCGATACAGATTTATACCCTTTTGACCATCGGTGACGGTCTGGTTGCGCAGATCCCATCACTGCTCTTGTCGATTGCAGCAGCCATGATGGTGACACGGCAAAACACCGATGAAGACATGGGGGAGCAACTGATATTTCAGATGTTCGATAACCCGAAAGCACTGATGATCACCGCCGCCATCTTAGGCGTGATGGGTATTGTCCCAGGCATGCCCCATTTCTCCTTTTTGCTACTAGCGCTTGCTGCGGGTGCGGGAGCGTACTTTATCGATAAAAAGCAGAAGCAAAAAGCCAAGCAGCCCAAAACCCCAGCCGTTATTGATACCAGCAACGCGCCTTCAGTGCGTGAGCTTTCTTGGGATGATGTACAGCCAGTGGACATCATTGGCTTGGAGGTAGGCTATCGGCTGATCCCCTTGGTGGATAGGGACCAAGGTGGTGAACTATTAGAGCGGGTCAAAGGGGTGAGAAAAAAACTGTCGCAAGACTTTGGTTTCCTCATTCCCCCGGTGCATATTCGTGACAACCTTGAGCTTACGCCCAATAGTTATCGCATTACTTTAATGGGTGTTGCTGTCGGGGAAGCAGAAATTCGCCCAGACCAAGAGCTGGCGATCAACCCCGGTCAAGTGTATGGCATGATTGATGGCGAACCGACTATCGACCCTGCATTTGGCCTCGAAGCGGTTTGGATCCGCCCAGAGCAGCGTGAACATGCGCAGGCGCTAGGCTACACCGTAGTGGATTCCTCGACGGTATTAGCAACGCACATGAGCCAGCTTTTAACTAATAATGCCTCACAGTTGCTTGGTCACGAAGAAGTGCAGAACTTACTGGAGATGCTGGGTCGTAGCGCTCCTAAACTAGTCGAAAATTTTGTCCCCGACCAACTGCCGCTTGGTGTGGTGGTGAAGGTATTACAAAATCTACTTAATGAAGCGATCCCAATTCGCGATATTCGCACCATAGTGCAGACCATGGCTGAGTACTCTTCGAAGAGTCAAGAACCCGACATTCTCACAGCAGCAGTTCGTATCTCACTGAAACGTCTAATTGTCCAAGAAATCAATGGAATAGAACCTGAGCTGCCTGTAATAACCTTGATTCCAGAGCTGGAACAAATATTGCATCAGACCATGCAAGCGTCAGGTGGGGAGTCTGCGGGAATTGAACCTGGTCTCGCAGAGCGTCTGCAAGCCTCTCTGAGTATGGCAACTCAAGAGCAAGAGCTGAAAGGCGAACCTGCGGTGCTATTGACCTCCGGCATGTTGCGTTCAACTCTGGCGAAGTTTGTGAAAAACACAATACCAAATCTCAGAGTACTTTCGTATCAGGAGATACCTGACGAGAAACAGATCCGCATTGTACAGGCAGTGGGTAACTAATAGTTAAACCCTGTTAAATGGACGAATGGTTTGAAAATAAAACGATTTTTTGCCAAAGACATGAGAACGGCGCTCCTTCAAGTGAAAGAAGAACTGGGAGCGGACGCGGTGATCATGTCCAATAAAAAAGTGGCTGGAGGAGTGGAGATCGTTGCTGCCATTGACGGGGACAGCGCATCTTCGACTTTTGCTGCTACATCAAGCCGCAGACAGACAGCAAACGCGCTACAAGAACCCGGGCAGTTTTCAAGTAGCTCCGCTGGGCGTCAGGTCTCTCGCGCGGTTGAAGATGATCGCGTCAGTTTGCGTAGTGAAAGCAGCGCAAAAAGCGACAACGGCTCAATGACCAAGCGCTTTGCCAATATGCTGAAACAGTACAACCAGCAGAGTGATGAACCACAACGCAGAAGCGAAAACGAAGATTCATTATCGGCCCTGCTGCAACGCCAATCCAAACACCGTGACGATCAAAATAGCTCTGTTCGGGTGCGTGAAAACTCACCGCTCGCTAAGCTGATCGCCGAAGACCGACGAATTGATAAGCCGCAACCCCGTCTTGATCCAACCCGTTATGATCGCCGTCAGCTTCCTCAGGAGAGCGATGATTCAGCCAACGAGTTGGAGAACATGCGTGAAGAGATGACCTCAATTCGTCGTCTGCTTGAACATCAAGTCTCTGGCCTTCTTTGGCAAGAAGTGGAGCGTCGAGAACCACTGCGCGCTATGCTGATCAAACGCCTTGAACGCATGGGAGTGTCACCAGAGCTGGCTGACCAAATGGCTTGCTACATTCCTGAAGACACCAAACCCGCACGGGCTTGGAAAGCACTACTGGCTCTCGTTTCAGATCAGATTACGATCACTAAGCAAGATATCTTGAAACGAGGTGGCGTTGTTGCCCTGCTTGGCCCTACAGGAGTAGGGAAAACCACCACGATCGCTAAACTCGCGGCTCGTGCGGCAATGGAATACGGGGCGAATAACGTTGCCCTGGTCACCACAGATACCTATCGAATCGGAGCACATGAGCAACTCTCCATTTACGGCAGAATTATGGGCTGCCCGGTAAAAGTTGCTAAAGATTCTAAAGAGTTAGCCGATGTAATCTACCAGCTGAGAAATAGAAAACTCGTTTTGGTTGATACTGCAGGCATGGGGCAGCGTGATGTTCGTTTGTCCGAACAGTTAGACACGTTAATGCAAGAAAGTGGCGAAGTTATCCATAGCTATCTTGTTCTTCCCGCAACGGCGCAACGCAGAGTCCTTCAGGAAACTATCGAACATTTCCGACGAATTCCTCTATCAGGCTGCATCCTGACTAAACTCGACGAATCGTTGAGCTTGGGGGAGTTTATCAGCGTTGTAATTCAAAACGCTTTACCTGTGGCTTATATCGCCAATGGACAAAGAGTTCCTGAAGACATCGTGATTGCACAACCGAAATACATGATCGCGAAAGCGAATGAACTGCTTGAGAAGTCGACAGAGAATGAACCTCACTACTGGAACAGTGACAACGAAGGATTCTAGGCGGCGGACAATTATGACTGAGAATATGATACATGATCAAGCAAGCGGCCTCCGTCGCTTAACAAAACCTTCGCTCACTAAAGTTATCGCAGTGACAGGTGGCAAAGGTGGTGTGGGTAAATCGAATGTTACCCTAGGATTAGCGATAGCCATGGCACGTCAAGGCAAAAAAGTTATGGTACTTGATGCCGACCTTGGCCTAGCAAATGTCGACGTTATGCTCGGAATTCGTTCAAAACGCAACTTAGGGCATGTCTTAGCTGGTGAGTGTGAATTAAAAGATGCTATTGTTGAAGGACCGTATGGTATTAGAATAATACCCGCGACTTCCGGAACACAAAGCATGACTGAGCTTTCACACGCACAGCACGTTGGCTTAATCCGTGCCTTTGGGAGTTTAGAAGATGAAATGGACGTGCTGTTGATTGACACCGCAGCGGGCATTTCAGACATGGTGATCAGCTTTTCGCGTGCCGCACAGGATGTTTTGGTTGTAGTTTGTGATGAACCTACGTCAATTACCGATGCTTATGCTTTAATTAAGTTGTTAAGCAAAGAGCATCAGGTGCAACGCTTCAAGATTGTTGCAAATATGGTCAGAAGCTACCGTGAAGGGCGAGAATTGTTTGCAAAATTGACTTTGGTCACAGAGCGATTCTTGAATGTGAGCCTCGAACTCGTAGCATGTATCCCATTAGATGATAAAGTTCGACAAGCGGTTAAAAAACAAAAGATAGTCGTTGACGCCTTCCCGCGTTTCTCCGGCAGCGCTGGCGATCAGTTCATTGGCAAGCAAAGCTTTGACCTGGCCGATTCCGAAGACCCCAAGCGGACATCTTGAGTTTTTTGTCGAGCGATTACTAAGCCGCAATGAATTTTTAGAGGAACCGTTTGGTGAATAAAGCGCTAACCTATGATCAACACGCCAATGTAAACAGCCAAAAGCTGTTTATCGAGAGGTATTCTGTGTTGGTCAAACGCATTGCGCATCATCTGTTGGGGCGGCTACCACCCAGTGTACAAGTGGAAGACCTCATCCAAGCGGGTATGATAGGGTTGATTGAAGCGCAGCAAAATTACGATGCTTCAAAAGGCGCTAGTTTTGAAACTTACGCAGGAATCCGTATTCGTGGTGCCATGCTGGATGATATCAGGCGTGGTGACTGGGTTCCGCGTTCGGTCCATAAAAACAACCGAGAAATTAGTCACGCGATTGCAGAATTGGAAGGCATTCTCAATCGTGATCCCAATGACGCTGAAGTGGCTGCTCACATGGGGTTAACCATGGAGCAATACCACGCTGCGTTGACTGATATAAATTGCTCTCGTCTGATTGGTATTGAGGATCTAGGCGTTTCAGATGACGTCATCACCTCAGTCGAAGATTCTGAAGATAACACCCCATTTAAAGGTGTTGCTGACGAATATTTCAGAAAAGCATTGGTTGAATCAATAAAACAGCTTCCAGAGCGTGAAGCTTTGGTACTTTCGCTCTATTATGATGAAGAGCTAAACTTAAAAGAAATTGGGGAAATTCTGAGTGTTAGCGAGTCACGTGTCAGTCAGATATTGAGCCAATCCATGCAACGTCTTCGTACTAAACTTAGTGCTTGGACACAACATGACTAAAGACACTGATTGTGAAATTCAGTGGAGGCAATTTTGAATAAAAACATGAAGATCCTTATTGTTGATGATTTCTCAACAATGCGCCGTATTGTAAAGAACCTGCTTCGTGATCTGGGCTTTAACAACACCCAAGAGGCGGACGATGGTTTGACAGCGTTACCTATGCTGAAAAAAGGTGATTTCGATTTCGTCGTGACGGATTGGAACATGCCTGGCATGCAGGGTATCGATCTACTGAAAAATATTCGTGCCGATGAGGAGCTTAAACACTTGCCAGTGTTAATGATTACCGCAGAAGCGAAACGTGAGCAGATTATTGAAGCGGCTCAAGCTGGGGTAAATGGTTATATCGTTAAGCCGTTCACTGCTGCAACCCTGAAAGAGAAATTAGATAAAATTTTCGAACGTTTATAAGACTCGTTGGAAAATAACTTCGTCAGAGCTGCTATAACCTAAGAAAAACTCAAAATTCGATCTTAGCGGCTCTCAGCGCAGCATGCTTACGAAGCATAAAACGAAAAGGGTCTATTCAGAATGATCTCATTAGAGCAAGCAAAGTCTCTAGTTGAATTGCTGGAAAGTGGTGAACAGGCACAGGCAGATGCTTTGGTCGCTTCAATTTACGAGGATAAGGGAAACCTTATGCTGCAGGAAATTGGTGTTTTGACCCGAGATCTCCACGATTCACTGAAACACTTCGCGTTTGATCAGCGAATGACGGAAATCGCTCAAGATGAAATCCCGGATGCGAGGGATCGCCTTCAATACGTCATTGATAAAACCGAAGTTGCCGCCAATAAAACCATGGATGCTGTCGAGCATTGTCTACCGATGGCGGATAACTTGCACCATTGCTTGTTGCAGGTTAGGCCGCAGTGGAACGAGTTAATGCGTGGCCGCATCGAACTGAGTGAGTTCAAGGCCCTTTGTCATCGTATTGACGAGTTATTGGTTCAGGTTGAAGGGGACAGCACTGAGCTGAGAAATCAATTAACAGAAATATTAATGGCTCAGGATTTTCAGGATCTTACAGGACAGATAATCCGTAGAGTCATAAATTTGGTCAATGAAGTGGAAGGGCGACTAGTCGAAATACTAACCGTCTTTGCTGCAAACAAACCATTAAAAGAAAATGTTTTAGACACCACCCCAAGTGCCAACAAAGAAAAAAGTGGAAGCGCGCCCGAAGGGCCGATTTTGCACCCAGAACTTCGTGAGGATGCAGTTGCGTCGCAAGATGAAGTCGATGATTTGTTATCCAGTCTCGGATTTTAAAGGTAACGTATGAGCTACGATTTAGACGAAGATATCCTACAAGACTTCTTAATTGAAGCCGGGGAAATTCTGGAACTGCTTTCTGAGCAGTTAGTAGAATTGGAAAATAATCCAGAAGACAGGGATCTTCTAAACGCTATTTTCCGTGGATTCCATACTGTTAAAGGTGGTGCTGGTTTTCTATCACTCGCTGAACTCGTTGATACCTGTCACGGTGCAGAGAACGTGTTTGATGTGTTGCGTAATGGGCAGCGTTCCGTTACGCCTTCACTGATGGATACCATGTTACGTGCTCTGGATACGGTGAATACCCAGTTTAAAGCAGTTCAGGATCATGAGCCTTTACAGGCCGCAGACCCGGCTTTGTTGGACGAACTTCATCGTCTTTGTCGACCAGAGTCTGAAGATGAAGTTGCTGAAGAAACAATAGACATCGCAGAAGCAGAGCTTGAACCGGAACCCATCATCGAAGAGCCTGTTCCAGAAGAAACGGCACCAACGGCGGTCAGTGCTTCTTCTGTCGATGAAATCACCCAAGATGAATTTGAAAAACTGCTTGATGAATTGCATGGTAAAGGCTCAGCTCCCGGCAAGCCTAACGACGTCGCTGCACCAGTAGTTAAACCAGCCGCAGCTGCAGCTCCAGCCGTTGACAATGGTGATATTACCGATGATGAGTTTGAAAAACTTTTAGACGAATTACATGGGGCTGGTAAGAGCCCTTCCTCATCAGACTTTACATCTGTGTCACCTGCAGCGCCGGCAACCCCACCAGCCAAGTCAGTTGCTGCTGCAGACAGTGATCTGATGACCGATGAAGAGTTTGAAAAACTGCTCGACGAGCTGCACGGTACTGGTAAAGGACCTTCGATTGAAGAACTGGAAATGGCAACTAAGCCTGCTTCAGCAAACGTTAAAGAAACGCCTAAACCTGCAGAGAAACCAGCTGTAAAACCAGCACCGCAAGCATCGCCTGCTGTCGCTAAAGCTGCGCCTCCTGCTCCACCAGCAACGCAAGAAGCAAAAGCACCCGCTGTCGCTGCGGCGAAAAAGCCACAAGCAGAGGCGACAGTTCGTGTTGATACCTCGACTCTCGATACCATTATGAACATGGTCGGTGAGCTAGTGTTGGTGCGTAACCGGTTACTCAGCCTTGGTTTGAATAGCAACGACGAAGAGATGGCCAAAGCGGTTGCTAACTTAGACGTTGTAACTGCCGATCTGCAAGGCGCTGTCATGAAAACGCGCATGCAGCCAATTAAGAAAGTATTTGGTCGCTTCCCTCGCGTGGTTCGAGATCTTGCGCGTAGTCTGCAAAAAGACATCGTGCTGGAAATGCGCGGCGAAGAAACAGATCTGGATAAAAACTTGGTTGAAGCCCTGGCTGATCCATTGATTCACTTAGTACGTAACTCTGTAGACCATGGCATCGAAATGCCTGAAGATCGAGTCAAAGTGGGGAAAACTCGTACGGGTAAAGTCATTCTCTCTGCATCCCAGGAAGGGGATCACATTGAACTAGCGATTGTCGATGACGGCGGAGGTATGGATCCCGATAAGCTGCGCGGTATTGCGGTCAAACGGGGTATGATGGACGAAGATGCTGCCGCTCGTTTGTCAAACAAAGAGTGTTTTAATCTCATTTTTGCGCCAGGTTTCTCTAGTAAAGAGAAGATATCAGACATCTCTGGGCGTGGTGTTGGGATGGATGTGGTTAAGACAGCAATCAACACGTTAAACGGCTCGATTGATATTGATTCTGAAATGGGCAAAGGGACCAAGATCACTATCAAAGTTCCTTTGACTCTGGCCATTCTTCCGACCTTAATGGTTGGAGTCGCGGGGCATCCATTTGCATTGCCGCTGGCTTCTGTAAACGAGATCTTCCATCTTGACCTCAGCCGAACAAATATTGTTGACGGGCAATTAACCATTATTGTGCGCGACAAGTCTATTCCGCTGTTCTACTTGCAAAACTGGCTTGCGCCTAAAGCGGGTAAAGTTCAACTGCGTAAAGGGCACGGTCACGTGGTTATCGTACAGATTGGTAGTCAGCGTGTCGGTTTTGTTGTCGATACCTTGATTGGCCAAGAAGAGGTTGTTATTAAACCACTGGATAACTTGCTGCAAGGTACGCCGGGAATGGCGGGTGCAACCATTACCAGTGATGGCCACATTGCTTTGATTCTGGATGTGCCGGATCTGCTCAAACAATATGCAGCCGCTTCGCGGATATAATTTGAGCCACGATTTTTATAAGGATTCAAATGGCGATTAAAGTATTAGTAGTTGATGATTCAAGCTTTTTCAGACGACGCGTCAGTGAAATCATCAATGCCGAATCGCGCCTAGAGGTGATTGACGTTGCAGTCAACGGGAAAGAGGCGGTTGAGAAAGCTCAGCGCCTCAAGCCAGACGTCATTACAATGGACATCGAAATGCCGGTTATGGATGGCATTTCGGCTGTTCGTGAAATTATGGCGTCGGTCCCGACGCCGATTCTAATGTTTTCTTCTTTGACTCATGATGGTGCCAAAGCCACGCTCGATGCACTTGACGCTGGGGCTTTGGATTTTCTACCGAAAAAATTTGAAGACATCGCACGCAACCGTGATGAAGCAGTGTCTTTGTTGCAGCAGCGTGTTCTGCAGATTGCGGCAAAACGTGCTTTTATGCGTCGCCCTGTTGCTCAACCTGTTGAGAGAAACAGCACCAGCTTCGCCTTCAGGCAGCATGCGTGGCAATTTTGGGTTGCGCCGTGATGTAGCTGCACCAGCGCCTACTCGAGCGCCAGTGGCAACAAAATTTCGCTCTTCCGGGAAAAAATATCAGCTTACTGCGATTGGCACTTCTACTGGTGGCCCCGTCGCACTTCAAAAAATTCTCACTAAATTGCCTGCTAATTACCCGCATCCTATTGTTTTAATTCAACACATGCCAGCAACGTTCACTGCTGCCTTTGCAAGCCGTTTAAATTCACTGTGTAAAATCCAAGTGAAAGAAGCGGAAGATGGTGATGTGTTACAAGCTGGCGTTGCTTACTTGGCACCTGGTGGTAAGCAGATGATGATTGATGGTCGGCCTGGTGCTGCGCGATTGAGAATTATCGATGGCGGCGAGCGAATGAACTATAAACCTTGTGTGGACGTGACCTTCGGCTCAGCGGCAAAAATTTATGCGGACAAAGTCCTTTCTATGGTACTGACTGGTATGGGAGCTGACGGGCGAGAAGGTGCACGCATGCTTAAATCCGCAGGCTCAACGATTTGGGCTCAAGACGAAGAGAGCTGCGTTGTCTACGGTATGCCTCAGGCGGTGGCAAAAGCAGGAATTTCCAGTGAAGACCTGCCTTTAGATCGTATTGCTGAGCGTATGCTGGTTGAAGTTGGGCTGGCCTAAGGAAAGGTATGATTGTCTGGAGTGTAGCGAACCAAAAAGGCGGCGTCGGAAAAACGACCACCACAGTGACTTTAGCTGGCTTGCTGAGTAAGAAAGGGCATAGCGTGTTGTTAGTTGACACTGACCCCCATGCTTCTTTGACTACTTATCTTGGGTTTGACCCCGACGGAGTGTCTAGTAGTCTTTTTGATTTATTCCAGCTTAGAGAGTTTAGTCGTGAGAGCGTAAAACCTCTGGTGATGAAAACCGATATCGAAGGCATCGACATAATTCCGGCGCACATGTCTTTGGCGACTCTAGATCGTGTTATGGGTAACCGCAGTGGGATGGGGTTGATTCTCAAGCGTGCTTTGATGGCGTTGTCGAAAGAGTACGACTACGTACTGATTGACTGCCCGCCGATTCTGGGTGTGATGATGGTCAATGCGTTGGCAGCGAGTGATCGTATTTTGATCCCCGTTCAGACGGAATTTCTTGCCATGAAGGGGTTAGAACGCATGATCCGAACGCTGACCATTATGCAAAAGTCTCGTCGTGATCCGTTTAAAGTGACGATAGTTCCGACCATGTATGACAAACGAACTAAGGCATCTTTGCAAACATTAACCCAGTTGAAAAAAGATTATCCTGATAAAGTTTGGACATCGGCGGTGCCAATTGACACTAAATTTAGAGATGCAAGTTTAAAACGCCTCCCAGCTTCGCACTTTGCGGATGGCAGCCGCGGTGTATTTGCTTACAAGCAGTTGCTGATTTACCTCGAGAGGTTGGCGATTGATGAGTAGCAAAGAAGCGGTGTTATCGAGCGAACAAGCTTTAGACGATTATTTCAGTGCTTTACTATCCGAAGAGCAGGAGCTTGAGCTGATTATCACCGAGCCGAGTTTCCGAGGCTATGTGGCAGACGTCAGAGCATGAGCCCGAGTTGAAGCTACAGTATTCAGAACCGGAATCATACAGTTACGCGGAAATAGAGGTTAAAGAACTTGAAGCGCCCAATCTTGAGGATGTTCAGCGTCTTCTAAGTCAATTGGAATCAACCAACGTGGTTGATGAGCTGGGTATTGATGAGCTACTTGAGCAAAATACTGCGCAAATAGCCAGTTTGAAAGAAGAGACGCTTAAACCTGTAGAGCAAGAGGTTTTTGTTTCGCAAGTCGACTTGGTTGAAGAAATTCAAGAGTGGGATATTGCTGATGAGGTTGAAGAGATCCAAGATTGGACCCTTTCGGAATTGTCAATCGCCCAACCTACTATTGATGAGATAGAACCAGAGAGGACAGTACAAGAGCAGGTCGAGCTTGAAGCAAAAATAGAAGAGCATGTAAAAGTAGAACCGAAACCTGAGACGCAAACTTCTGGTGCAGGGAAACGTGAGTGGACCTCAACTCAACGCTCAGAAGCGTTTCAGGTACTCTATTTTGAAGTCAATAGCGTCACATTTGCTGTGCCGCTGGATGAGCTTGGCGGCATTCACCAGATGACCACACTAAACCACTTGATTGGTCGCCCCGGATGGTATCTTGGTCTACAGACAAATCGCGATCAGCAGCTAGATGTGGTCGATACGGCCAAGTGGGTGATGCCGGACAAACTGAAAGATGACGAGTACAAAGCCCACTATCAGTACATCGTTATGTTGGGGTCTAGCATGTGGGGGCTTGCCAGCAGTAAGCTTTTAGGGACCGAGTTACTTTATCCGCAGAAGGTGCGTTGGCGCGAGCAATCGGGTAAACGTCCGTGGCTTGCTGGGATGGTGAAAGAAAAAATGTGTGCTTTAATTCATGTAGAAGCATTAATTTCCATGCTAAATGCCGGACTAGATGTAAAATCACTAAATTAAGCATTTGAGAAGTCGGGAACGACATTAACGAGGATTACCTATGTCTCATTCTAACGAAGTAGAAGTGAAAAAAGATAAAACAAGTGATGAAGTACTTCAGTGGGTGACGTTCCAGCTGGAAGAAGAAACTTACGGCATCAACGTAATGCAGGTGCGCGAAGTTCTTCGCTACACGGAAATCGCTCCAGTTTCCTGGCGCCCCTGATTATGTGCTAGGCATTATCAACCTACGTGGCAATGTCGTAACCGTTATCGACACGCGTGCCCGTTTTGGTTTGATGGAAGGTGAAGTGACGGATAACACACGTATTATTGTGATTGAGTCTGAACATCAAGTGATTGGTATCTTGGTAGACAGTGTAGCTGAAGTCGTTTATCTACGTTCTTCTGAAATCGATTCAACACCTTCAGTGGGTACCGATGAGAGTGCTAAGTTCATTCAAGGTGTCAGCAACCGTGACGGTAAGCTGCTGATCTTGGTTGACTTGAACAAACTCCTGACTGACGAAGAATGGGATGAGATGGCTCATCTGTAATGGCAGACGCGTTTTTCCAAAGCCCCGCAGTGTGGATCGGTGGGGCTGTATTGGTGGTGTTGCTGCTGTTATTAGTGCAGTGGCGTACTAAGAATGTCTTGCAGAAGCAGCAAGATCAACAGCGTCTGCAACAGCGCAGCGTTGAAAAAGAGCTACAAAAGGCGAATAAACAGTTACTTGAAGTGCGTTCCGTTGTTGTCGGGCTGGGGCAGAGAGTGACTGAACAGCAAGATATTATTCAACATCTCAACGAGCGTATTGTGGAGTTAGAGCAGGCGGATACAGATGGCCGACTC
Organism: Vibrio cidicii; assembly: GCF_009763805.1. NCBI lineage: Bacteria > Pseudomonadati > Pseudomonadota > Gammaproteobacteria > Vibrionales > Vibrionaceae > Vibrio > Vibrio cidicii. Next base: position 1,976,208 of record NZ_CP046804.1, on the reverse strand, counting down.
TACACTAGAGCAAGTAAGATGGTTCAGCTCGGTGCGGATATTAACGAGCTGATTGAAGAGTGTGAGCTACCTAAGGCTGAAGCGGAGCTGATGCTGTCACTGCAAAAGAAAATTGCGGGTAAAGAGAAAATTCCGCCGTTGAGTGGTCATCCCAATGAATTTGAGCCTCCGCGTGCTCAACGTCCCAAAGGACGGCGATAAACGTGAAATCAGTTAAATAAAAAGAAGCTTCGGCTTCTTTTTTGCTTTTGCATGAAACACTTGGAACAAGGTTCAACCATTCTCTATCCCCCTTTAGACGTAGATTTAAATAATTGTGATAGCAGTTAACAATTTCTCACGAAGTTACAAAGTTGAACACCCTGTTATCCTGTCTTGTCTCGGAACAGATGTGCTAATATACCCGCTCATTTTATGTAGCCATGAAGCATATGCTGGAAGTATCAAATCTAACTGCGATTCGTGACGAACGCGTTCTTTTCGAGAACTTGACATTTTCTATCCAACCCGGAGAACTGGTGCAGATCGAGGGGCGTAACGGCACTGGCAAAACCACTTTGCTGCGCATTATCACAGGGTTAGGCGACAAAGAAGAGGGAGAGATCCTGTGGAAAGGGGAGCGAATTGACAAAAGCAGAGATGAGTTTCATCAAGATCTCTTATTTCTCGGTCACCAGACCGGAGTAAAAAGAGAGCTGACAGCATTTGAAAATCTCAGTTTTTATCAATCTGTTCACCAGCACTCTTCTTCCCAGGAGGCGATTTTTCAAGCCTTGGCTAAAGTCGGACTTGTCGGTCGAGAAGATGTACCGGTCGGCCAACTGTCTGCGGGTCAGCAGCGAAGAGTTGCACTGGCGCGGTTGTGGCTGAGCAAACAAGTTCTCTGGATTTTGGATGAACCGCTCACTGCGATAGATAAGCAAGGGGTAAAAGTTCTAGAGGCGCTTTTTGCTCATCACGCTGAGAATGACGGCATTGTTATTTTGACGACACATCAGGACATGTTTGCTGATAGTCCGAAACTCAGAAAAATTAAGTTGGGTGACTAATATGATTTCGGCCATGACGACCATTATCCGCCGTGAATTGCTGATAGCGTTTCGACGTCAAGCTGACGTATTAAATCCACTGTGGTTTTTCATCATCGTGATTACCTTATTTCCACTCAGCATTGGTCCAGAGCCCAATCTATTAGCACGAATCGCTGCAGGCATTGTGTGGGTTGCTGCGCTGCTTTCAGCTTTATTATCGCTTGAGCGGTTATTTCGTGACGATTTTCAAGATGGCTCGCTTGAGCAAATGATGCTGATGCCAATCCCATTACAACTTGTGGTGATCTCTAAGGTCATATCCCATTGGGTATTGACAGGCTTGCCGCTGATTTTGATTAGTCCAGTATTGGCGATTATTTTATCGCTCGACTTTAATACTTGGTTAGCGGTGGTGTTGACACTGCTTGTGGGCACACCGACGCTCAGTTTTATCGGTGCGATTGGTGTCGGGTTAACTGTCGGGTTACAAAAAGGTGGTGTGCTATTGAGCTTATTGATCCTACCTCTGTACATCCCTATTTTGATTTTTGCTACCTCGGCGATTGATGCCGCGGCATTAGGAATGGGTTACAGCGGCCAACTGGCCATTTTGGGTGCGATGCTCGTGGGAGCAACAACCTTAACTCCATTTGCAATAAGTGCGGCTCTGAGAGTCAGCGTTAACTAGGTGTGTCAAATCACCTTTGCAACAAGATTACACTAATAAAAATAACGATCGCACAGCGAGTGTGTCACACGCTGTTTGTGTCCTGTGAAGTAGAGTGAGAAATAGACATGTGGAAATGGCTCCATCCCTATGCAAAGCCGGAGGCAGCTTACCAACTCAGTGGTAAATTGTTGCCTTGGTTTTCTGTGCTGGCCTTAATTTTGTTGCTCGTTGGCAGCATTTGGGGGTTGGCGTTTGCCCCATCAGATTACCAACAGGGCGATAGTTTCCGTATCATTTATATCCATGTCCCATCGGCCATTTGGTCTATGGGGGTGTACATGTCGATGGCGATAGCCGCGTTTATTGGCATCGTATGGCAACTACGTCTCGCCGATATGGCAGCGCTGGCGATGGCTCCGATTGGCGCTGTGTATACCTTTATCGCTTTAGTGACGGGCGCAGTTTGGGGTAAGCCCATGTGGGGAACTTGGTGGGTTTGGGATGCACGCCTAACTTCAGAGTTGATCCTGCTGTTTCTCTATCTGGGCGTGATTGCCCTTTATCACGCTTTTGATGATCAAAAAACCGCTGCGAAAGCCGCAGGCATATTGGCGATTGTTGGTGTAGTCAACCTACCGATTATCCACTTTTCAGTTGAGTGGTGGAATACGCTTCACCAAGGCGCCACGATTACTAAATTTGCCAAACCGTCCATATCAGCTTCAATGCTTTGGCCGTTACTTCTGAACATTTTTGGTTTTGCGTTCTTCTTTGGTGCGGTCGCAATGGTGCGTTTTCGCAATGAAATTTTAAGTAAAGAGAGTCATCGCCCTTGGGTGAAAGAGCTCGCTTTGGCTAAAACTCAGTGAGGTATTGAGCCATGTATTTTGAATCTCTGAGTGATTTTTTTGCAATGGGTGGCTACGCAGCGTATGTGTGGGGCTCATTTGCTATTACTTTTTTTGCCATGCTGGCTTTATACGTAAGCAGTGCTCGCCGCACAGGTGCTTTGCTTGACGAAGTGAAAGCAAAAGTTGATCGACAAGCCCGTATTGATGCCGCCAAGAATATGGAGAACACCCTATGAATCCAAGACGTAAAAAGAGACTGAGTATTATCTTAGCCATCTTTGTCGGCATTGGGGCGACCATTGGTTTGATGTTGTATGCGCTGAGCCAGAATATGGACCTGTTTTACACGCCAACTGAGCTCGTTCAAGGCAAAGATGATGGTACCAAACCCGAAGTGGGGCAGCGGCTGCGAATTGGTGGAATGGTGGTGAAGGGATCGGTTTCGTCGCGATCCTGAATCACTGAAAGTGAGCTTCGAACTTGCTGATGTAGGACCGAAAGTGACCATCGAATATGAAGGCATACTTCCGGATCTGTTCCGTGAAGGGCAGGGCATAGTGGCTCAAGGCGTGCTCAAGAATGCGACCACAGTAGAAGCTTTCGAAGTGCTGGCAAAACACGATGAAGAGTATATGCCGCCAGAAATTGCCGAAGCGATGGAAAAAAATCATGCACCGTTGCAGTACACCACAGAGCAAAAACAGGGGAGTGGTCAATGATTGCTGAAATTGGGCATTTTGCCCTGATCCTCTCTCTGTCAATGGCTGTTTTGTTGAGCGTATTGCCTTTGTGGGGGGCTTCCAACAACAACACCATGCTGATGAATAGTGCACGCCCTCTCTCTTGGGCGATGTTCTTGATGTTGCTCTTCTCCTTCGCCGCGCTTGCGTATGGCTTTTATGCCAACGATTTCACCTTGCAATACGTCGCGAGTAACTCAAACAGCCAGTTACCATGGTATTATCGTCTCACCGCGGTTTGGGGCGCTCACGAGGGATCTTTACTGCTGTGGGTCTTGATCCAAGCTGCTTGGACCGTTGCCGTCGCCACTTTTAGCCGCGGTATGCCGCAAGAATCGGTTGCGCGAGTGTTGGCCGTCATGGGGATGATCTCTGTTGGCTTTTTGCTGTTCATCATCGTCACATCGAACCCATTCTTACGTACTCTACCCTTCTTCCCGGTTGATGGGCGCGATCTTAACCCGCTGTTGCAAGACCCGGGTCTTATCGTCCATCCGCCAATGCTCTACATGGGCTACGTCGGCTTTTCGGTCGCCTTCTCGTTTGCGATTGCCTCGCTGATGACTGGTCGATTGGATACCGCTTGGGCGCGTTGGTCTCGTCCGTGGACAACGGCGGCTTGGGTCTTTTTGACCTTAGGCATTGCTCTGGGTTCTTGGTGGGCATATTACGAGCTTGGCTGGGGCGGCTGGTGGTTCTGGGATCCAGTAGAAAACGCCTCGTTCATGCCTTGGTTGGCAGGCACGGCGCTCATGCACTCGTTAGCAGTCACTGAAAAACGCGGCACTTTTAAAGCCTGGACGGTACTGCTCGCGATTTCGGCGTTTTCGCTCAGCCTGCTTGGCACCTTCTTGGTCCGTTCGGGTATTTTGGTTTCGGTGCATGCTTTTGCTTCTGATCCTGCGCGCGGTATGTTTATTCTTGGCTTCTTGGTGTTTGTCATCGGCGGCTCACTGCTGCTGTTTGCCGTTAAAGGCGCATCGGTGCGAGTTCGCGGCAACTTTGATCTCATTTCGCGAGAAAATGCCTTGCTGGCGAACAACGTCATGCTCATCGCCGCTCTCGTGGTGGTTCTGGTTGGTACCTTACTGCCGCTAGTGCATAAGCAGTTGGGGTTGGGTTCGGTCTCTATTGGCGCGCCGTTCTTTAATATGCTTTTCGCTTGGTTGATGATGCCGTTTGCTTTCCTGCTGGGGATCGGCCCACTGATCCGTTGGAAGCGTGACCAGCTCTCGTCTTTGTACAAACCGATGCTGATCTCAGCGGTGATTTCACTCGGTCTCGGCGCATTGTGTGTCTACCTACTCGCGGACTTCTTTGATGCCATGGCTTACATTGGCTGGGTGATGGCGATTTGGATCATCACAATGCACGCTTTTGAACTGCATCAACGCGCGACTCATCGCCACTCATTGGTTGAAGGCGTAGGTAAACTGCAGCGCAGCCACTGGGCAATGATGTTAGGTCACATCGGTTTGGCGGTAACGGTGATCGGCATTGCCATGGTGCAAAATTTCAGCATTGAGCGAGATGTACGTTTGGCACCGGGTGAGCATTTCCAAATCCAAGGCTACGACTTCTACTTCTCCGGTCTGAGAGATAAAGACGGTCCGAACTACGATGGCTATATCGCTGACTTTGAAATTAGTCATAATGGTAATTACATCAATACCTTGCATGCGGAAAAACGCTTCTACCGTACAGCGAAATCCATGATGACTGAAGCGGCGATCGACCGTGGTATTACGCGTGATCTATACATTGCAATGGGTGAGCGTTTGGAAGATAACCGCTCATGGGCAGTGCGTATCTACTACAAACCTTTTGTTCGTTGGATCTGGGCTGGCTCTATCATCATGTCACTCGGCGGTATTTTGGCGATTTCTGACAGGCGCTACCGTTTTCGCAAGAAGAAAGGAGCCCAAGAGCCGATGAAAAACCAAGAGCAGGAGGCGTAAATGAATAAAAAAGTACTCTTTATTCCGCTGGCGATTTTTCTGATTCTCGCGGCGACCTTTGCCACCCAGTTGGTCAAAAACCAGCACGGCGATGATCCTACCAAACTGGAGTCGGTACTTATCGGTAAACCAGTACCTCAGTTCCGTTTGGAAGATTTGGTTGAGCCGGGTAAGCTTTATGATCAAGCGATCTTTAAAGGTGAGCCGTTACTGCTCAATGTGTGGGCGACTTGGTGTCCAACCTGCTACGCAGAGCACCAGTATCTTAATCAACTCGCCTCGCAAGGGGTGAAAATCATCGGTATGAACTACAAAGATGACCGCAATAAAGCGGTGGGATGGCTGAACGATCTCGGTAATCCTTATCTCATCAGCTTGTTTGATGGCAACGGCATGCTGGGCTTGGATCTCGGCGTATATGGCGCTCCTGAAACCTTTGTCATTGACGCCGCAGGGGTGATTCGTTATCGCCATGTTGGAGATGTCAATCCGCGTAACTGGGCCGAAACCCTTGAACCTCTTTACAAGCAGTTAGTTCAGGAGGCGAAGCAATGAAAAAGTGGATTTGGGCGTTATTCACCGCCATGACTTTCTCTTTGTCTGCTTATGCCGCGATTGAAGTGTACGAGTTCGATAATTTGCAGCAAGAACAGCAATTTAAAGAGCTTGGTAACACCTTGCGCTGCCCGAAATGTCAAAACAACACTATCGCTGATTCGAACGCCGCTTTAGCGCAAGACTTGCGCCATAAAGTGTATGAGATGACTAAAGAAGGTAAATCCAAGCAAGAAATCATCGATTACATGGTGGCGCGCTATGGCAATTTTGTGACCTACAATCCGCCGCTCACCGCCGCGACGTCCATTCTCTGGCTTGGGCCGCTGGCGGTCTTGCTCATCGGATTTTCTCTGATTATCTTGCGCAGCCGAAAGCGCAAAGCGGTCAGTGCTTCTGAGCAAGAAAAATGGGATGCAGAGAAAGAAGCGCGTTTAAAAGCATTACTTCAGGATGAAAACAACGGAGACAAGCAGTAATGACACTATTTTGGTTATCCACCGTTGCCCTGAGTGTACTAGCGTGCGTGATGATTGCTTTGCCGCTCATCAAGCGCAAAGAGAATAATGACGACATCTTGCGTGACGAAACTGAACAAGGCGTTCTACAAAGACCGTTTGTCTGAGCTGCAAGAGGAAACGTCAGAAGGTTTAGTGGTCGATCAACAAGAATTGATCGCCGATCTGAAACAGTCACTTCTCGACGATATTCCATCACAGACGGATAAAATGCAGTCGCGCATTTCCTCGACGGCGGTAATTGTCCCTTCTGTACTGCTTACGATCGTGCTCAGTTACGGCTTGTACATCAAATTTGGCGCATACCAAGAGGTGGATGCGTGGCATCAAGTGAGTGCCAACTTGCCGGAGTTATCGAAAAAGCTGATGTCTTCCACTGCAGAGCCACTTAGCGATGAAGAGATGCAGGACCTGACTTTGGCACTGCGTACCCGTTTACACTACCAGCCGCAAGATTCCACAGGCTGGTTGTTGTTGGGGCGTATTGCGTTGGCCAACCGCGATATTGGCACTGCGATTGATGCGATGCGAAAAGCGTACGATATTCAACCCAAAGACGCAGACGTCAAGCTGGGTTATGCACAAGCACTGATGTTGTCACAAGATGAAATGGATCAAGCCAATGCGCGGTCTATTTTAGGTGAGCTGGTACAGCAAGATTACGTTGATTTGCGAGTCTTCTCTTTACTGGCGTTTGATGCTTTTGAGCGTCAAGATTTTGCCGCCGCAGTGAAGTACTGGAGCATTATGCAGCAGATGATCGGCCCTGAAGACAGCCGCTATGAGATGCTCACTCGCAGTATTGAAAGTGCCAAACAGCGTTTGGGTGAGGGAGCGCCAGCCGCCTCTGGTGTTGCTGTTACCATAGAACTTGCGACAAATGTGCAAGCGGATCCGAATGCGGTGCTGATTGTCTCGGTGCATCGTGCTGATGGGTCACCGATGCCTGTCGCGGCGGCACGTTATCCACTTGGTTCATTTCCGCGTACAGTGATGTTGGATGATAGTAACAGCATGATGCAAGGGCAAAATTTGTCGAGTTTGAGCGAAGTGGTGGTCAGGGCTCGGCTTGACTCGGATGGCAATGTCACTACCCGCGATCATGATTGGTATGGCGAAAGTGAGCCGATTGCAATCAATCAGCCAGTTACAGTAATCATTAATAAACAATATTAATCTCGTTTACTATTGCGTAAAATCTATGGGCCAGCGATTGCTGGCCTTTATATTGATTCGTCGTCACTATGGAAATGACCATGTTAAAACAAGGGAAATCTGTGCTCGTTTTGCTGGCACTGTTGATGGGCCTCGCTGGCTGTTCCTCTGTGCCAGAGAGTGCAGGGGAAACGTCTGAAACCACTTCGGACCATACAAGCTACAATGGCGATCCGTTTGAGTCGTTCAATCGCTCAATGTGGACACTGAACTACGAATATCTCGATCCCTATTTAGTGAGACCCGTTTCATTAGCGTATGTGGAATATACGCCCACCCCCGTTTCGCTCAGGCATTGCCAACTTTTTTTCCAACCTGGATGAGCCATCCAGTGTGGTGAATAACCTTTTAATGGGCAACGGCGAGAAAGCGGTCAATCACTTTAACCGTTTTTGGATAAACTCGACCTTTGGCCTGCTTGGCTTAATCGACATTGCTTCAGCAGCGGGGATCAATAAAAACGACAATAAGTCTTTTAGTGATGCAGCAGGGCACTATGGTGTTGGCAATGGCCCCTATTTGATGATCCCGGGTTATGGTCCTTATACCGTGAGGGAAGTCACTGATACGGTGGATGGTCTCTATGTGCCACTCGTTTATCTCAACTTTTGGGCGAGTTTAGGTAAATGGGCTTTTGAAGGGATGGAAACGCGCGCGCTGCTCGTTTCTCAAGAAGCTCAGCTGGATACGTCACCCGACCCGTATGCTCTGACGCGAGAAGTCTACTTACAACGCCAAGCGTTTAAAGCGGAAATCTCGGTGGATGATGAGATTGACGAGCAAGAAGAAGATCTGCTCGATGAATATCTCGCCGAAGATTTCTAAACGGAAAAAGGGCCTTGTTGATACCAAGGCCCTTTGTTTATCTGACTCTGTTCAAGGAGTAGCCGCTTAGAAGCGGTAACTTGCCTGAACACCAACGAGCCAAACATTGCCAGAAACTTCGCCTTCGAAAGCGCCGCCGACTAACTGTGCTTTGTCGTCCGATTCATAGCCGCGTGACTCTTTTATCTTGGCATCTTTGGCGAAGATATAAGTAAAGCCCGCGTCTAGGGTTAAGTCGTCGGTGAGTAGATAGCTTGCACCGATGCTCAGCCAAGTACGATCCGTTTCTGGGATGGTAATGGTGCGGTTTTTATCGCTCACCGCAGAGGTGTCGTAAGCCACACCCGTGCGCAGTGCAAGTTTGGTGTCCCACTGGTAAGTCGCACCCAGCGCGAAGCGATAGTTGTCTTCCCAGTTTTCGACTTTGACCATTTTTGTGCCGATGGTGTCTAGGTTTGCTTCGAGTTTTTCAAACGAACTCCAATCGGTCCAATTGACGCTCGCATGCATGGCAAGTTTTTCAGTTAATTGATGGAAGCTCGCGAGCTCAGCTGTGGCAGGAAGAGTGAGGAGCATATAGCCATTGTCGCGCAACTGAGGAAGCTGCTGTGTACCAAAGCCGAAGCCAATGCCTTCCGCGTGCCCTTCGAGTTTCAGCTCTACTTCAGATTTGTAAGTAAAGCCAACGCGGTGACTTTCGTTGATTTGCCATGCAGAGCCGAGCTGCCATCCCCACGCAGTGTCGTCCCCTTCCATATATTTTAACGTGGTGCCTTGCGGAAGTTGAATGGGTGTACCATCTGTTGGGTTGATTCCGATGATATTTTTCGCTGGTGTAGTTGCTCCGAAGCTTCCTTCCGCAACAATATAGCGAACACCGCCACCAATACTAAATTGTTCATTGAGCTGGTAAGCCAGATTCAAGTTTGCCTCTTTGCTGATGACACTCGCTTCGTTGCCAAAGTGTGAGGCTGTGAAATCTTTGCTTAGCTCGGTTTCCATTCCGTAGTTGGTACCCAGAGCAAAACCAATAGCTAGCTGGTCGTTATAGCGATGAGAAATGTATAAGTTTGGAATGATGGCATCGTGTGCAAAGTCTTCAGAGCTGGCTGAAGAGTTGCCTAGCATTGGGTGACGAAACCTCACCTTTTACATCAATATTCGGATTCACATAAATCGCACCGACAGAGATCTGTGTACCTTTGAGGTAAGTCAACATTGCAGGATTGCGCCACTGTGAGCCTGCGTTGTCGGCCATCGCAGCTTCGCCAGCATACGCACGCCCTAAGCCAGTTGCGGAGTACTCGGCTAATTGGAAGCCTGCCGCGTGAGCTTGATGGATAGAAGTGAGCAGGCTAAAAGCGACCGCCGTGGAGAGGAGAGTCTTGTTGGTTTTCATTATTGTTCGCTGAATTTGTGAATAGGTAGGCAAGAATTCTAAAGATAGAGTAATTGCTTTAGAAATGAGATTCTGCAATAACGCAGCATTTGGAGTTTTTATCTATAAAATTGAAATTATTAGCTTGATAAACTGTTTAATATTGTGATGTCTTTTAATTTCAGCGAACACCCGTGTTATAAAATCGCGGTTACAGCACACAGTTGTGCACTCAAATTGGTGTATTTTTTGCGATAGAAAAGCAAAAAGAGCTGGAAAACCAGCTCTTTATAGTTCATGACAAAGTGGTGCTTTGCTTAGAAAGTGCGGCTGTACTGTAAGCCAAAGAGAATGGCGTCCGCGTGAGTGGTTGCTGAAACAGATGACACATTGACAGGTAACGTTGGATGAGGAGTTGACTCATTTACTTTTACATCTTTACCCATCAGGTAGGTAAAACCAAAGTCAATATTTGATTTTGGATTAATGTGGTAGGTAAAACCTGTAGAGAACCATTGACGATCTGAGTCAGGCACTGAAACCGATGTTAGTGAATCTTGCGCACTGGTGTCATACATATAACCGGCGCGAAGAGTCCAATCGCTATTCAGGTAGTAGGTACCACCAATAGAGTAGTGCCAGCCATCTTGCCATTCATAAGCTTTGTCATAACTACCAGTTAGAGTAGAGTCTTTTAAGTTACGAAACTCAATTTTATCAAACGCACCCCAACCTATATATTGGATCGAGTAGTGAACGGCAAATTGAGTGTCTTCAATTTTGTGGTAGCCGGAGAAACTCTGCCATATCTGGCAGCGGCAATGTGATCTTTTGGCCTTTATCGTCTTTGGCTTCCATTTCAGGACTGTAGCGGTAAGAGAAGCCAAAACGGTTGTTTTCATCTAGTTCAAATACGGTGCCGACATTAAGGCCAACGGCCCAACCGTCAGCTTTATCTACGTCTAAAAGTGGTGTAGATGAGCCAGACATTTCGCGTTTCATTGTACCTTGGCCGTAAATCAAATCTAAGCCAGCACCGAAGCTCCATTGCTCGTTAAGGCGATATGAGCCTGCTAAGCCAAAGTTGGCGCTTTTCACGTCCGTCAAGCCGCCGTATTCTTTAGCAACAAAACTGTTGTCAAACTCGGTTTTTGTACCAAAGTTGGAGTAGGCATTAATGCCCCAAGCGAACTTATCATTTACTGGTACGATGAAATGGATATTTGGCGCGATTGAAGTATCGCCAGCGTTGTCATAATTGGAATTAAATGAAGTTCCAGGCTGCGTAATGACACTATACCTAGCATCTTTAACTTCAATCATTGTTGTAATGCTTTCAAAACCAAGCGATAGCGCTTTTTCATCAAACAGCGCCATAGCCGCAGGGTTACGTGCCATCACGGCTGCATTATCGGCGATAACTGCATCACCCGCAAAAGCGCGGCCGATGCCTGTGGCTGATTGGGCGTTAAGTTGGAAACCTGCTGCTAAGGTTTGGCCTGAAGCAAGGGCGACTGTCACTGCGAGGAGAGACTTTTTAAACAGACGCGTGTTGTTAGTCATTGTATTTTCCTTTGAATAAGCGCCTCTAATGGGCGTTGTGTTTGAGCTTTTGCTCAGTACGCCGAGATCCTATGCTGAAGCATAGCGAATACAAATCCGACCATTGGCTAAAAAGGCGCGAAAATTTAATAAATGGAGTCTATCTGACAGGATTTGGATGGTAAGTGGTGGGAAATAGAGTTGTAGCTCTATTTATCAATTGGTGGTGTGAATTTTAAGTTGCTTTGATATAAATAAAAGCCGCTACTTCGACGAAGTTGGCGGCTTTTCTCATCACAAAGCGCGACTAAGGCATAGGCTTAATCATTGGTGCCAGTTTGTTTGCCAACTGAGTGACATCTTCTCCTTGCTCGCCGACCAAAATCAGACTGCTATTTCCGACGGCTTTCACCATACCGGACAGACCGGACGCGGAAAAATCGCCAGTCGCTTGTGGCGGGATATTCGTAAGAAAAAGTGTCACTTTCCCCTGTTTCCCTTGAAAGACCATATGCAGAGCATTGGATTGGCCAAAGCCGCAATGGTTCAAGTAGTAAACATGGTATGGAAAGCGTTCATCAAACTGATAAGAAAAAGGTGACAATTTGGCATTAATCTGCTCCGAAGAGACTTGTTCATCTAATTGATTAACAAAGGCACTTTCGGCAATTACATGCTGAACGGCGGTCTCTGCAAGGCTCGCCTGTGCTGAAGGAACCAGTAAGTTACCCCAGTTAAGTTGGCCAAATAGTAAGCCCGCAGTAAAGGCAAAAGAAGCGGCCATTGCCATTGCTTTTTTACCAAAGGTAGGGCGAACAACATTTTCTTGCGAAGCCAGCGAAGATTGAGCAAACAAGATTTTATCGACCAAATCATCGGGAACTGAGACGTTCATAGATTGCTTAATCTGACTATCAAGATCAAGTACATCATCCAGAAATTTGCTGTTGTTTTCACTGCTTGTCAGGGCGCTACGCATCTCTTCATCAAGCTGTTTAGGATCCGACAAAATACGGCGACGGAATTCTAAATCATCCATTTTTTTGCCCCCTTTGAGTTTTGTCCGAATCTAACAGTTCTTTGAGTTGATTTCGGGCACGGAATAGACGAGTCATGACCGTGTTGTTGTTTAAATCTAAGATCTCGCCGATCTCGTCGCCGCTAAATCCTCCAACGACTTGGAGAAAAAGAGGTTCACGATATTCAACGTCCAATTTCATAATTTGCGCTTGTAGCCATTCGTTTTGGTGGTGGGCATCGTCGTTAACACGAGCCTCGCTACTGTAATCTTCGATGTCTACTAACTCAAATTGTTTACGTTCGAAGCGGCGCGCGTTCTCCCTTCTCAAAATGGTAATTAACCAGGATTTCGCTGCCTTTTCATCCAGTAGGCTATCAAGAGATTTCCACGCTCGTAAGCAGGTTTCCTGTACTAGGTCTTCTGCGATGGTTTGGTCTTTGCACAACCAGTAAGCGTAGCGGTATAAATCTCGGTGATAAGCTCGAACTAGAGCTTCATATTTTCTTTGTTTGTCCATGTCAGGATTGACCGGGACATTCGACTTTTTCTTTCCGAAAAAATGAAAAATTGCCACAAGAGCCTCCATTCTTGCTCGGAGTGGGATAAGCGCATTGATATAAAAATGAGTCTTATTAATTTTATAAATCTAGCAAGTGCGACCGGAGTGTAACGCAATTACTGACCTTTTGGATACTAAAGGCATAGCGGGTCTGTCAGATTTATTCAAACAAACCAGTTGTTGCATGATTTGCTAGAAAAAGGCATTTAGATGATGAAGATCAGAGAAAGCCGATAATCGTGGTTTCAAATGCGCTTAACAGCGTGAAAATCGAGATAAAATTGATCTAATTCAAATTTCATTGCAGCAAACTGGCTATAGTAAACCCTGTCATCTAGTTAATCCTCTGGGTTAACGTGTTGAGCAAGATGACACTTCCTTTTGAAGGCTGACTTTACTTTCTCCTAATCAGGAAACTGATTATTTCAATTGGCGTAAGTTAATTGTTTTATACCAATTCCAACCACACAAATCTGTGTGGTTTTTTTTTGCCTGCGGTTAACCTATCTCTCTTTTGTTTCTGTTAACGTAATGAAATTTAGACATTTCTTAGAAATGGCACCTGCAATAGATCTACAAACCTCACGTTTATTTAAACGCATGTTTGATAAATTTAACAAACTGATTACAATGCATCAGGTCAGACCTCTTGTTTTTAAGGAGAAATAATGAGCAAGCAGGAAGTGAAAACACGCCAAGGCGAGCGTGTTGCTATCGTCGCAGGGTTAAGAACCCCGTTCGCTCGTCAAAGCACAGAGTTTAGTCAGGTCCCGGCTGTTGATCTGGGCAAAATGGTGGTAAGCGAAATGCTTGCTCGCACCGACATCGATGCAAAATTGATTGAACAAGTGGTGTTTGGTCAAGTGGTACAGATGCCGGAAGCGCCAAACATCGCGCGTGAGATCGTGTTAGGCACAGGTATGCACGTAAATACCGATGCTTATAGCGTGACACGTGCGTGCGCAACCAGCTTCCAAGCTGCAGTAAACGTGGCGGAAAGTATTATGGCTGGCAGTATTGATATTGGTATTGCCGGCGGGGCAGATTCATCGTCTGTGTTGCCAATTGGGGTGTCGAAAAAGCTTGCGGCCAATTTGCTTGCTTTAAGCAAAACCAAAACGCTGGGACAAAAGCTGAGTATTCTCAAAACGCTCAGTCTGAAAGATTTGATGCCTGTACCGCCAGCGGTCGCCGAGTACTCTACAGGTCTCTCTATGGGGCAAACTGCGGAGCAAATGGCGAAGACTCACGGTATTTCGCGTGCTGAGCAAGATGCGCTGGCCCATCGCTCTCACACCCTCGCGGCAAAAGCGTGGAAAGAGGGGAAAATTCAAGGTGAGGTGATGGCTGCGTTTCCAGAGCCTTACAAGAAGTGGATTGCCGAAGACAATAATATTCGCCACGACTCTACCTTAGAAAGCTACGCGAAGCTGCGTCCGGCTTTTGATCGCCAATATGGCAGCGTCACCGCAGCCAACAGTACGCCGTTAACCGATGGTGCAGCCGCAGTGCTGCTGATGCGTGAAGGTAAAGCCAAAGAGCTGGGAATGGAAATTCTCGGGTATCTACGTGGTTATGCTTTCTCTGCTATCGGCGTGGAAACCGACATGTTGATGGGGCCAACATACGCCACCGCTAAAGTACTCGCCAACACCGGGCTGGAAACTGTCGGATCTCACTTTGATTGATATGCATGAAGCGTTTGCTGCGCAAGCGCTGGCCAACGTGAAGATGTTTGCTTCAGATAAGTTTGCTCAAGAAAACCTCGGTCGCAGCAAAGCGATTGGTGAGATCGATATGGATAAATTCAACGTCCTCGGTGGCTCTCTTGCTTACGGACACCCATTTGCGGCAACGGGGGCACGTATGATGACGCAAACCTTGCGCGAGTTAAAACGTCGCGGTGGCGGTTTGGCCCTTAATACCGCTTGTGCGGCCGGTGGTTTAGGTGCAGCGATGATTCTGGAGGTTGAATAATGAGCGAGCAAAAAGCGTTTAGTCTAAAGATTGATGAACAGAACATCGCGTGGTTAGCGATTGATGTTCCTAATGAAAAAATGAACACCCTGCAAGCGGCGTTTGCCGATGAGATGACGGAAATCTTCGCTCAGCTCAAAGATAGCAGTGGGGTGAAAGGGCTGATTGTTCATTCGCTCAAGCCAGATAACTTTGTTGCTGGTGCCGATGTTCGTATGTTGGAAGCGTGTAAAAGTGCAGCGGAGGCTGAGTCTTTAGCCAGTCAAGGGCAAACTTTGTTCCAGCAGCTATCCGATCTTCCTTATCCTGTGGTGGCCGCGATTCATGGCCCATGCTTGGGCGGTGGACTCGAGTTAGCGCTGGCTTGTGATTATCGCGTTTGTACCGACGCTGATGCCACTCGCCTTGGTTTGCCTGAAGTTCAGCTTGGTTTGTTGCCGGGCTCTGGTGGTACGCAGCGTTTGCCACGCCTGATTGGCCTTTTGCCTTCACTCGATCTGATTCTGACAGGCAAGCAGTTGCGCGCGCAAAAAGCGAAAAAGTTAGGCGTTGTTGATGCGTGTGTACCAGCTACCATTTTACTTAATGTGGCGAAACAGTTCATCGACAAAGGCAAGCGCAGCACGAAGCAGAAAGTGACCACCAAAGAGAAGATTCTCTCTGGTAGCAGTCTTGGCCGTAAGTTTGTTTTTGAACAAGCAGCGAAAAAGACCAACGAAAAAACACGCGGCAACTACCCGGCAACGGTCGCTATTTTGGACGTGATCCAACACGGTCTAGAGAAAGGCATGAAGCAAGGGTTGGAACTTGAAGCGAAACGCTTTGGCGAGCTGGTGATGAGCCCGGAGTCAAAAGCACTGCGTTCTATTTTCTTCGCGACGACGGAAATGAAAAAAGAGCATGGTAGCGATGCGAAACCTGGCAAAGTCTCCATGGTCGGCGTGCTTGGCGGCGGTTTGATGGGGGCTGGCATTAGCCATGTCAGCGTGGCGAAAGCGAAAGTGCCAGTGCGAATCAAAGATGTCAGCAACGACGGTGTGCTGAATGCACTGAAGTACAACTACAAGTTGTTCGACAAACAGCGCAAACGTCGCATTCTCTCCAAAGCTCAGTTGCAAGCGAAAATGCTGCAACTTAGTGGCGGCACTGATTTCACTAGTTTCAATCATCTTGATGTCGTGATCGAAGCCGTTTTTGAAGATCTGGCTCTGAAGCAACAAATGGTGGCGGACATTGAAGCGAATGCGAAAGCGGAAACGATTTTTGCAACCAATACCTCTTCTCTGCCAATCCACAGAATTGCCGAAAAAGCAGCGCGCCCAGAAAACATCGTCGGCTTGCACTATTTCAGCCCGGTAGAAAAAATGCCGCTGGTGGAAGTGATCCCGCACGAAACCACGTCACAAGAGACGATTGCTACTGTGGTTGCTTTAGCGAAAAAGCAAGGCAAAACCCCCATTGTGGTAAAAGACAAAGCGGGTTTCTATGTCAACCGGATTTTGGCGCCTTACATGAATGAGGCGGCACACATTCTACTGGCCAATGAACCGATTGATACCGTCGATAGCGCGCTGCTCGATTTTGGTTTCCCTGTGGGTCCGATTACTTTGTTGGATGAAGTGGGCGTGGATATCGGCGCGAAGATCATACCAATTTTGGTCAATGAGCTCGGTGAGCGTTTCCGTGGCCCAGATGTCTTTGATACGCTGCTCAATGATGGTCGTAAAGGGCGTAAGAGTGGCAAAGGCTTCTACACTTACAAAGGGAAGAAGAAAGAAGTTGATAAGTCGGTTTACAAACTGCTGAAACTCAAGCCAGAACCGAAATTGAGTGAGAATGACATTGCATTGCGCTGCGTGTTACCAATGCTCAATGAAGCGGTGCGCTGTCTTGATGATGGCATTATTCGTTCACCACGCGACGGTGATATCGGTGCGATTTTTGGTATCGGTTTCCCTCCATTCCTTGGTGGTCCTTTCCGCTATATGGATCAGTTTGGTCTGAAAGAGCTGGTTGAGAAGATGAATCAGTTTGCGGAAAAATATGGTGACCGTTTCGCGCCTTGCGACGGCTTGTTGACGCGTGCGGGGGAAGGGCGTCGTTTTTACGACAACTAAATCGGGCGTATTTAAGACTAAAAAAGAAGGCTGACCGAGGTCAGCCTTCTTCATTTAATCAGTGATTTTACCTCTAGGCAGTTTAGGCGGTAGACGCTCTCACTAGGGTCTGTTGACCCTAGCCAAGCCCACAGTCTTTTGGCCGAAGCTGAAACTCTTCAATCGAACCTATCTCTTGGCCCAAGTGGATTTTCGGCTCGTCGGCATGAGCTATCCCTTGCGTGTGCATCACTAAACGATTGGCTGTACGTGGTTTTAATTCATTGACTACAAAGCGGATCATGTCGGCGCGAGTCAGTACTTTCAGCTCTTCCAACACCTTCTCCCTTTGATTAAAGTCGGTGTCTTTGTTGCCTATCGCGACCCAAAAGCGTTGTGCACGGTTGCGCAAGGTGTTGTCTGGTGTCGAAATTTGATTCCAAAGCCCCCGCTTGCTGCTGTGCCATTGGTACTCGTTCAGCTCAAGCAGCACCATATAAAATGCGTTGAGAAACTCATCAATTGAACGTACCAACTCGGCTGGCGCAGCGTTTGGTGACTGGACGTAGAGCACAATTCCGGGATGTTTATTCAGCGGCATATTCCCTGTGCCGACCATGTAACCGAGCTGCTGTTTGGTGCGAATTTCGTGGAAGAACGCCGCTGACATCAAATGGTTGGCCAGTGAATAGAGTGCAATGCTGCGTGGTGAAGTGTCTTCGCACTGATGGTAGATAACCACCGCAGAATCTTGCTGATTGCAGGGCACTTCACGCTGGAAACTGCCGTTTGATCCCAGCATCACCAAAGGACGCAAGGACTCTTCGTATCGCTGTTCTTTAACGCGCAGCGCATTTTTCAATGTCGTGGCCATATCATGAGCCTGCTGGCGTTGCCAATCCCCATAAACAAACATCTCAACATAGAGCTCTGCGAGAATTGCATCGACAAAACTCGCCAGTTCATCGACCTCGATCTCCTCCAACGCTTCAACCAGTGCGGCATAAGGTGGATTGTTGGGCTGCAAGATGCCAGTCATCGCATTAAACAACTGCGAAATGGGCCTATCTTGGGCAGAATTACGCCAGCTACGTAGCAACTGTTTTTTGATATTGCTAAAACGCATTGGGTTAAAATTGCGTTCTGCAAAGCGAATTAGGATCATCTCCAGCAGTTGTGGCAGTTTTTCGGAGAAACCGGACAGAGTAAGCGTAACGCCACCTTGGTGGGCATACATGTTGTAGCCCATTCCCGCGATTTCCGCTTGGTAGGTCTCTTGTGCAAGAGAATCGAGAAACATTTCAACGCATAAACGTGTTTTGACGATATTGCGTGCAGACGAAACAGAATGAGGGCTGTCAATAGCCACATACACCACACCTTTTGGCACAAGAAATTCGCTGTCTTGCAAATGCCATAGACGAAAGCCGTCTAAATCTTCGATCAGTTCCGGCAGCGTTCCATTTGCCTCTAACGGGCGAGGATCTAAATTGTAACAGATGAACGGATTGGGCTCAGGTAGGGCGAAGCCCCATCCCGGTTCAATCTCGGTAAATTGCTGTTTTTGCTCACCACTAAAGGGAGTAACCGAGTAAGGCGTGTGGTACCAAGACGCATACTTCTGCGCCTCAAAGCCTTTGCTAATCAGAGTAATACGCAGGTTATCGACGGTGAAATATTGCAATAAAGAGCGTTGCAACGCCTCATCGTAACCGGCCATTTTATAGTCGCCATAAATGGTATCCTGCGGCAGATAATGCTGCATGTTGATCACCAGATGGCTGACCATATCCAGCGGGCGAGAGGGTTCTTGAAAGCGGAAGGCCGATTCTAACACCGCTTGCTTCTCTTTATAGCGCCACTCTTGTAAGCCTTCGAGTTTAATCATTGAAATATATTGGAAAACAGCTTGTACGATATCTTCGTAGTGCTGCATTCCTTCTTTAGTCAGCGTGCAACTGATGGTGAAATCGCGATAGTTGCTGCCACTGGCACCGCCGCCCGCTGACAGCGACGTGATCCAGTTTCTGTTTTTCAGTTGCAGCATTAGGCTGCCTTCACCCTCGTAGCCCAATAAGTGCGCGAAGTAGGAAAGCGGTTTAATGGAGTAGTACTGATCCATGCCGGGCAGAGGAAAGGTGAGCACCAGTTTACGGATCTCTTTGATGGGTTCGACCCGCACGGTAATCGCAGTGCTGTTTTCGTCGCTGATGGGTTGATCAATCGATTTTCCGTGCAGATGTCGATTAACAATTGCACAGAACATCTCTTCCACCCAAGCTTGTTGCTCATCCAAGCTTTGAGGACCGTAGAGCGTCAATGTCATTAGGTCGGCCGAATAGGTGGACTGATAGAAATCCACAATCTCTTGGCGGATTGAGACGCCATCGCGATCGCCCAGTGTTTGCAGATTGCCAACCGAAAACTTGGCGAACGGATGTCGCGGGTTGACCACCTCTTTGCTGACTTGGTAGAGGCGGCGCGAATCGTCGTTGAGTTTCAGGCGATACTCAGATTCAACCGCTTGGCGCTCTTTGTCCAAAGACTCCTCATTAAACAGCGGCGCGATAAAAAATTGGCTGAAACGATCGAGCGATTTTTCGAAAGCAGACGGGCTGACATCAAAGAAAAAGCAGGTGTGTTCTGTGCCCGTCCAGGCGTTATTGCTCCCACCATGTTGAGTGATATAATTCTGAAATTCCCCGACCTTGGGATACTTTTGGGTACCAAGAAACAGCATATGTTCCAAGTAGTGCGCAAGGCCCTCGCGTTCCAGTGGATCATCAAAATGGCCCACATTGACCGCCAGCGCAGCCGCCGATTTTTGGGCATCTTCGGAGTGGATCAGCAAAACTCGCAACTGATTTTCGAGAGTCAAGTAGCGGTAGTGATGAGTATCATTTGGGCTTAGATGCACGGTGCGTCTCCGAAATGGTCATTATGGTAAGTATGAACCTCAAACAAGTGGGTGCAAATTCTGCATGACATTTTGGATGCTAAATATCGATGCCGATAACGCTTTGCATTAATGTTTTTAATAGATTGTTAAGAAAGTCGGAGTCTTTGGCAAGCTAATTGATATAATTAATAGGCTGATTATCGAGTCTACCGAGTTAAGAATTCGCCGTTGCGACGAAAAAGTTGATTAAGCAATATTAAAAAGCGGATCGAAAAATGCAGTATTCTTGCCGAGTTTCCTTATTGAGTGATGAGCCTAATACGGGCCTTGTCATCAAGGTTACTGGGCGATAACTCTTATCCTGTATTCAGTCCAAGGATATTACATGAAAGTATTTATTATGCGTCATGGTGAAGCGGAACATTTCGCGGAAAGTGATGCGCAGCGTGCATTAACCAGTCGTGGGCGTTTGGAGTCGGATGTGGTGGCTATGGCATGCGCTGAGCAAGGTTTCAATCACTTCGACAAAGTGTTGGTTAGTCCTTACTTACGTGCTCAGCAAACTTGGCAAGCGATTAGTCACCATTTTGACGCCAAAACTGTACAAACCTGCGAGGACATCACGCCATACGGTCACGCTGATCAGGTGTTTGATTACTTGTGTGCGTTGATTGAAGTGGAAAAACCACAACATGTTCTGCTGGTTTCGCATCTGCCTTTGGTGGGGTATTTGACCGCCGAGTTTGTTAAAGATATGCCAGCGCCCATGTTCCCGACCTCTGGCATGGTGTGTATCGATTTCGACCCGCAAACTTTTCGTGGCGAAATCTGTTTTAACCTCAAAGCGTAAATTCATCAGCAGGCGAAAGCCTGCTGTAAGTGCTGCACTGATTGGTGATTATTTTTCAGGAATGGAGAGCAGTACCAGCAATGCGCCATCTCCGCCAAATTCCAAGGGCGCTTGGTGAAATGCCAGCACATCTGGATGCTGCGCAAGCCAAAGAGGGGTTTTCTGTTTAAGGATGTGTTTACCAATGCCGTGTTGCACACACGCACAGTGCACTTCGTTTTTCACACAATAGGCGATCATCGCCCCCAGTTCGCGTTTGGCTTCTTGTTGGGTCATGCCATGCATATCCAAAAAGACATCGGGGACGTATACGCCGCGCCTTAACCGTTTTACCTCGTAAGTAGAGATGCCATCGCGAGCATAACGCGTTGGGCCTTCTTCACTGAGAAGCGGGACAAACTCGTCAGAAAAATAGAACTCTGCGTCGCTGGCTTCCCGGCTCACCCGCTTGATTTCTTTTTGTTTAGTGTTTCTGTTTGGTTGCTGGATTATGGTATCCTGACGCAACTTTTTTACGCCCTGTACTGCTTCCCGGAATATCGAGAGATCGTCATCAAGGTCGTTGTCTTTGTTACTCATGGGGTTAACACTGAATTCGTACATCATTGGCAGTATTGTAGCGCTTTTCGGAGGCAATTTTGGATAAGATTTTTGTAGAAGAAGCGGTTTCTGAGCTTCATACCCTTCAAGATATGATTCGTTGGACAGTCAGCCGCTTCAATGCAGCCAACCTGTTTTATGGCCACGGCACAGATAATGCGTGGGATGAAGCCGTTCAGCTGATTCTACCAACCCTTTATTTACCGATTGATGTGCCTCCGCATGTGCTTAACTCTCGCCTAACCAGCAGTGAGCGCCTGCGTATTGTTGAGCGCGTTATCAAACGCATTAACGAACGCACACCGACGGCTTATCTCACCAACAAAGCGTGGTTCTGTGGCCTAGAGTTTTTTGTTGATGAGCGCGTTCTGGTGCCTCGTTCGCCAATCGGCGAGCTTATCCAAGCGCAGTTCCAGCCTTGGTTGATTGAAGAACCTACGCGCATTATGGACCTTTGCACGGGCAGCGGCTGTATTGCGATTGCTTGCGCCCACGCCTTCCCAGATGCCGAAGTGGATGCTATTGATATCTCCGTTGACGCACTTGCGGTTGCCGAGCAGAACATCCAAGACCACGGCATGGAGCAGCAAGTGTTCCCAATCCGTTCGGATCTGTTCCGTGATCTGCCAAAAGAGAAATACGACCTAATCGTGACCAACCCACCGTATGTTGATCAAGAAGACATGAACAGCCTACCGCGTGAATTTACCCACGAACCGGAACTGGGATTGGCGGCAGGAACGGACGGCCTGAAACTGGTACGCCGTATTTTAGCCAATGCGCCAGATTATCTCACCGAGCAAGGTATTCTGATTTGTGAAGTGGGCAACTCCATGGTGCACATGATGGAGCAGTACCAACACATTCCATTTACGTGGATTGAATTTGAAAATGGCGGCCACGGTGTCTTTATGCTGACCCGTGATCAGTTGGTTGAGCACGCGGAAGATTTCCGTCTGTACAAAGACTGATCCCACATCATGCCATCAGACTGTTTGCGCCAGCTTTTAAAGCTGGCGTTTTTATTGCGACAAAATGGCAAAATTGATCTCTTTTAGGGGTTTACTTCAAATCGCAATAGCGCCACTATGAATTCACGAAGAATTGTAATGTATAGCCTGGTTTACAGCGCTAGCAAAATTTGAGGAAGTAATGGCAGGAAACAGTATCGGACAACATTTCCGAGTGACCACGTTCGGAGAAAGTCACGGTATCGCACTGGGATGTATCGTTGACGGATGTCCCCCAGGATTAGAAATTAGCGAAGCAGATATCCAAATCGATTTGGATCGTCGCCGTCCTGGCACATCACGCTATACCACCCAACGACGTGAACCGGACGAAGTGAAAATTCTCTCTGGTGTGTTTGAAGGCAAAACGACGGGCACTTCCATTGGTCTTCTGATTGAGAACACCGATCAGCGTTCGAAAGATTACTCAGACATCCAGGACAAGTTTCGTCCCGGGCATGCGGATTATACCTACCATCAGAAATACGGCATTCGTGATTATCGCGGTGGCGGCCGTTCGTCTGCGCGTGAAACTGCAATGCGAGTTGCGGCAGGCGCCATTGCCAAAAAGTACCTTAAACAGGAGTTTGGCGTAGAGATTCGTGCTTATCTGTCGCAAATGGGTGATATCGAGATCGAGAAAGTGGATTGGAACGAAATCGAAAACAACCCCTTTTTCTGTCCTGATGTCGACAAAGTAGAAGCTTATGACCAACTGATCCGCGACTTGAAAAAAGAGGGCGACTCGATTGGTGCCAAGATCCAAGTGGTAGCAACCAATGTCCCTGTCGGTTTAGGCGAACCAGTGTTTGATCGCCTCGATGCCGATATTGCCCACGCGTTGATGAGCATTAACGCGGTGAAGGGGGTTGAGATTGGCGATGGTTTTGCCGTGGTGAGCCAAAAAGGTAGCCAACATCGCGATACGTTGTCGCCACAAGGCTTTGGCAGCAACCATGCGGGCGGCATTCTTGGCGGCATTTCGACTGGGCAAGCGATTGTGGCCAATATTGCACTCAAACCAACCTCAAGCATTACCGTGCCGGGCGATACCATCAACGTGCAGGGCGAGCCGACCCAGTTGATCACTAAAGGTCGCCACGATCCTTGTGTGGGAATACGCGCCGTGCCAATCGCCGAAGCCATGCTGGCGATAGTGGTGATGGATCATCTGCTGCGTCACCGCGGTCAGAATCACGGTGTGACCACGGCGACACCGAAGATTTAGTTTTCACCGGCCAGTCTGGGAGGAAGTCGTTTCGCTAGCTCCTCCCAGATGACGGTCGCAGCTCGGCTGCGGCTAGAGCGCCCAATGCATAATAGCTGAATGGGTTCTTGCTTAGCCGGAACATAGTCACTCAACACCTCAATTAATTCCCCATTTTGTAACCAAGGCTGCAATAAGGTGAGATCGGCATAAATAATGCCGTTATCTAGCCGTGCTAAATCCACCATACTTCGCACATCGTCAGTCGTCAGAGTAGATGACACCTTAGCCGAAGTAACCGTATCTTGATCTTTTTCCTGAAAAGCCCAGTGATCGTGCGTGCTGCTGGGCGTTTTAAAAATAATGCACTGATGCTGCGCCAGTTGTTTAGGGTGTGTTGGCCGTCCCCAAAGGCTCAAATAATGAGGACTTGCAGCGAAACAGCGCTGTTTATGACCAATGATTTTCGCCACTTGTTGAGAATCTGGCAGGTGCCCGACGCGAATAGCAATATCAATATTTTGAGCGATGAGGTCGGTAAAGCTGTCATCGAAACTCAGTTGTATGGCGATGTTGGGATATAACGCGCGCAGTGCTTTAATTTCAGGTATCAGCGCTTGCTGGCCGAACAAAGTTGCACTGCTGATTTTAACCGTTTCCCGATGGTGTCGTTTGAGCACTGTCGAGCAGCGAATCTATCTCTGTCAGTAAAGTCGGTAAGCCGTGACTGAGACTGAGCAGCTCCTCGCCTAGCTCAGTGAGCCTTAGCTGTCGTGTTGTGCGATGCAAAACGGGTTGCCCCAAAAGCGCTTCCAGTTGCATGATTTTTTTACTAACGGAGGAGCGAGGGAGATGGAGCTGCTTAGCGGCTTGTTGAAAACTGCCTTGCTCAATCACTTGATGCAACAAAGGGAGTAAGCTCAATATACGTTGGTTGATGGACATAATTTCTATTTTGGAAACACTGATGTGATTTATTGATGCCTTATTGGTATCTATAAAAACGCATATTCTTCTCTTTGTCTACACAAGGAGTTGTTATGAAACAAAAAACGTATTTGGTCACGGGCGGTAGTGCGGGGATCGGTCTTGCAACGACTAAGACGCTATTAGCGCAAGGTGACCGTGTGATTATTACCGGAAGAAACAAAGAGAAACTGGCCAGTGTGGCGCAATCGCTCTCCGGCGATCTGCACTGGCTGGTGGCTGACAGCGGAAAACTGTCTGATCTTCAGGCGCTGGGCAGCATGCTGCAACAGGAAAACTGGCATTTGGATGGCGTGGTCTTGAACGCCGGAGTGTACCAGCCAAATGTGGTAGGCGAGTCGACCGAAGAAGCGTTTGACTACACCTTTGATATCAATGTTAAAGGGACTTTCTTTACCATTCAGTCACTGCTCCCTGTGCTGAAAAAAGGATCAAGCTTGGTGGTGATTTCCAGTTTGGTGGTGGAGAAAGCGTTTGCCAAATCGAGCTTTTACATGGCCAGTAAATCTGCATTAGAAGGGCTGATTGCCGGATTGAGTCTGGATCTGGCGGATAGCAATATTCGCATCAATTCGATTCAACCTGGAGTGACTGCTACAGAAATTCAAGGAAAATCGGGGATGGACGAGGCGCAGATTAATGAATTACATCAATGGATGTCATCCACTCCGCTTGGGCGCATTTTAGTGCCGGAGGATATTGTGCCGTCGATCTGTTTTCTACTAGGTGACGGTTTCCGTCGGGATGCGGCATGCTAAGTTGTTGATTGATGCAGGAATGAATCTTTAAGCGAAAGAGAAACCCACCAGCAGGTGGGTTTCTTTTGCGACTAATGCACGGAAGATTCGGCATCAAGGTGAAACGAAGGCAGACGCCATTTAAAACGCACTGCCGCCATGCGCAGCAGATAGCCAGTAATCAAGGTAATTATGGTTGCGGTGACATCGGGGATGTTGAACTCCAGTAACAGCAGATAGAGGCCAGAGGCGATTAAAGCAACAGAGGCATAGAGCTCTTCATGCAGCACCAAGGGTGTTTGACGACAGATCAAATCGCGCAGCAGGCCACCAAAAACGCCAGTCACTAACGCCGAGACCATACAAATTCCGGGGTGCAGGCCCATCCCTATGGCAACTTTAGTACCGATGATGCTAAAAACAATCAGCCCAAGCGCATCTAAGCGGATAAATAGCCCCTTGAGTTTAATGACCCACTTTGCCAGCCCAGTGGTTAAGATCCCCGCCACGCAAGTAATGGCAAGAAATTCCGGGTTCTTTACCCAGCCGAGTGGGTAGTGGCCGAGCAGAATGTCCCGCACTGTGCCCCCGCCAATTGCTGTTGCACTTGCAACCAACATCACCCCAAACCAATCCATTTTTCTGCGTCCGGCGCTCAAAGCACCTGTCATCGCTTCTGCCGTGATGCCGATGACATATAAAACACTCAATAACATGGTGGAACACTCGTAAAACCCGTAGCATTTTGTTTATACAACGGAGGGAATATAAAAATAAGGCGAGAGTGTAGAGGGAAAGAGTGTCAGTGACGAATGAGAAATTGTAAGGGAAAGCGACGCTTCAAATAAGCACAACTAATAACGCCAACGGTTTACCTGCTGAGTAAAAAAAGCGACAATGCCGCGCTTATAAACCGGGGGATGAGAGCAGAGTATGACTCACAACTATCAAGATCTGATTGAGATTTTTAACCAGACTTTTTTTGCTGACTACAATACTAAGCTGGAGCTGGGCGGCGATGAGCCAATCTATTTACCCGCTGATAGCCAAACTCCCTACCACCGCATCATTTTCGCCCGTGGCTTTTATGCTTCTGCTTTGCATGAGATCGCGCATTGGTGCGTCGCTGGACCAGAACGTCGTTTGTTGGAAGACTTTGGCTACTGGTATGAACCGGATGGACGGACCGCCGAAGTGCAGGCGGCATTTGAGCAAGTGGAAGTGCGCCCGCAAGCCTACGAGTGGATTCTGGCGCTCAGTGCTGGCTTCCCTTTTAATGTCAGTTGTGACAATCTACACGGCGATTTCGAGCCAGACAGGCTTGGTTTTATGCACAAAGTGCACGCGCAGGTGATGGCCATTTTGCAAGCAGGATTGCCTGTGCGCGTTAAGATGCTTTCTGACGCTCTACGCGCGTTTTATGCCATCAAGCCGCTGGAAGCGACCGATTTTATCGTTAAATAACCCAAGAGATTGCCATGATTATTGAATTTGAAGAAAAGCTACTGGAACTGATTGATGCGCGTATTGAAACCGCGTCAGACGACGAAACTGTTTGCTGGTGGTTATCTCCGTGGTCACATCTCCCTTTCAGCCGCTTCTTGCGAAGATGAGGGTATTGACGACCTTGCTGAACTAAAAAAGCGCATTCAACAGAGTTTGGATGACGCACGCAGCGAATTGACACCAGCGGATCGTGTGATCGTAAGTGACTTGTGGCAAGCGCTGCAAGCGAACATCTAGCGCTCAACTTTTATTCGAATTATTCGAACCTTTCCGTAAAATTTTTGTGGTTGTAGCCAAATTGCCCCACTTATATGATGTTTCACACATAACGGGAACAAGGATTACAACCATGAAAATTGTCGCTTTTGCCGCTTCAACCAGCTCGACCTCAATCAACAAACAACTCGCCACCTACGCCGCGCAGCAAGTGGAAGGTGCAGAGATTACTGTACTCGACATCAACAACTACAACGTGCCCATGTATAGTGAAGACAAAGAGAAAGAGATTGGCCAAGCAGAAGGGGCGCAGGCTTTTCTGCGTGATTTGTCGCAAGCAGACGCTATCGTTGTCTCGTATGCAGAGCACAATGGTTACTACCCTGCGGCTTATAAGAATTTGTTTGATTGGGCAACACGTATCGATCGTTCAGTATTTCAGAACAAGCCTGTCGTTTACTTAGCGACTTCGCCCGGTGCGGGCGGTGCGCAAAGCGTACTGGCTGCGGCCATCGGTTTCGGCGCCGTATTTTGGCGCGCAGGTTAAAGCCTCGCTTTCCGTGCCCAATTTTTACGACAACTTTGATGTCAGCACAGGTGAGTTCAAAAGCGCGGAGTGGGCAGAGAAAGTCAAGCAAGCGGTACAAGCGCTGCGCTGATCACCTAGAAATCTAATAGCCTAAAAAAGTGCCTCGTTTCATACGAGGCATTTTTTGTATTTAAAGCTAATTAATTAAAGCTCAGTGATAGCTTTGCCTTTGCGAAGCTTGCGCACCCACATGCGGCTTGGGTGCAGACTTTCAAGTACATCCGTTGGCAACGGGATAGGGTCGCCGCAGATTTCTGATGCCAGCACCTCAGCCATCAGTGGCGCAGAGCTTAGACCACGCGAACCAAGCCCGAGTAGACAAAAGAGATTCGGGTAGTGGTGGATTGGCGTGACCTCCGCATCCTCTTTTCCTTGCAGATCCTGATATTGCGCTTTGATCTCTTGTAAATCGCCGACATTGCCAACAAAAGGCAGATGATCCCGGCTCACGCAGCGAATGCCTTGGCGTGATGAGTTGCCCGAGGTATCCACTTGTTGCGGCCAAGCTTGGTTGGGAACACACTTGACCAGCCTTTCGCCATTCTCTTTTTGCGCGACTGGATCAAATTGAGTATCGAGCTGTAAGCGATCGTAGCTTGCGCCAATACAGTGTTCTTGGTTAGCGGGGTTGTGCGGGGTTAGATAACCGTCATAACACAGCACCGAATGGAGTTGGCGCAGATCGTCAGTTGTCGGGACGTGGCTCACCTGACCTTTTACTTGGCCAAGCGGCAGATCCGCTGTTTGGGTAAAGGTTTGGAATTGGTGACCATTGGCAACGACCACGACCGCGTGCTCAAATTGTTCAGCATGGCTGCCAAGTTGCCAAACCTGACGGCTCTCAAGCCAGCTTAGCGACTCAATATGTTGGTTGAAATGGGCAGTGAAGAGCGAGTTTTGTTGCAACTGTGCAATCAAACCTTGGGTCAGCTGCGCTGGGCATAACCAACCGCCAAGTGGATAGTGCACTGACGCCATGTCGATTGGCAAACCGATAGTCTGTGCAGTTTGCTCGGGCGAGAGTGCGCTGATTAACTGCGGGTCGAAATTTCCCTCCAGCATGTTTGCCAGTTTCTTTTTGCTCTTGTCATCCCACATCAGTTGAGTAACACCACACCAATCGTGGTCAAAACAGATTTGCTCTGCGGCTTGTTCAATAAACTGGCGAGCAAAAAGAAACGCGGGGGCAAACACGCGTGACACGCCAGTGTGTGAGCCGTTAAGCAGCGGATAGACGGCACCTTGACGATTGCCCGAAGCCCCTTCGGCTGCTTGCGCCTCTTGGCAATATAAAGTCACTTTTTGCCCGCGCTGAACCAGCGCTTTGGCCAGTGTGGCGCTAGCGATACCGCCGCCGATGATGGCAATGTCACCCGTTTGGCTTGCGCCGAAGCGCTCAAACCAAGGCAAATGGCTGGTGTGTGGTTTTTTTGCTTCCAAGGCGCCCGCAATCATTTCGCGTTTGGTGCCAAAACCTTTGACCTTTTTCATCGCAAAACCCGCTTCGATAAGGCCACGACGTACAAAGCCAGCTGAGGTAAACGTCGCCACACGGCAATCTTGTTTGGCGAGTTTCGCCATGTTGTTAAACAAGGTTTGATTCCACATTTCTGGGTTTTTGCTCGGGGCAAACCCATCGAGAAACCATGTATCAATCAAGCCGCTTTCTGTGTGTGGCACCAGCGGCATGCACTCTTTAATATCGCCAAGCCACAGATCCAGTGTCACCGCACCGTCGTCTAAAATGATGCGATGACATTCCGGCACCGCAATCGGGTAGTGGCGATGCAGTTTTTCGGCAAACTCCGCCAGTTCAGGCCATGCTTGATGGGCTTTGATTAAATCGGCTTTGCTCAGTGGGTATTTCTCAAAGCTGATAAAGTGCAGCTCTTTGAGGGCCGCGTCAGGATTGGCTTGGCGAAACTGGCTAAAATACTGCCAAACCGCGAGAAAATTCAGCCCAGTACCAAAACCGGTTTCTCCAATCACGAAACGTCTTTGGTCAAATTCCTGCCATCTTTGTGGGATAAGGTTTTGCTGGAGAAACACATAGCGCGTTTCTTCAAGGCCATTGACGTTGGAGAAGTAGACATCGTCGAATTGGTCAGAAACTGGGGTGCCAACTTCGTTCCAACCCAGTTGAGCATTGGTAATGGTGGTCATAAATTTTCTATCATTGTGTGATTTGGCGCGGTTAGGATGCAGGGATTGTACGAATTTCTGGGAAAGCTGACCACTTTTGTTAAGCTTCTTGGTTATTATCTAGCGGATTTTGAATTATAGGAATGTCACATGAAACGAGTCGTAATCACCGGTATGGGTATTGTTTCAAGTATCGGTAACAACGTCGAAGAAGTTTTGGCGTCGTTAAAGGCAGGTCAATCTGGTATCACTGCGTCTGAGCAGTTTAAAGAGAAAGGCTTGCGTTCCCAAGTTTGGGGTGATCTGAAAATTAACCCTGCTGACCATATTGATCGCAAACAGATGCGCTTTATGGGTGACGCGGCAGCTTATGCTTATCTTTCTATGGAGCAGGCGATTGCGGATGCAGGCCTGACAGAAGAGCAAGTTTCTAACGACCGTACAGGTATCGTTGCGGGTTCTGGTGGTGCATCGTCACTTAACCAAGCGATCGCGGTTGACACTCTGCGCGAAAAAGGCGTGAAGCGTATTGGTCCTTACATGGTGCCACGTACTATGTCTTCCACGGTTTCAGCGTGTTTGGCGACCCCATTTAAGATTCGCGGTGTGAACTACACCATGAGTTCAGCCTGTGCGACTTCAGCACACTGTATTGGCCACGCTGCAGAGCTTATCCAACTTGGCAAACAAGATATCGTGTTTGCAGGTGGTGGTGAAGAGCTTGATTGGACATTAACCATGATGTTCGATGCGATGGGCGCACTTTCGACCAAGTACAACGAAACGCCAGATAAAGCGTCTCGTACTTACGATGCGGACCGCGATGGCTTCGTTATCTCTGGTGGTGGCGGCATGTTAGTTGTCGAAGAGCTGGAACACGCCCTAGCACGTGGCGCGAAAATTTACGGCGAGATCGTCGGCTACGGTGCGACTTCTGATGGTTACGACATGGTCGCACCATCTGGTGAAGGCGCAGTGCGTTGTATGAAGATGGCGATGCAAGATGTGGATCGCATCGACTACATCAATACCCACGGCACTTCAACGCCAGTGGGCGATGTGAAAGAGCTTGGCGCTATTCAAGAGATCTTCTCGGCCAACAGCCCAGCGATTTCAGCGACTAAAGCCATGACCGGCCATGCACTTGGCGCTGCAGGTGTGCATGAAGCGATCTATTCAACCTTGATGTTGCACCACAACTTTATCGCACCAAGCATCAATATCGAAAACCTAGACGCTGCGGCTGAAGGCCTTGATATTGTGACTGAAATGCGTGAAGCAGAATTGAATACAGTGATGTCGAACAGCTTTGGTTTCGGTGGTACCAATGCGACTTTGGTGATTAAAAAATACCAAGGTTAATGGCAAAGCTCAGCCGTGTTGCATCGCAGCACGGTTACCAGTTTCCAGAGCTTGATCAGTACCACTGATCGAACAGACGCAGACTCTGTCCCATGGAGAGCGGGACGAGATCCTTTTGTTCTGGAATTTTACCCGGCTAACTGCCGGGTTTTTTCTTTTTGTTTGCTTGTGAATGTGTTGAGATTTTTAGCAAAAAGGGCACAATCACAGCAACTTTCCAATATGGATCTGGGATTTGCCACCATGAAAATTCTTGTTGATGAAAACATGCCTTATGCCAAAGCGCTATTTAGCCAGCTTGGTGAAGTGATTTTGAAACCGGGCCGCAGTTTGACTGCCGATGACTTGGTGGATATTGATGCACTGATGATTCGTTCAGTGACGAAAGTGAATGCTGAACTAATCAGCAAAGCGAACAAACTCAAATTTGTCGGTACTGCAACCGCGGGGATGGATCACGTAGACCAAACGCTGTTACAAGAAAAGGGCATTTTTTTTACTGCCGCCCCAGGGTGTAACAAGGTTGGTGTCGCTGAATACGTCTTTAGTGTGATGATGGTGCTTGCGCAGCAGCAAGGCTTTTCAGTTTTTGAACAAACCGTTGGCATTATTGGTGCTGGGCAAGTTGGCAGTTACTTGCAGCAATGCCTGACTGGTATTGGTATTAAAGTCTTAATTAATGATCCCTATAAGCAAGAAGCGGGAGATGAACGGGAGTTCACTTCGCTTGACCGTTTGTTGCAAGAAGCCGATGTCATCACCCTACACACGCCAATTACACGCGACGGTAAATATCCAACCCATCACCTGATCAACGAAGAAATTCTAAACTCATTGCGTGCGGATCAAATTTTGATTAACGCCGCACGTGGTCCTGTGGTCGATAATCAAGCGCTTAAGTGCCGTTTGCAACAACAAGACGGTTTTACCGCGGCGCTGGATGTGTTCGAGTATGAGCCAGAGGTTGATATGGAACTGCTGCCTCTGTTAGCATTCGCCACCCCTCATGTTGCCGGATACGGTTTAGAGGGGAAAGCACGTGGAACGACGATGATCTTCAACAGCTATTGTGAGTTCCTCGGTCAAGAATTGCGCGCACACGCGAGTGACTTGTTGCCAAAAGCGCCAGTGCCAAAAGTGGTACTGGATCGGAAATGGGATGAAGCAACGCTGCATACTCTCACGCAACTGGTCTACGATGTGCGCAAAGATGACGCGCTGTTTCGACGTGAAATCGCCGCACCGGGTGCGTTTGATCTGATGCGTAAAGAGTATTGGGATCGTCGGGAATACAGCGCCATCACGCTGGTGGGCAGTGCGCAATGCCGCCTAAAACCACTGGCAAAATTAGGTTTTCAAGTTGAGGTAAGTCAATGAGCCAACAATACAATGTTGCCATTTTAGGGGCGACCGGCGCGGTCGGTGAAACCATTCTGGAAGTGCTGCAAGAGCGTAAATTCCCTGTTGGAGAGCTTTACTTGCTCGCCAGCGAACGCAGTGAAGGTAAGACTTACCGTTTCAACGGTAAAACAATTTACGTACAAAATGTCGAAGAGTTTGACTGGTCACAAGCCCACATTGGCTTGTTCTCTGCCGGTGGCGATCTGTCGGCCAAGTGGGCACCAATTGCCGCAGAAGCCGGTGTAGTGGTAATTGATAACACCTCGCACTTCCGTTACGAATACGACATTCCGCTGGTTGTGCCAGAAGTTAACCCAGAAGCGATTGCCGAGTTTCGCAACCGCAACATCATTGCTAACCCAAACTGTTCAACTATCCAGATGCTGGTGGCGCTAAAGCCGATTTACGATGCGGTCGGTATTGAACGTATTAACGTCTGCACTTACCAATCTGTCTCTGGCGCAGGAAAAGCAGGAATTGATGAGTTAGCTGGCCAAACGGCGAAGTTGCTCAACGGCATTCCTGCAGAAAACAAACAGTTTCTCCCAGCAAATTGCCTTTAACTGTATTCCACAAATCGACCAGTTTATGGATAACGGCTACACCAAAGAAGAGATGAAAATGGTGTGGGAAACGCAAAAAATCTTTAATGATGCATCGATTACGGTGAATCCAACTTGCGTGCGGGTACCGGTGTTCTACGGCCACGCTGAAGCCGTGCATATTGAAACGCGTTCACCAATTGCCGCCGAAGAAGTGGTTCAATTGCTCGAACAAACCGATGGGGTAGAAGTGTTCCACGGAGAAGAGTTCCCTACCCAAGTGCGTGATGCTGGTGGTAAAGATCATGTGATGGTCGGTCGCATTCGCAACGACATCAGCCATCACAGTGGTGTTAACTTGTGGATCGTGGCAGATAACGTACGCAAAGGGGCGGCGACCAACGCCGTGCAAATTGCAGAACTGCTGATTCGCGATTACTACTAATCGTTGTCCCAATAATGATAAAGCCTCGTCTTGCGCGAGGCTTTTTTGTTCGATTTAAAAAAAATTGTGTGAGATTAGTACGAATATCATGTGAGCCCCACATTTTTTGGCTTATTCCCTATAGTTTTGCCATGGTTATCCGATATATTTAACAGATCATGATTTTAAATAATTCCAAAGCACATAGCTGAGCCTTCTATGCGTCAAATTTTCCAGCGCCTGTTAGCCCCTTTGCTGCTAATGACCGCGCTACCGACATCAGTATCCCAAGCGGACGGCATTCGACTGGTAGGTCCGACTGGGGAAGTGCAATCATCGCCCAGTTTTTCCGAGCAGGTTGAGCGCGCTAATGCCCCCCTGCCAAGCAGCAACCAACCTTCGACATTTTACGGTCCAACGACAGAGAACGAAACGCTCTGGTCTGTGGCCAGCAGACTAAGACCTGCCAACAACGTCTCGGTACAGCAAACCCTTTTAGCCATCTACCGTTTAAATCCGCAGGCGTTTGAAAACCAAAATATCCACAGTTTGATTCCTGGCAGTAATCTGCGTATCCCGTCTTTAGAACAAGTACGAAGTGCGACCACAGAACAAGCCGTTACCATCATGAAGGCGCATCAGGACAAACTACGCGCGCCTGTAGCAGTGCAGCCAGCGCCTGTTCGCCCAACGGTTGCTCTGCCAAGCGCACCAGTGACACCTGCCTCGCCAGAAGCTATCCAGCCGCAAACACCGGTCGTCACACAGACCGAGTCGCCGCAAGTTAAAACACTAGAAAAGCAGCTTGAAAGCTCAGAAAGCGAGTTGACCGCGTTAGAAGAGAAAAATCACAACTTACGCTTGATGCTAGCCCAAGTGCAATCGGAAGTGGATGGTCTTAAGTCGGAGCTTGGTGATGAAAACCGCATCCGTTCAGAGGTGGAAAAACTGCTAGCGGAAGAGCGTGAAAAACTGGCAGAGCAGCAAAAGAAACAGCCTTCTGCGCTGGATAACTTCTTATCAAACGGTTGGTTGGTTGCGGCGGCAGCCTTGATTCCGGGAGCGCTCATCGGCTTACTGATCGTCATGCTGCTTGGTCGTCGTAAAGAGTCAGCACCAGAACCGGAAGTCGAAAGCAAACAAGCGCCACTGACGCCACCGCCCGTTGCTGATGATGAGCTAGACGAGCTTTCTGATGAGCTGGGGCTGGATGATGATCTCTTCAGTGAAACTGAAGAGGATGCCGATAAACTGTTTGATGATGCCACAGATAACGAAGACGATGTTTTTGGCAACCTGGATGACGACGAGCTCGACTTCAATCTGGAAGGGGAAGACGGTGAGGATCCGTTTGCCAGCATTGGAGATGATGGTGACCTCGATACCGATTTTGACGAGTTTGAACCTTCAGCCAATGGCATCAGTGTCAAAGGTTCAGATAAAGCACTGGGCTTACAAGAGATGGAACGCGCCTTGGATGACGCTTTGCCCGATCTCGAAATCAGCGACGACGAAGAAAGTGATAGTTTCGATCTCTCCGATGATAATTTGGCCATGTCGGAAGATGACTTTGCTGAGTTGCTGGCGGCGGACGAGCCAAGTGAAGAGCTCGGCGATGCTGCCCTCGATCAATCCATGCTGGATGATTTGTTTGCCAGCATGGATGAGGAAGATGATAGCGATGAGTTCGATCTCGATCTTGATCAGCCGGAAGATGACGAACCGAGTGCCACCAAGCTGCCAGAGGATGCCTTTACTGCTGGAATGGCATCAGATGAAGATGTGGAAAATCTCTTTGCTCAGTTTGAGGAAAAGAAAGAAACAGCATCGGCGGACGATGTTTTTGACGAACTAGAGGCGTTGTCTGGCCTCAGTGAAAGCGATGACGATGACGTCTCTACCGCACTGCTAGATGAAATGCTGGAAGAAGATAACAGCAGTTTCGATGCGTTGGATGAGCTAGAGCAGCTTGCTGGCCTTGACGAGACACAAACGAGCTTTGAGCCAGATGGCACCGAGCTGTTGGATGAAATGCTCGATCTTGCAGAAGAGAGTGAAGAGGAAGAGTTTGACCCGCTGAGTGAACTTGATGAATTGGCTTCTTTTGGTGAAGTTGATCCGGTTCCCGAGCTGGATGAAAACAGTATCGATTTGCTCGATGAGCTACTTGACGCGGAGCTGGATGAGACAAGTGATACATCTCTGCTTGATGATGAAGCACAGTTTTCATCACCTGAAGAGAGTGTAGAGGATTCCGATGAAGCGCTTTTTGATGAGCTGATCGGCTTGGATGAAACGCAGCCTGACAATGACCTATTGTCTGAGTCGGACGTAAGTGAGTTCGATTTTGCCCAAGAGCTTGAATCGGCTTTGGACGCGTCGGATGAGGAGGTTGAACTGAGCGCCGACAAGCAAGACGCTGTCGAAGAAGAGCGCCAGCAAGCCTTGACGCAAGAGTCGCAACAAGAGCCACAAAATATTCCAGAGACGGATTTGTCCGATGAACCATTGGAGCAAATCTCGCCAGATGAAACGAATACCGATGATATTGCGTCGTTAGACAAAGAGTTCAATAGCCAAGATTTTATTGACGACTTGGCGGATGTTGCTCCACTGATGGACCCGCTTTTGGATGTGCTGCCTGATGAGGTGTCATTCGATGAAGTGACGGATGCTGATGATCAGGCTTGGGAGAGTGGCGAAGTTGAAGAAAGCCCAAGTCGCGACGAAACGCCGCACAGCTATCAACATGAGCCCGAACAAGACCTTGCGGATGAATTTGAACAAGAGGGGCTTTTCGATCAGCCCTCATTAGAGCCAGAACTTGAACAACAAGTACTGGCAGAAGATGACAAATGGCATGAAGACCAAGAGTCTGACGACGATGACGACTGGTTACAAGCGGTAATCGATGAAGTCGAGCAGCCACGCGTTGCATCTGAGGAGCCAGTAGAAGAACTGCCAGCATCTGATACCTCTGATAAGTTGACGGAAGAAGCGGCCTCGCAGCAAGAGTCTGAACTGCTTGATGACGAGCTCGACGAAGATTGGCTACAAGCGGCGATTGACGACGTTGAGCAACCTGAGTCGCCAGCAAAAGCGGATGAAGAGCCTGCTTTTGACGCGCAACCGAGTGATGAAGAAGCACAAGATACTCAGATTGATGAAGAGTTGAGCGCGGATACTGACGAAGAACTCACTCAAGCGGACGAAAACGTTCCAGTCGATAATACATTAGATGAGGTTTTGCAGGCTGAGCCATCGAGTGACGAAAGCGATCCTGAGCAGACAGCGTCAGATAGCAAGGTACAGGAAGAGCAACCTGCTGCGGATGAAGCCCCTCAATTTACGCCAACACCCAATACGGTTGCCAATGAGTTTGGTACGCCGCAGGAAGAAGATTGGGCCGCCGCTGAAAGCGAGTTAGACGGCTTTGGGCAAATTGAGCCTGAGATGCCAAGGCAGCAAGAGGAATCGCTAGCCGCTTTCGCTGATGAAGACGCTTTTGCGAATGAAGATAATGCAGCGCTTCAAGACGAGGAAGCCCTTGCTCCCGCCTCGCATGATGATGAAGTGCTGGATGATGCGGATTTACCAGAATTTGATGAAGAAGATGCACGGACAGCCAGTGAGAACGAAGCTGATCAAGAGTCAGAAGCTTCATTAGGCGCTGATGCGATTGGGCTGAACGAGCTTGAGTTAAATGAGTTTGGTGAGGCCGAAGAGCCAGAGTCGCAGTCTGATCTCATTGAAGAGCAAGCGCTGGAGCTGGACGATTTAGATCTGCCTGAGTTCGGCGAAGAAGACGCACTGGCAGCGACGGCTGAAGAGCCAGAGGCGGAGTCTGATGTTATCGAAGACCAAGCGCTGGATCTAGACGATTTAGATCTGCCCGAGTTTGGTGAAGAAGACGCACTGGCGGCGACGGCTGAAGAGCCAGAGGCGCAGTCTGATCTCATTGAAGACCAAGCGCTGGAGCTGGACGATTTAGACCTGCCTGAGTTTGGTGAAGAAGACGCGCTGGCGGCGATGGCCGAAGAGCCAGAGGCGCAGTCTGATGTTATCGAAGACCAAGCGCTGGAGCTGGACGATTTAGAGCTGCCCGAGTTCGGCGAAGAAGAGGTTCTGGCTGCGATGGCCGAAGAGCCAGAGGCGCAGTCTGATGTTATCGAAGACCAAGCGCTGGAGCTGGACGATTTAGATCTGCCCGAGTTTGGTGAAGAAGACGCGCTGGCGGCGATGGCCGAAGAGCCAGAGACGGAGTCTGATGTCATTGAAGACCAAGCGCTGGAGCTGGACGATTTAGAGCTGCCCGAGTTCGGTGAAGAAGAGGCCCTGGCGGCGATGGCCGAAGAGCCAGAGGCGCAGTCTGATGTTATCGAAGACCAAGCGCTGGAGCTGGACGATTTAGACCTGCCCGAGTTTGGTGAAGAAGACCCATTGGCGGCGATGGCCGAAGAGCCAGAGGCGGAGTCTGATGTCATCGAAGACCAAGCGCTGGAGCTAGACGATTTAGACCTGCCTGAGTTTGGCGAAGAAGACACGCTGGCTGCGATGGCCGAAGAGCCAGAGGCGGAGTCTGATGTCATTGAAGACCAAGCGCTGGAGCTGGACGATTTAGAGCTGCCTGAGTTTGGTGAAGAAGAGGCACTGGAGCTCGATGATCTTGATTTGCCAGAGCTCGGCGAAGAAGACGTCCTAGCCCAGATCGAAACAGAGCCGTCGTTAGACACCGAGAATTTGCCAAGCGAAGATGCAGAAGAGATCGAACTGCCACAGTTTGGTGAAGAAGAAGCGCTTGAGGCGGTCGCCGATGAACCGTCCTTTGAGCTCGACGATTTACCTGAGCCAGAAGATGACGATTTCGTCATTGATGATCTCGATTTGCCTGAGTTTGGCGAAGAAGACGCGATTAGCTCGGTTGCGAGTGAACTCGGTGAAGAGCTGGAGCCATCAGAACAGGATGAGCAAGATTTCCCGTTTAATGATCTCGAATTGCCTTCGTTTCAAAACGAACATGATAGGCCGCTTGGCCAATCCGTTCAGGGCGACGCTTCCTCATATGACGAGCAAGATGCGTTATATGATGTATTTGCTCAAGAAGCGGATTTCAATCTCGCCGAAGATGAAGTACTGCAACAATTTGATGAAGCCGCTATGGCTAACTTGCTTTCTGAAGAGCCGTTTGAGGATGACTTCTTCGCAGGTGAGCTTGATGGCGATACGGTTGCCAGTGCGGGAATGGATCTTGAAGCAATGCTGGCCGTTGGTGAAGACTGGGATGGCTTTAAGCTGCCAGAGGAGCCGACGCTTGGCGCTACAGAAGAGATGCCAGAAGATGAACGAGAAATCTGGGGCTCTGAAGAAGCACTGCAACAGCCGACGATTGACGACGAAAACTGGGCCGAGCAGGACGATTTTGACCCAAAACGCCATCAATTTATGACCATCGATGAGTTAATGGCCCAAGTCGATGGCGATGAGGTTGAGTTAGATGACCCGGATCTCAAGCTGGATGTAGGATTGGATGAGTTTCCAGATGTGATTGGCGATATTAGCGACATTGATGTGGATGAGAATGCGGAAGCAGCGGGTAAACTCGATTTGGCCAAGATTTATATCGAAATGAACGATGAGAGTGGCGCGGTTAAGTTACTCGAAGAAGCGATAGTGTACGGCGATGATGCGGTACGTCGTGAAGCGAAACAACTCATCGACAAAATTAATGGCCGTTAATCGGCTGAAGCAAGGGCAGCGTAGGCTGCCCTTGCTTTTCACGGTTAGAAATTCTCTTGCCAAGCGTTTATACTTCCCGCCCCAGAATCAAATCGAAGGTTAACATGAGAATTGCATTAGGCATCGAATACAACGGCAGTGACTACTTTGGCTGGCAGAGACAGCGAGAAGTAAAGAGCGTACAGGAAAAGCTCGAAAGTGCGCTTTCCAAGGTCGCGAACCATCCTGTTGAAGTTCAATGTGCTGGGCGCACCGATGCAGGTGTCCACGGTACTGGGCAAGTTGTGCACTTTGATACCGATGTAAGCCGCAAGATGGTTGCTTGGATGATGGGAACCAATGCGAATCTGCCGGGAGATATTGCGGTGCGCTGGGCGAAAGAAGTACCTGATGAATTTCATGCCCGTTTTTCTGCCACTGCGCGGCGCTATCGCTACATCATTTATAACCATGCATTGCGACCCGCTATTCTTGGGCGTGGTGTCAGCCACTATCATGGTGAACTTGATGAGAAAAAAATGCATTTGGCTGGACAATATCTGCTCGGTGAGAACGACTTTACCTCGTTTCGAGCAGTGCATTGCCAATCGCATAGTCCGTTTCGTAACTTAATGCACTTAAATGTTACACGTCATGGGCACTACATCGTGATTGATATCAAAGCGAATGCATTTGTCCACCATATGGTGCGCAACATTACCGGAAGCCTAATTATGGTCGGGCGTGGCGAACAATCGCCCGAGTGGATTCAATGGCTGCTCGAAGCCAAAGATCGCAAACTAGCTGGACCCACAGCCAAGGCTGAAGGCTTATATCTGGTGGATGTTGATTATCCACAGGCATTTGAATTGCCTCGTGAGCCGATCGGTCCGCTATTTTTGCCAGATAATTTGAACTTATAGTGAGACTCGCATTCAAAAAAATGCGTCGTTTAGCAGGTAACATGTTGTAGAAAAATAGGTACAACCAGTTTTTTATCTACAGTTGTCTTTATATGTGGTTTAATCCCCACGCGTAATTCCGAATTTTTGTCTTTCGCTATGGAGCGGGAGCGTTGATAGAAAAGGTCTTCCATGAGTTGGCTTGAAAAGATTTTAGAGAAAAGCAACATTGTAAGTTCACGTAAAGCATCGATTCCAGAAGGTGTTTGGACCAAATGTACGTCATGTGAACAAGTTCTGTACCATGCAGAGCTAGAACGTAATCTTGAAGTTTGCCCCAAGTGTAATCATCACATGCGTATGAAAGCACGTCGTCGTCTAGAAACGTTTTTGGATGAGGGTGAACGAGTGGAGCTAGGCACAGAGCTAGAGCCACAAGATAAACTGAAGTTTAAAGATTCTAAGCGTTACAAAGAGCGTATTGCGGCGGCTCAGAAGAGCAGCGGCGAGAAAGATGCATTGGTGGCGATGAAAGGCGAGTTATTGGGTATCCCAGTGGTCGCTTGTGCGTTTGAGTTCTCCTTTATGGGCGGTTCAATGGGCTCTGTTGTTGGTGCGCGTTTTGTACGTGCAGTTGAAGCAGCGATGGAAAACAATTGTGCTCTGGTCTGTTTCTCGGCCAGTGGCGGTGCGCGTATGCAAGAGGCGTTGATGTCTCTGATGCAGATGGCAAAAACCAGTGCAGCACTTGAACGCCTATCGGCCAAAGGGTTGCCGTTTATTTCGGTCATGACGGATCCAACCATGGGCGGAGTTTCGGCAAGTTTGGCCATGTTGGGCGACATTAACATCGGTGAACCTAAAGCGCTGATCGGCTTTGCTGGTCGTCGTGTGATCGAACAAAC
The DNA here is from genome assembly GCF_009763805.1 of Vibrio cidicii. Lineage (NCBI taxonomy): Bacteria > Pseudomonadati > Pseudomonadota > Gammaproteobacteria > Vibrionales > Vibrionaceae > Vibrio > Vibrio cidicii. The sequence continues at coordinate 1,935,278 of NZ_CP046804.1, read as the reverse complement.
CGTGCGCGAAGACTTGCCAGAAGGTTTCCAACGCAGCGAGTTCCTGCTTGAGCATGGCGCGATCGATATGATTGTTGACCGCCGTGAAATGCGTCAGCGCGTTGGTGGTTTGATTGCGAAAATGACCAATCATAAGTCGCCGCTGGTGGTTTCTGTGCACGATGCACCAAATGAAGCCGCATATTCTGTACCAGAAGCGGACGAAAAAGGGTAAAGTAGCTGCTAACAAACAACCAAGTCTTTGATGGTTAACGTTAGATGAAGCCAAACCCAATTCCTCAAGCCACATCCCCAATGGCGGTGTGGCTTGATTATTTAGCAAATATTCATACTTCAGCAATTGACCTTGGTCTCGATCGCGTTCAAGCGGTTGCTGCTAAGGCCCAACTCACCAAACCAGCCCCAACGGTGATCACTGTTGCGGGAACCAACGGCAAGGGTTCAACCTGTGCATTAATGGAAGCGATCCTGTTAGATGCTGGGTACTCCGTAGGCGTGTATAGCTCACCCCACCTGATTCGCTACAACGAGCGCGTGCGTATTAATGGCGTGGATCTCGCAGATGATAAACACTGCGCAGCGTTTGACTTTATTGAAAAACAGCGTGGTGAGATAAGCCTGAGTTTTTTCGAATTCGGCACCTTAGCGGCGCTGAGACTATTTCAAACCGAGCAAGTGGATGTGGTTCTCCTCGAAGTGGGCCTCGGTGGCCGCCTCGATGCCACCAATGTGGTGGACCACGATGTATGTGTGATCACTAGCTTGGCTTTGGATCACGTTGATTGGTTAGGCGATGACATTGCGGTGATCGGCTATGAAAAAGCGGGTATTTTCCGCAGCGGCAAACCTGCGATCTGCGGTCAACCGACTCCGCCAGCCACCGTCGCAGCTCACGCTGACGACATTGGCGCTGAGCTCTATCAGGTTGGCATCCAATTTGATTATCAGCAGCACGGTGAACGTTGGAAACTGGCAACATGGCGCGTTTGCGTTAGATGATCTCCCTGTCCCTGGGTTGCCTTTGCCCAATGCCGCAACGGCCTTGATGGCACTTGGAGTCTCTAATTTAGAGCTCAGTGATGTCAATATTGTCAACGGCCTGAAAAATGCGCGTTTAGCTGGACGAATGCAAGTGTTGCAGCAAGCGCCGTTGGTGCTCATGGATGTGGCGCATAATCCACACTCAGCGCAATACCTAACTCGCCAGTTACAGTTGAACTATCCTGATAAAACCATCCGTGTGGTGGTTGCGATGCTGCATGACAAAGACATCCGCGCAACGCTAGCTGCGCTTTCTCCCGTCGCTACGCATTGGTATCCCGCGTCATTGACCGGACCAAGAGCGGCTAATGCTCGCGAGCTGCTCGGCTATTTGCCGCCTGAAACAGTGGGGTACGAGACGCCTGTCGCAGCGTTTGAGCAAGCAATGAATGACGTCAGCAGCGAAGAGATGGTGTTGGTGGTGGGGTCGTTTCATACCGTTGGTGAAGTGCTGGAGTATTGGCAACAAAAAGGTAATTAAATGGCAAGTAAGTTTCAAAGCCGGCTGGTCGGAACCATTATTTTGGTGGCGGTTGGGGTGATTATCCTACCGGATGTGTTGGATGGAGAAAAACTGCACTACCGAGAAGAGTTTGCCACGATCCCGATTAAGCCAGAGCTCGACAGCGAAGTGGAAAACTTTGAGATCCTTGAACCAGTCGAAGACACCATGGCGTTGCCGGAGTCACCTGTTGTGACCACAGTGACGTCAAAGGATGGCGCGGCTAAAGATAAGCCGAGCAAAGAGGAGGTCACCGTTGCAGTTCAATCGGTTGATGAGAAAAATAGCTATCAGGACTCCGGCTGGATTATTCAATTGATGGCGCTGCGTAATGCCGAAAATGCTCAGAACATGGTGAAGGATCTGCAAAAGCGTGGTTATCAAGCACACACCATCCAAGAAAACGGTTTTACCCGCGTTGTCATCGGTCCAGACGTTTCAAAAAGTAAACTGGAGCGACAGATCCTAGAATTGGAAAAAATTACCGGTTCGAAAGGTCAGTTGCTCAAATTTAGACCATTAAACCCATAAGAAAACGTTTGCGTCGGCATTTTTTCTGTTAAAATGCGCGCCAACTTAAGATGAAGAAAAAATGAATTGGTTAGATTTTGTCATTTTAGGGGTGATCGGATTCTCAGCTCTGATCAGTTTAGTTCGCGGTTTTGCCAAAGAGGCATTGTCGTTGGTGATTTGGTTTGGAGCCTTTTTTATCTCCAGTAACTACTACGCCAAACTTGCGGTGTATTTTACCAACATCGAAGACGACATGTTTCGCAACGGAGCTGCGATAGCGGCACTGTTTGTCGCAACCTTAGTCGTTGGTGCAGTCGTCAATTATGTGATTGCTCAACTGGTACAAAAAACAGGGCTGTCAGGTACCGACCGGATTCTCGGTGTGGTTTTTGGTGGTTTACGTGGAGTATTGATTGTCTCTGCGGTGCTGTTTTTTATGGATGCGTTTACTGCATTCCCAAGCTCGGAGTGGTGGAAGAGTTCGCAGTTGGTTCCCGAATTCAGCCGCATCATCGCTCCCTTCTTCGAGCATTTACAAGCAACATCAAGTTTTTTGTCTGGCACTCTCAAATAGTGCCAGCAACTGTCGCAAATCGAGGATTAGGACATGTGTGGTATTGTTGGAATCGTGGGCACAACCCCTGTAAACCAGTCAATTTATGACGCGTTAACAGTGTTACAGCATCGTGGCCAAGATGCCGCGGGTATTTGTACCATAGAAAGCAATCGTTTTCGTCTGCGTAAAGCAAACGGCCTGGTGAAAGATGTTTTTGAAGCGAAACACATGCAGCGTCTACAAGGAAACGTTGGTATCGGCCATGTACGCTATCCGACAGCAGGCAGTTTCTAGTGCCTCGGAAGCTCAGCCATTTTACGTAAACTCTCCTTTTGGTATTTGTTTGGCGCACAATGGCAATTTGACTAATGCCCATGAAGTTCGTCAAAAACTGTTTGAAAAAGACCGTCGCCACATCAACACCACCTCGGATTCCGAAGTTCTGCTCAATGTGCTTGCACACGAAATTGATACCGTCAAAGGCAATGTAACGGCAGAGGATGTTTTCCGCGCCATCACTAATGTTCATCGTACTATCCGCGGTGCTTATGCGGTGACGGCGATGATTATTGGCCACGGAATGGTGGCTTTTCGTGACCCGCATGGCATTCGACCACTTTGCTTGGGTAAGCGTGAAGAAAATGGCCAGACGGAATACATGGTGGCTTCTGAATCGGTTGCGCTTGATGCGGTGGGATTTGACTTCCTGCGTGATGTGGCTCCCGGTGAAGCTATTTATGTCACCTTTGATGGACAACTGTTCTCGAAACAGTGCGCCGATAACCCGAAACTCAATCCATGTATTTTCGAATTTGTTTACTTTGCCCGTCCAGACTCTTTTATCGATAAGATTTCGGTTTACAGTGCGCGCGTTGAGATGGGTAAAAAACTTGGCGAACGCATCAAAGAAGAGTATGCCGATCTCGATATTGATGTGGTGATCCCTATTCCAGAGACGTCCTGCGACATCGCTCTGCAAATTGCTCAAGCGATTGATATTCCGTACCGCCAAGGTTTTGTGAAGAATCGCTACGTTGGCCGTACTTTCATCATGCCTGGTCAGCAACTGCGCAAGAAATCGGTACGCCGTAAACTCAATGCCATTCGTTCTGAGTTTAAAGATAAAAACGTGTTGCTGGTTGATGACTCTATCGTGCGTGGCACCACCTCTGAGCAGATTATCGAAATGGCGCGTGATTCCGGCGCAAAGAAAGTATATATCGTATCCGCTGCGCCAGAAGTGCGTTTCCCGAACGTCTATGGCATCGATATGCCGAGTGCGAACGAATTGATTGCGCACGGACGTGATAATGAAACCATCTGTAAGTTGATTGGTGCCGATGCGTTGATTTTCCAGAAATTGGAAGATTTGGTGGACGCCGTTGGTATGGGCAACCCAGACATTAGCCAATTCGATACGTCCGTATTTAATGGTGAATATGTGACGGGGGACATCGATCAACAGTATCTGGATTTTCTCGACTCACTGCGCAACGATGATGCAAAATTGGAACGAGAGATTCAGCAGGACCTAGCAAACCTAGAGCTGCACAACGAAGAAGCGTAACGTTCAACGTCGTACACAATGAAAAACCAGAGCCGCAGCTCTGGTTTTTGTTTTGTGCGCCGAGCATGGCGTTGATCTAGGAGGTGAAAGTCCTCTACGGGCTCAGTCGAGCGAGAACCGTTAGCCTATGCAAGGGTGTTCACCGTGAGGTGAAACCTGAAGGAAGCAAACGGCAAAACTTGGTTGTGACGAACAGAAATCTGATAGTAGGCCTGTACAACTTGGGTAACCTAGCAATAGATAGAATAGCCCAATGCCTCGACGGGAAGTGTGTATAGGTAAATCAGGCACGGCCAAGGGAAAGAGCAACGTCTTACCTCGGGAGATCTCATTGCCTGTCTCAGATGAGACTAACACAGCAGTGATGTTGTGTGATGGGCAATGAGAAGTCAGCAGAAGGCATAGTACTTTGAGGAAGTACAACTCAAAGGAAGGCCTGAACTGAATATATCAAGAAGCAGTCACTATTTACTCAATGATGTGGAGTCATAGCAAGATGAAAATCATCTCTACGTCCCAATGGGCAAAGCCACAAGTAGAGCTCATGGTCACGAAGAATGACAAGCATGATCGGCGTAGAAAGGAGGACGAGTCTTGGTGCCCCCCACACCGCTGATGGAACAAATCAGCTCCTCAGCGAATTTGAACCATGCCCTTCGACGCGTGAAGAAGAACAAGGGGTGCGCAGGTGTCGACAGACTCGACATCACAGCGACCATCTCTAAACTTCGACAAGCTTCAAATGGGCAAGCGCTCCGCCAGAGTCTTCTGGACGGAAGCTACCAACCTCAACCTGTTCTGGGTGTAGAAATCCCCAAGCCGAATGGTGGCGTCAGGCAATTAGGTATCCCCACGGTACTGGATAGGATAGTCCAACAGGCGATCACATCGGTGCTGACTGATATCTATGAGCCGAAGCTCTCCAACAGCAGCTACGGGTTCAGGCCGAAACCGCAGTGCGCATCATGCGCTTGCGGCAGCAAGCCGCTATATCAGAGAAGGGCGGGGTTATGTAGTGGATATCGATCTAGCCAAATACTTCGACACGGTGAACCATGATAGGCTGATGCACAGATTATCTAAGGACATCAGTGATAAACGAGTATTAAAGCTCATCAGGTCCTATCTACAGGCAGGCTTAATGCGAGATGGGTTAGTAGAGCGAAGACAACGAGGAACACCACAGGGTGGGCCATTATCTCCGTTACTTTCCAATATCGTATTAGATGAACTGGACAAAGAGTTAGAGCGAAGAGGGCATAAGTTCTGTCGATATGCAGATGACTGCCAAATCTACGTTCGTAGTGAGGAGGCCGCCCATCGAGTCAAAGAGTCGATAACGGAGTTCTTGGAGCAGAAGCTAAAGCTCACGGTGAATCGAGAGAAAAGTGCAGCAACAAGAGTGACGGAGCGAGCCTACCTAAGCCATAGCTTCAAGATAGACGGAACTCTCCTGATATCAAAATCGGCACAAGCTCAAATGAAGAAGCGAGTGCGGAAAATAACGAAGCGAAATCGAGGTCGAGAGTTGTCGGTAATCATCACCGAGTTAACCCAATACCTACGAGGTTGGCAGCACTACTTCAAGCTCGCCATAGGTCAAAGTGCGATGCAGCGCTTAGACGAATGGATACGGCGTCGGTTGAGATGCTACCGCCTGAAACAGCGCAAACGCAGATACAGCATAGCGACATGGTTACAACGACAAGGTGTAACAGAGCGAAATGCGTGGAAGCTGGCGATGTCTGATAAAGGGTGGTGGCGCTTAGCACTCTCGCCCCAGTTGAATCACGCAATGCCACTCAAATGGTTCGAGGAGAGGGGGCTTTACTCATTGAGAGATGGGTATGAGTCACTAAAGGTATATTCGGAACCGCCGTATGCGACCCACGCTTGTACGGTGGTGTGAGAGGATGGAGGCCGTGAGGCCTCCTCCTACTCGATTAGTGTTGGTATTCGTGCAGATCGTAGGCGATTACGTAATCAATAAAAAGACGCACTTTTTCTGGCAGATGATCTTTGTGATTGTATAGCATGTAAATGTCGCGTGGGTTTGCGCTCCAATCGGGCAGGATGCGCACCAAGCTGCCATTGGCGATATATTCACGGATCATTACATCCGGCATCAACGTAATACCCAGACCTTCAGAAACAAGCGCTGCGCACCACATTGAGCGCATTGGCTTGGAAACGTCCTCTGTCGACGTTAATCACCGTCTCGCCTTTACTATTGCTTAGCGACCATTTCATTAAAGGGTGGCCTTTTAACAGCGAGTGGTAGTGTAGATCTTCAGCATGAGTCGGAGCTGGATGGTTACTCAGATACGCTGGGCTGGCGACTAAAATGTCTTTGACTTCGCCGATTTTGCGCGCAATCAAACTGGAGTCACGTTGTGGCCCGACGCGAAAAATGACATCCCACTCGGTTGGGTCAAGCTGGTCGGCATTACTTTCGGTCGTCAGTTCAATATTGATGTCGGGATATTTGTGCATGAAGCCGTTTAGCATCGGCATCATCATGCGTTTAGTCAGATTGTATGGGGTTGAGATTTTGATCTTCCCTGATGCTCCGCGGCATTCATCGGTGATCTCTTCCGCTGCGCTCGTGAGCCGTTGCAGTAGCGGTGAGCATTCATGGAAGAATCGCTCCCCTGCTTCAGTGAGAGACAGTTTACGCGCATGTCGATTGAGCAAGCGTAAATTTACGGAGTCTTCCAGGGCTTGAATGCGTCGGGTAATGGTCGCCACGGGAATCATGGTCTTGCGCGAAGTTGCGGTATAGCTCCCATTTTCGACTACTAATCGAAATAGGTTTAGATCATCTAGTTTCATATTTCCTGACACATCGATTTACCAAAGAGGCCTAATTTAGCGCTAACTTTGCAATCAAAGCTTGCTTCATGTCAACATGTCGCACTGTTTAGGTTTAGCCATACATCTAGTAGGAAGTGCTGATATAGTGTGGAACATTTGTATAAATCACCTTTAACAGCTAACTTTTAAACAACGCAATTGGGATGTTCGCAGGGAGCGAAATCGCATTGCTTACTGACCTAAAACAATAATAAAAAATCGTTAACTACTTTGACTGAGTGCGTGAGGTGAAGCATATGTACAAGACTCACAGTCAAACGGCAACGGCCTCGGCAAGGGAAGCAGCAACGTCAACACAGATCATGCTTGTTGACGATGATCCCATCTTCCGTCGTATCACCAGTGCGTATTTGGCTGGGTTAGGGTACAAGGTTGTTGAGTCGGAAAATGGATTGCAAGCGCTGCAACTGCTGCGTGAGCACGATCCGGACGTGATCCTTTGTGACCTGTCCATGCCAGTGTTAGATGGCATTGAATTTGTAGAGGAAGTGAGTTTGGAATACCCATCACTGCCTCTTATTGTCGTGTCTGCGACCGAAGAAATGTCGGATGTGGCCAAAGCGCTTCGCTATGGCATCAAAGATTTTCTGCCCAAACCGATTGGTAATTATAGCCATCTGGCCCAAGCCATTGAAAATACCTTGGAAGATTCTTTTCATCATATTGCCGATCAACGAGATTTTTCCAGTCAGTGGTTTCGCGTTGATGACGGTGGGCAACTGCCGGATGAACAAGAGCTGCATTGGCATCTGAGTTATTTGCAAGACAATCCCAGCGCGGCAAAAGACTTGCTTCATGCTTTGTTACCGGAGAGAGACACCTCGCTGGGTGATTGGAAATGTTCTTATAAGCTGTTGCAATCTGCCGATATGATGCCGCTCATTTTTGATTATCGTTGGCTGATGAGTGGGCAGTTTGCATTTTACTTGGTCGATTCCTCATCGGTAGAGCAGGGCGGTGCTGCCAGTACCTTGCTAATACGTGCTCTGTTTGATGACTACCTGCGCCATCTAAAAAGCTTTAACGCTGATCTGAAAGACATTGCTGATGTTCTTGAAAAAGGCATCCGCTATTCTGAGTGCGCCGAAACCCATCAATGCTCTGCTTGGTATCGCTGACCTGACTGATGGCACCGTTTCTCTGCTCCCCGCAGGGCTAGATAGCGTATGGTCAAACGGATACAGCAAACAGCATATTTCGGCAGGTAAGAAGCTGGGTCATGGCTGCTTAGCGAACTTTATCACTCGGGACTTGGCGATTCATGGTGCTGGGCAATTAACGCTGGGCTGTTTGGGAACATCCAGTTTCAGTCTGACGATGATGCGCAAAAACTAACTCTTTATCAGAATGACAAACGTGATGGTGTCCGTCACGTTTGTCGTTTAACCTTACTTTTTGTCTGTGTTTGGTCAGTTGCCTTTGCTGTATAGTTGCCGCGCAACAATAATAAGCCACTTTGGTAACCTTTGGTTAACTAAAATGCGCGTAAGTAAAGTTATCTAGTGAAGAGTGTGACATCATGGCAAACGAAGACTTCAAAGAGCCGTACAACCTTTTTTATTTCCTTGGTTTTATCGCGGTGCTTTTAATTCCAACCCTACCTGCAACCCTAACCTGGCTACGTGTTTTTAACGGTTACGCTGGTTTTTAAATACTGGAGTCCATCATTCGTATTCGCCGCTTTCTGCTTAATATCGTTGGTGGGCTCAGTTTATGCTTAGGCATTGCCGGTATTGTTTTACCGCTTTTACCTACCACTCCTTTCATCTTGTTAGCCAGCGCTTGTTTTCTGCGCTCTAGCCCACGATTCCATTATTGGTTACATAGCCATAAAACGTTTGGCCCGATATTGACCAACTGGCAGCAACACCGAGCCGTGACTCCACAGGTGAAAAAACGTGGTGCGCTATTTATCCTTATCAGTTTTGCCTTTTCCATTTGGTTCGCCCCGTTTCTCTGGCTGAAAATTGCGCTGATGTGCGGGTTAATCGTTTTGCTTAGCATTTTTGTACGTCTCCCTGTGATTGGTTCGGTTGATGAGTGCAGGGAAAGTGACTAGAATTGGGAAGAAAAGTGTGCCCGCTCTTCGAGTGGGCGTTTGTTTTTTTAGCGTTATGGACTTTCGATGTCAGCCCTATAACGACAAGAACCACCCGTTTCCTTGCCCTCATAATAGCGTGATAACAATAGAGGGCGGTGAGCCAATCTAAGTAAATCGATATTATGACTACCAACACAATTTCACAGATCAAAGCCAGTATAAAAAGCATTCAGGATTACCCAAAGCCGGGGATTCTCTTTCGCGACGTGACCAGTCTGCTGGAAGACGCCGCGGCCTACCAAGCGACCATTCAACTGCTGGTCGACAAGTACAAAGAGATGGGCTTTACCAAAGTGGTTGGCACAGAAGCACGTGGTTTCCTGTTTGGTGCGCCACTTGCGTTGCAACTGGGCGTCGGTTTTGTCCCTGTGCGTAAGCCGGGTAAACTGCCACGCGCGACACTGGCTCAATCCTATGAGCTCGAGTATGGCGTCGATACACTGGAAATTCACGTTGATGCGATCAGCGCGGGCGATAAAGTTTTGGTGGTTGATGACCTTCTGGCCACTGGCGGTACCATTGAAGCAACGACGAAACTTATCCGCCAATTAGGTGGCGTGGTCGAGCACGCTGCTTTTGTGATCAACCTGCCAGAGATTGGTGGTGATAAACGTCTAGAAGGTCTAGGTCTTAACGTTTACAGCATCTGCGAATTCGAAGGACACTAATTAAGTCAATGAGTTATTTAGCTTTAGCGCGAAAGTGGCGTCCGCGTCAGTTCAAGGAAGTGGTTGGGCAGAGTCATGTTTTGACCGCATTGGAAAATGCACTTGCCCACAATCGTCTGCATCACGCTTACCTTTTTAGCGGGACTCGCGGGGTAGGTAAAACCACGATTGGCCGACTGTTTGCCAAAGGATTGAACTGCGAAACGGGGATTACCTCACAGCCTTGCGGCCAGTGTGCGACTTGTCAGGAGATTGACCAAGGTCGTTTTGTCGATCTGCTGGAGATTGATGCCGCTTCTCGCACTAAGGTGGAAGACACTCGTGAACTGCTGGATAACGTGCAATACAAACCAGCACGTGGTCGATTCAAAGTCTATCTTATCGACGAAGTTCACATGCTCTCGCGTCACTCTTTCAATGCGCTGTTAAAAACGCTGGAAGAGCCGCCGGAGTATGTGAAGTTCTTACTCGCGACCACCGATCCACAAAAACTGCCAGTGACAATTTTGTCACGTTGTTTGCAGTTTCATCTCAAACCGATCAGCGTTGATGCCATTCACCAACAGTTGGATGTGATCCTCGCCAAAGAGCAAGTGACGGCGGAAGCGCGTGCACTTGGCATGATTTCCCATGCTGCCGATGGCAGTATGCGTGATGCGCTGAGCTTAACAGATCAAGCGATTGCGCTCGGTAATGGCAACATTCTCACTGACGTTGTCAGCCATATGCTCGGCACCATCGATACTGACCAAGCCATTCATCTGCTGGAAGCCATCAGCAGCAAACAGCCGCAAGTCGCGATGGAAAAAGTGGCGTATCTGGCGCAAAACGGCGTTGAGTGGGACGGCCTACTTCAGCAGTTAGCGACGCAGTTACACCGTGTCGGTATGTATCAGCTATTACCGTCTACGCTCGATAAAAGCCAGCCCGATGCGGAAAAAATTGAGCTGTTGGGCCGCAGTTTGTCGCCGCAAGACGTGCAGCTTTTTTATCAGATTAGCTTGAAAGGGCGGCAAGACTTGCCGCTTGCACCAAACGGCCGTATCTGTATGGAAATGATCGTGTTGCGTATGATGGCGTTTCGCCCAGCAACAGCGGCGCAGATAAATCTGGTTTCAAGCGAGAGCACACCGGTTTCTTCGCCCGCTCCTGCGCCTGTAGAGCAAGCTCAAGCTCAAGCACCCGCATCGAGCAGCGCACCAGCCAGTCAACATGCACAGGTAACGGGTCGGCCCAATGTACAGCCAGAGCCATCACGCCCTTTAGCGTCTGCACCGCCGATGCAACAGCCGCCAGCGCAGTATGATGTGCCCGCGCACTATATGGATGACGTTCCAACGGATGATAGGCCGCCAGAGCACTACGAGGCGCCTTACCACCCCGACATGCGCGAAATGCCAACGCCTGCTGCTGAATCTCCAGCACCAACTCCTGCTACAGGGCTGCGCCATCAGTTGAGATCGCAGCGCAAAGGCTTACAACAAAGTGGTGGGGCAAAAAAGCCTAACGCGGCATCGGCGAGTAAAGAGTCGGTGTTAGATCGTGTCGCGCAGAAAAACGCCGGCACGATGTCGATGTCGCCAAGCAAAGCTGCGGCCATAGAAACGGTGGTGGAGGCGGATAACGAGCCTTATCAGTGGCGTCCAACCCTCACACCGCAGCAACCAAAACAGAAAGAGCTGACGCCAAGTGAAATCAAACGTGCTCTTGAGCATGAAAAAACGCCAGAGATGGCGGAAAAGCTGATTGCACAATCCCTTGAACAAAGTGAATGGGCGCGCCTTATTACTCGATTGGAGACGGCAAAACTGGTTGAGCAGCTTGCTCTCAATTCCGTTTACCAAAAAGAGGGCTCGACCATCGCTTTGACGCTACGGCCGCATCAGCAACACTTGAACACCGACAAGGCACAAAACGAACTGCTGCACGCACTCAATCGAGTGCTGGGAGAAGAGTGTCATCTTTCGGTCGAGATTGGCGAACAAGGTGAAACACCTTTGGAGCTGCGTGAGCGTCTCTATCAGCAGAAATTACAGCAGGCTTTTACCAGCCTGGAAGAAGATCCCAACGTACAGTTTATTTTGCGCCGATTTAGCGCGGAACTGGACAGAGACAGTGTTCGACCTGTCTAAAATATTCCCGGGGTTGAAATATCGCTTTCTCGACCCCATCCATTGTGAACACCTCATTCAACCAGAGAGATAAACATGTTTGGTAAAGGCGGTATGGGCAACCTAATGAAGCAGGCCCAGCAAATGCAAGATCGCATGCAAAAGCTTCAAGAAGAAATCGCAAATATGGAAGTGGTGGGTGAATCAGGCGCGGGTCTGGTTAAAATCACCATCACAGGTAGCCACAGCGTGCGCCGCGTTGACATCGACGAAAGCTTGATGGAAGACGACAAAGAGATGCTGGAAGATTTGATTGCCGCAGCGTTCAATGATGCGGCGCGCCGTGTTGAAGAGACGCAGAAAGAGAAGATGGCAAGCATCACTGGCGGTATGCAACTACCACCAGGCATGAAAATGCCTTTCTAATCGACAAGGTTAGCCAATGCGTACCAGTCATATGCTGGAACAATTGATGGAGGCCTTACGTTGTCTACCTGGGGTTGGCCCCAAGTCGGCGCAGCGTATGGCCTTTCATTTGTTACAGAGAGACAGAAAAGGCGGATTGCAGCTTGCAGACGCCCTAAATCATGCGATGACCGAAATCGGCCACTGCAACGAATGCCGAACCTTTACTGAAGAGGAAGTGTGTAACATCTGCACCAATCCAAAACGTCAGGAAAACGGCTTATTGTGCGTGGTGGAAAGCCCGGCAGATATCGCCGCCGTGGAAGCTACTGGGCAGTTTTCTGGCCGCTACTTTGTGCTGATGGGGCATCTATCGCCTTTAGATGGGATCGGCCCGAGTGATATTGGCTTGGATGTGCTGGATTATCGTCTGCGTCGTGGCGACATCACGGAAGTGATTTTGGCGACCAACCCAACGGTTGAAGGCGAGGCCACCGCGCATTACATCGCAGAGTTATGCCGCGAGCATCAAGTGACCGCCAGCCGTATTGCCCACGGGGTGCCTGTTGGCGGCGAGCTTGAGCTGGTGGATGGCACAACCTTGTCTCATTCGCTCCTCGGGCGGCATAAGCTTTTTTAGCCGAGTTCTGTGTAAAAAAGCCGCGCCTTTGCGCGGTTTTTTTATAACAAGTGTTTTTTACCACTTTAATCTCTGCGCTCTTGCAGTAGCCCATCAACGCACATTGGAACGCTGTTGCAGTGAGGTTCAAGAGAGAAAGCTCGCTCGCTCAAGTATCCCGCATACAACTGAGAGCACCTATCCTGTAGACAAACGGGCAAGCTTTGCTGTGACAGCGTTTCGATGATTTGCAGCGCAGTTTGCACATCTCCGCCAGTGCTTTGCGAGAAATCGAGTGAAAGCTCGGCTGCACTGTTGAGTTCCTCGATGGCAAGATTGAGCTGTTGTTTGAGCTCGCTTAGATCAATGTTTCCGAGCGCCGCGAATACCAGCACGCCTTGGTTTTGGGCGCCGTAACGCCATGAAACGGCGGCGATTTCATTTGATACCGTGTTGCTTTGCATACGACGAATCGCACTGGCTTGAGTGGCGGGCTCAATAATGATTTTCACTTGATCGGTATTGCTCCGTCCGCCAGTGTCTTTGGCGTAAAGCTGAAAAATATACGTGCCAGCGGTAGCTGGGTAGAGCGCAGTGGCGGTTAGCTTGTCGGCGTTGAGCAGCGCCAGTTGCTGTGGTCCGGCAACTTGGCTCCAACTGGTGGTCTTGATTTTATAAACCGAGAGAAACGATTTGGCTGAGCCTGAAAGGGTGATGCTGTTGAGGGGCAATTTTAACAGCTGATCTGATCCGGCATTGACGGTCGGTTTGCTCAGTTTATCGGCATCGGTAACATCATCGACATCACATCCCGAGACAAGTGCCATTACGCCAAACATGAGGACAATTTTCGCTGACTTAAACATGTTTGTTTTCCTTAGGTGCTAGAAGGTGTAACTGATACCTGTTGAGATAAAAGTATTCTCACTGTCGTAGAAATCGATGTCCGACTCGTGCTGCTGATATCCGGCCATCACGTTCAGTTGCGTGTTTCTGTAGCGCAAACGGATTGTGGTAGTTGTACACGGCAAACACACTGAACGCTTTGTAATCCTGACGGAGATTAAATACCGGATTTTCGGCATCGTATTCCGCTTCGCTATTTCGCACCGTCGCAATCAGCTCATGACGATTTTGCATGGCTACCACCGATAACTGAGTGGCGATTTCTGCTGAGCTCTGCGCACTGCCATCGGCATTTTTGTCGGTGTAGTAAAAAGCAGGTGAGAGAATGAAGGTTTGTGACAAAGGAAAGGAAAGTTCAACCCCGACACGTTGATAGGTGCTGTCGCGTCGCAGCGATTTCTGTTGAGCACTGCTTAACGATTGAGAAATGCCAATCGTATCATCATCAATTTCACTCTGCGCAAAGGCATACTTGAGCGTCACTGGAAATGGGATCTGTGTACTGAAGGCCAATCGGCCGCCCATGATGTTCTGCTCGGTTGTTTGACGCTCTTGGTTAGTCAGATACGGATCTTGCCACGTTTCATCCATGCCCGGCATATTGCCAAACATCGCGGCGGTGAGGTAGGTTCCTTTTGCCAGAATCTGGATGTAGCCAACTTCAGCTTGAAATTGCGCTTCACTAATTTGATCTTCGCTGTTCCCAACGAAAATCGCTTGATTACCAAAGGTGTATTGCAAACGGCCGAGAATAAACGGTGCCGCCGTTTCGGTTTGTTTTCCCTGACGATTCAAATCTTGCGTTATGGCGTTGTCGTCGTTGGTGTTGAACTGGGAGTTGGTTTGGTTGATACCCGCATTCAGGCTAATGCCACCGCTAAGCCCGGGGGTAAAGTCTATCGGCTTGGCCTGTAAATTTGGGATAAGAAGGGCACTGCTTAAACACAATGCCAGCCCTTTGATGTTCATGCTAACTCCTTGCTGAGTGTCAGATTGGTCTGTCAACTCAAGTTAGCATTCTCTGGGTGAATGATTCCTCAGCAGTTTATGGACTAAGTGTGTCCATTTTGGTCACATTCAGTGCGGAAAGATTTTTTGGCCACTGCAACTCAAAGCGTGCGCCGCCCAAAGGAGAAGTCACCACACGGGCACTGCCTTGATGCAAGCAGATAATTTGTCGCACAATCGCCAGCCCGAGGCCATGCCCTTTATCGCTGCTGCGCTCCTGATTGTCGATTTGAGTAAACGGTTCAAACACGCGCTCGGCTTGCTCGGGCGCAATGCCTTGGCCATTATCTTCCACCACAAGTTGGTAGGATTGCAGGTTGTCTTTGAGGGAGATATGAATATCATTTTGCGCGAATCTGGCCGCATTGCTCAGTAGATTCTTTACCGCGCGCAGCAGTGCCTTTTTGTCGATGAAAAAGGCGTGCTGCATCAATGATGCGGCGATATCGATTTGAACTTGCAAATGAGGATATTCCAAGCGGAAATGCTCCACTTCTTCAGTTAAATCTTGAGCAAATTGACAGTGGGTAAAGTGGCTGATATCAGCCATGCGGTTATAGCGTGAAAGCAGCAACGTCTGGTTAATCAGGTGATCGAGGTCTTCGATGCTGGAGTGGATCACTTTGCGATATTTCTCTTTTTGGCTCTCGGCTATCTCGTCGTCTTCCAGCATTTCAAAGGCGAAACGCAGACGATACAAAGGGGTGCGAAGGTCATGAGCCACCGCGTTGGTTAACGCTCTTTGTCCTGCGATCAGCTTTTCTACGTTGTCGGCCATCTTATTAAACGAATCCCCCAACTGTGAGACCACGGAGAGTTTGGACGTGGTGGCGCGCTTGGAAAGCACTCCTTGACCAAATTCGTTGGCGGTCTTTACTAAACGTTTGAGGTCGCGCCACAGCGGGTAGACCCACATCACCAACGCAGCAGAAATGCACAAAAAGAAAAAGCCACCAATGGCGGTGGTCAGCTTCATTTGAGTTTGCGCGGTAATGTTATCTTCAACGTGTAGCCAAACCCCAGGTACAACGGGGGATAGCAAGGCAATATGGCCATCTTGACTCACGTAGCTGATGATTTCCCCGGGAGTTTTGCGCAGTTTTTCTCTCGCAGCCTCGGGCAGTTCGTCGTCGGTAAGCAAACTCAGCTCAAGTGGAATCTGGCGATTTTGTTGCTCTAAACTGGCTTTCCATTCACTGCGTGGATAGCGCTGCAAATCTTCTCCGGCGAGATACAAAGTGCCTTTGGCTTGATTGAGAATACTCATCTCGGTCGGCTCATTGATGGCAAAGTAGATCACTTTGTCACTGCCACTGACCCGCTGAATTAATGCCATGGGATCGCCGTACTGAAACGTCAGCTTGCCTTGTTGCAAGGAGCGGTAAATGGAGGGGGCCTCGCGGTAACGTTGCAAATCATCCAAACGTAGTGGGTAACTGAAATGGCGAGCGTAGTTATCGATGATGGCTGGCCATTGCTCCTCGGGCGCTTGGTGCAAGCGTTTGGACAAAAGCTCAAAATTGGTGCCATACACGGGTTTGTAAAAATCTTCCGATACATTGCGACTGAGCTGTTGTACTGGGTTAAAGTCGGTCGGAATGATCAGCAGTACTATCGGTAAGAACACCGCAATCCAAAGAATAAAGAAAGCGCGGATCATCCCATCTCTCCTTCGCCGGGCGCACACAGCTGGTACCCTTTGCCACGGATGGTTTTGATCAATTTGGGCTCGTTCGGGTCATCGTGCAGGGTGCGGCGCAAACGGGAAATGCGTCGGTCGATCGAGCGATCCAACCCATCATATTCAAAGCCGCGGATCTGCTGAGCGATATCGTCACGGGTGACGATGGTGCCGACTCGCTGCGCCAAAAGATAGAGCAGTTCAAACTCGCTGGTGGTCAGTTTGATCGGTTGCTGCGCAAGCGAAACGGTGCGGTATTGGAGATTCATGCACAAGGGGCCGATGTGCAGTTCATGCTTGTCGGCAGTGGCTGTGCGCTCTTGTCTGCGCAGAAGAGCGCGGATACGTGAGAGCAATAAACGCGGCTTCACTTGCTTGACCACGTAGTCATCAGCGCCGAGTTCTAGCCCCATGACTTGGTCAATATCATCGTCGAGGGCCGTTTGCATCAAAATCATGCCGTGGTACTTATCACGCACCGCGCGGCAAACGTCCATACCGCTTTGCCCTGGCAGCATGATGTCGAGGATCACCAAATCAGGTTGTTGACTTAAAATCACATCCACCGCCGTAATGCCGTCGGCAACGGTGGTGACGGAAAATTCGTAGTGGCTGAGAAAGTCTTGGATCAATTCTGCCAGTTCAAGATCGTCTTCCACCAGTACGATCCGACAGGGAGTCGAAGAGGTCTCGTTCATTGTGTTCCATATCCATTTGGCAATGAAGGCAATATAGCGGATTGTGTCTGTGGATTATGTGACGAATTGTGACACAAGCGCAAAGTTGTGATGCGATAGAAAAAACGGGCGATGACTGACTTCGTTTATTACGTCAGTCGTTCTAACTCGGTAATATTGTCCAGCGCTTGTTGATTGGTTGCGCCGCATACCACAGGGCAAGGTTTAAACTCATGGCATACCTTTGGTCGTTCTGGTTTACCAAACAGCTTACACAGGTTTTGCTCATTGAGCTGAATGCAGCGCACTCCAGCAGGTTTACCATTGGGCATTCCTGGGATCGGCGAAGAAATACTAGGGGCAATACAACATGCGCCACAACCGAGTCTGCAATCCATCAGAGATCACCTTTTTGCACAGAAAAATCAAAGTGCGCGATAGTAGCAGACTTTAACGCAGAGCTAAACGAGCAATTTTTGCGCTTGCACTTTGCCAGTGGCGAAGGTATAAAACGGCTCCCGCAGTCACAGTGAGTAATGAATCAATGAGCCTACCATTTTGGCAAAGTAAAACGTTGCAGCAGATGAACGAGCAAGAGTGGGAATCGCTGTGTGATGGTTGCGGAAAATGCTGTTTGCACAAGTTGATGGATGACGAGACCGATGAAGTCTTTTATACCAATGTGGCATGCAGCTGGCTCAACAGCCAAACTTGCGCTTGCAAAGATTACCCGAACCGTTTTTCTTCAGGTGAAAACTGCCTCAAGCTTACTCAAGATAAAATCGCGGAGTTTCACTGGCTGCCGAGCACTTGTGCCTATCGACTGTTGGCGGAGAACAAACCTCTGCCAAGTTGGCACCCGCTGATCACCGGATCAAAAGCGGCAATGCATGCCGCTGGGCAGAGCATCCGCAATAAAGTGGTGTACGAAATCGAAGTGAAAGATTGGGAAGACCATATTGTTGACGATGGCACGTTCTAGTCTTTCTGGGGAAAGCCGATAAACAATAAAGCGCCGTGATGGCGCTTTATTACTTTTTGCCGCATGTTCGCTGACGAGCGAACGGTCATCGGCAGGGCATTACTTGACCTGTTGCTTGATGAACTCACCCAGCTCGGAGTGATGCATGATGCGAGAAACGGGCAGAATGGTTTCTGCAGGGCCCCAAGCAAACACGTTGACTGGCGTATGAGTGTGCGTGCCCGTACCCCAAACAATATTCTGTTTGGTCGCCTGCGCACGTGCCAATACGTTGGTACGGTCGTTGTAAGGGTAGAAGGCGTCAAAGTCATTAATCGCTGGGATGCTCTCTTCCGCTAAGTAGCTGTGGTTAGCCAAGCGGTATGGGTTAGGTTTGTTCTTCAATACCGTTTCAGCTTGGCCTGCAGTGATGGAGAAATCGCTATTTTTGTTTACAATTTCCGCCAGTTTCGCCGCCGTTTGCTGGTTTTTGTCCAGTTTTTCAAACTCGCTCAGCATGCCGTAGTAGCTGGTTTTTTGGTTGTACAAACCATCTAGGATCTCATACGCACCGAAGTTGAAATTGGGCGCGTATTCGCGTTTTTCAAACGCTTTTCCTGGACGTTTTTCCGGTTTCGGCAAGTTGTAACCTGAGTAACTAAAGCCAAATGAGCCTGTTTCGTGGTCGGCAGTGACGATGATCAGCGTGTCATCACGATCTTTGGCCCACTGGTAAACTGCGTTAACGGTTTCGTCGAATTTAATCATTTCATGCAGCATTGAGCCTGCATCATTACTGTGACCCGCCCAGTCGATCTGGCCGCCTTCGACCATCAAGAAGAAGCCGTCTTTGTCTTTTGACAGGATCTCTAACGCTTTATCGGTCATCTCTTTGAGGGTGGGCTCTTTACGATCTGGGTCATTCTTCGTTTGGCTATAGGTAATGCCGTCATACATGCCTGAGTTGGCGAAAAGGCCGAGCAGTTTATCGCCTTGCGCTTTTTCCAGCATGGTTTTGTTAAACGCCAGTGAGTAGCCCGCTTGCTGCGCTTCTGTGAGCAGGTTACGGTCGTCTTTACGCTTTGATTTTAGAGGGACATCACCGTGTGTCAGCGTTTGTAGCTGTTGGTAGGTTTCACCTTTATCGTTGGCTGATTTTGGGATCCAGTGACGCAGACCGCCTGAAAGCATCACATCGACATTGGCCGAGAGCATATCCGAGGCGATTTCATTTTCAAGTGAGCGATGCGGTTGGTGAGCAGCAAACGCGGCTGGCGTTGCGTGAGTTAAGCGCGTATCGGAGATGATGCCCGTGGCTTTGCCAAGGCGCTTGGCTTTTTCCACCACGGTTTCCACTGTGTTGCCCTGTGAGTCGATGCCGATCACTTCAGATCCCGTCATGATACCCGTTGCCAGCATGGTCGCTGAACAGGCAGAATCCACCACAATAGCGTCTTCTGGATGAGTCAGTGAAGAACCGATAACACCCTCTTTTGCTAGTTGGTAGAGTGCGGTTGTTTTGCCTTTGTAGATCGAGTGCGGCGCGTTGTTCGCGTAAGTTTCCAGTAGGCCAACTTGCTGTGGGCCCATACCGTCACCAATCATCAGAATGACGTTTTTAATTTCTGCCGAAAGTACATTAAAAGAGAGCGTCGAAGTTGCGACTACGGCAACAACAGGTTTAATCAGGTGCTTCATTGTCTATCCCTTATTTATAAAAGCGGCGCAATTACAACATGTGTTTATGACGCTTTTGTTGCATAAATAAAAACTTCACAAAAGTGAAAATTTAAGGGAAAACGGTATGTTAGAAGATTGAATGCGATAAAAATGAACGAGCCAGCTTAGAGAGCGCTGGCTGCTTAACTCTATGCAGGTCAGAAGCTGATCAAACCAGAATCAGTAACATCCCGCCGACGGTGGCGGCGGCTGAAAGATACTGGCCGGCTGAGTAGGAGCTATCGGCTTCTTTTTGGATCTCGTCGGGATGATTCATTCCCAGCGCGCCGTAAGTGAACGCTTCTACTTTATCTCCGACGGTTTTGTTTTCTGCGGCTACTTTTTTGCTCTCTTTATCTATCTGCTGCAAAGCCGATAGCAGGGCTTTTCCTTCAGAGGAAAGTGTCACCTTATTTTGCTCCAGCTGCAATGGGGCAGGGGCAGCATCTGAGATTTCGTTGGGCGTTGCTGATTGCCGCTGGGTGGCCGAGTAGGCCGAAATTGGGTTGGAACCGACTGGATTCATAACGCTCTCCTATCTGAACCCTTAATAGTCTATCGGCGGCAAGTGGAAAAACTTGTGTAAAAAAAAAGCCCGTTGCCGCTCGTTGCTTAAGCACAATGTTATGCAAAACTTTAAGCAAAAACTTAAGTAAAAAAGTACAGCAAGAAACAGGCCCATTTTTTTTGGAAAAGCGCGAAAGGGTTACTTACACACCAACTCATCGTTGCGTTTTTTCAACGCTTGATACGCTTTCATGCGATTGCTTTGCTGCACGTAGCGTACGGGGGGCTCAAGCACTTGAAGCTGATAATCGCTGCTATTTTCACTGAGTGAAGCGACAGGTGTAATCACCACGACCTTAAGCTCAGGTGCGCGGCGAAGGATAGAGTTTGCCGTGCCAAGGCCCCCTTCAGTGTGGAATTTACCCGCGATATGGACGATTTGTGTTTGCGGATGAGCCTTGCGATAGTTGACAATCGATTCGGCCATGGTTTCATCCCAAGTGATTTGAGCGGCGTATTGTCTCTCGGTTTGTTTCTGGCTGACCGTGGTGCATTGAGGCCATAAATTTGTCTTTATAAGAGCTATCGGCGGTGTTGATCTCGGCCGCCAAATAGTGGCGCTCTGTCTCATCGAGCTTGTCTAGGTAGCCGATTCCCTGACGGCCGATGCAGCGCACGATAGCCTTCGGCGCATTCGCGGCAATCACGTCCAACCCTTGGCGCTTCGCTAATTCAACCAGTGGTCGATAATCGCTTTCGTAGTTTGGCCACGCATTGCCTTCGCTGATTAGCGGCTGCTCGCCGATTTCACCCGCCAGATACTGATTGAGCACAGGTTGTTTGTCGCGCGTGAATTGCTCCATGGAAAGTGCCACGCTGCGCTGTGTACTCAGGGTGTGAAGAAGGTCGGTTTGGAAGCGGTGAATACCGGGATGAGTGTGCCACTCGCCAATCAAAATGACGTCGGCGGTTAATAATTCGCTCGGCAGATTTTGCAGTGACAGCGCTTGCCCTTGCGGGGAATTGAGCTGATAGTCGTAAAAGTGATTCAAGTTGCTGGTAGAAGGGGACGTGGCACATCCACCTAACATCATTGCGGCGAGAAGAAGAGAAAAAGACGTTCGCATTATACTGCCTCCATTTACATCGTTGCTGAGTCTAATGGAGGCTGCATGAAGATTCAATAATAATGAGAATGATTCTCTATTAATTCGCTACTGGCTGAGTTTGCGATAAACCCGCAGCATAAAATCAGCTTCGCAATCAAAATGATGAGCCGATTTGAGCGCTTCGCGGAACTCGTCGCTGGCACGCCATGCGAATGGAGTCATTTGTAACAGGTCAAATGCCTCTGCGCCGGAAAGCGTCATCATGTAGTTAAGCTTTTCTTGCTGTTGCAAAGCAAAGCCTTCTATCTGCTCTGGCTCTTCATCGTGCAGTTTAACGTCGGAGTAGATATTTTCTTTGAATTGCACCAAATGGCGCGCTGCTGGAGTCACAGTGATCACCACGCCATTGTCTGCCACACAGCGAGCCAGTTTCTTCCGCTTTGCATGGAGCATAGATGCGTAGAATGCCATCGAAAGCGTGGTCAGCAAAGGGGAGACGGTGGCTGGATGCGACACAGAAATGGCTGGACGGGTAGCGCTTGGCCGCAAAGCGAATTGCCACTTTCGAGATATCTAAACCATGTGTTGTGGCTTCGGCGTATTGCGCGCTTAAACTGCGTGCCACTTGGTCAGTGTAATAGCCTTCACCGCAGCCAATATCGAGCAGACGATGAGCACTGCCTTGCAAGAATGTTTGGCACAGCTGGGCCACTTTTTGCCGCATGGGATCATAATGTCCACCTTCAAGAAAACGGCGTCGCGCCTGCATCATCTCTTTGTTATCACCAGGATCTTTTGAGCGCTTATGGTGCGCGGGCATCAAATTGACATAGCCTTCTTTCGCCAAATCAAAATGGTGGCGGTTAGCGCAATGAAAAGTGCGATCCGTTTGTTGCAGGGCAAGGTGGCACAAAGGACACTGATAAGTCATGAAGACCTCGAGGTGAGACAAAAACAGGCGGCTGAGTCTATCAAAAGCCACCTGTTTACACCAGTTTCAAGGTCAAGTCGCCCACAGATTCAAGTAGGCCAAGGGAGGGTTACTTGGTGTGGTACTGCTCGCAGGCCAGCATGGTGTTCTCAATCAGGCTTGCTACCGTCATTGGGCCGACGCCCCCCGGCACTGGCGTAATGAAACTGGCTTTTTCGCGCGCTTTATTGTAATCGATATCGCCAACCAGCTTGCCTGACTCGAGACGGTTGATGCCAACATCAATGACCACGGCGCCTTCTTTGATCCATTCGCCAGGGATGAAGTTGGGTTTACCGACCGCAACCACTAATAGATCCGCTTGGCGTACATGACCTTCCAGATCTTTCGTAAAGCGGTGGCATGTGGTAGTCGTGCAGCCAGCTAATAGCAGCTCAAGGGTCATTGGGCGGCCAACGATGTTCGACGCGCCGACGATCACGGCATGCTTGCCATGAGTGGGAATGTTGTAGCGTTCAATCAAGGTCATGATGCCTTTGGGCGTACAAGAGCGCAGTTTTGGAATGCGCTGCGCCAAGCGACCAACATTATAAGGGTGGAAACCATCGACATCTTTTTCAGGGTGGATACGCTCTAAAACTTGCGTTGTATCAATGCCAGCCGGTAAAGGCAACTGCACCAAAATGCCATCAATCTGCGCATCGTTATTGAGTTCGTCAATCAGTTCCAACAATGCTTTTTCAGAAGTTGACGCCGGAAGGTCAAAAGACTTTGAAACAAAACCGACTTCTTCACACGCGCGGCGTTTGCTACCGACATAAACTTGGGAGGCCGGATCTTCACCAACCAGAACCACAGCCAACCCGGGAGCGCGTAAACCTGCCTCAACCCGCGCTTTCACCCGCGCGGCCACTTCCGATCGAACAGTTTGAGATATGAGAGTTCCATCAATATTTTGAGCAGTCATGACTTTCCTTAAGAAATCAAATGGCAAAAATTCGCTGCGCATTGTCGCAAATTGTGAAATAAATATCTATACGCAAACGTTTGCCTTGTGGCGTTTTTAAGCAAGCGCCTTGATTGACGGACTTTTTTTCGCCACTTAGAACAGAATGTCTAGAAAATCCGTTGATTTACCGAAATGAACTCGTATAATCCTCTCCCTGTAGCGCGCCCTTAGCTCAGCTGGATAGAGCACGTCCCTTCTAAGGATGTGGTCGTAGGTTCGAATCCTACAGGGCGTGCCATTTATTTCGGGGCGTAGCAGGTTGGTACTTGCTACGCTCTTTTTCGTTTTCGAATGGGTAGCCAGACTACTCGTCAGTTCAGTTGACTCACTTAGCTGTTTGATAGCGCTTTCTTCTATTCGCCTCTCATACCATTTTGCTACTTATTTTCACCTCATATTTTTTCTAACTCATTAAACTATTTAAGTAAATTTTGATTTTCGTATCATCTTTATACTCAACATTATGATTATCTCTGCTTAATTTATAAATTGATGCTGAGGTTAAAATGAGCATGAGGTTTTGTGAGAAATGTGCCAAGCAAACAGAACATAAAGAGATCATCAAGCAGAAGCCGTCAAAGTATGGCAAAAGTCGAAAAGAACAATTTAAAGCA
The DNA here is from genome assembly GCF_009763805.1 of Vibrio cidicii. NCBI lineage: Bacteria > Pseudomonadati > Pseudomonadota > Gammaproteobacteria > Vibrionales > Vibrionaceae > Vibrio > Vibrio cidicii. The sequence goes on along the minus strand of NZ_CP046804.1, from coordinate 1,911,199 downwards.
TTTCTTGAAGGTTTCTTCTCTGGTGTTGCCAGCCCTGCCGGGGCGTCGCTGGATCTGATTGATCGATATGTGGTCTGCACACAATGCGGCCAGCAAAGCCTAGAAAATCATGGCAGCGAGTTCCAGTGAGTTAGGAAGAAGAGAAGTCAATCTGTTGTGCTGAATATGACATGGGCTGGCAATGGATTCTACATTGCCAGCTTTGACGGCTTTCTATCTATAGATTATTTGCAATGCGGGCCCTGAACTGAAACGGTTTTTGCGTTGGAGTGATGATCAAACTTGACGTTGATGCGAACGCCGGCCTTCTCAAAAACCACATCGTCGAAGTCGGTCATGGCGATTTTATAGCCGTTGTCGGCAAACAAGCTCGTTACTTTGGTTCGTTGCCTGATTTGCAGTGCAGAAGTTAGTAGTTTATCCATTTTTGTTAGCCTCGTTGTTTTGTTGCAAGCGTATAAGTCCCTTTAAGTTTAATATGACACTGGTTTATTAACAAATTGCTACAGTGAATGGTTTGGGTGTATTTATGTAATTAATGGTGAATGGTTATGATTGAGTGCACCTTATTGAAGGCCATATTATGAATAAGGTATTTATTTGTGAGGCAGATCTACATCTAGGGCGTTTGCTTCGGAGAAGCAGTTTAAAACAGTGACATAACTGGTTACAAAAACCAGCAAGCTGTGCTTTCAAGTGGGGTGATTTCATTGCAGTTTCCACTTAGGGCGAGTGTTGTCATCCAAATGGAAGCCTGTTTTCTGCCTTAATTCCCTTTGTCTTGCTTTTGTCAGTAATGTCACCATAGTGTCAAATCGAACGCTGCTCAATTGACTTTGTTTACCAAGGAAAATAGCATTCCGCCCGCTAAGTTACCCGATGGCGAACATGCCATCGATATTGTTTCACTCACTAGAGGTACAACAGAAACCTATGGACTCGTCGAGTAGTCGAATATCACAGTATGGTTTTTTCGAACGTTCGAAAATGCCAATGGTTTCTTGCTAGCCTGCCTGCTTTTTTAGCTGTTGCCGGGTAGTAAATGCCCATGGTGTCAGCGAACTCTTCCTTTTATTTCGTAAATTCCATACCGACTTTGTTTTATGCAAACGGCAAGGTTTTGTCGTGCGTAACGATTGACTGATGCTCACCGCAGTGAGCCGACAGGTCGTGCGCTGCTTATCGCTTTTTGTCGGGCTAATGTCCGGGCTAAAACGCGCGCAGCGTGGGGTTTCTTTGTCCTGAGCTAACTCAGGAGAGATAACCATGACTACATTTCGTCATCATCGCATCACCGATGTAAAAAGCGCGCGCTTACCCGCAGCTCAAGCGCTACAAAGCCATATCAAACGTGAATTTTTCAGCGTCAGCATGCATCTCACTGTTGGTGAGGTGATCACCATGCTGCGCGCCAATCCGGGTTTACCCACGTCGTTGCACATGGTGGTGCTTATCAACGACAAGGGTGAATACCAAGGGCTGGTGACCATGGCGCAGCTAATTACCGCGTGCACTTCACAGCCTGTCGCAGAACTTTGTCAGGGGGAGACGCATTGCGCCAGCGCATTAGGCGATGCGCACTCTGCGGCGCGGCATCTCTGCCAGAGCGTCTGGCCAGTTCTTCCGGTTCTAGATAGCTGCCATCGCGTGATGGGTGTACTTGAACTGTCTCGCGCCCGAGCCATTTTGCGTCTTGATGGGGCACAACTGTCATCTTCAGCCAAACCAGCGAAAGGTTGGCAACGTCTTATCCGCTTCTGGAAGTAAATTAGGGGAATTATCATGTCTATTTCTATCATGACTCAAGAGCTGCTGGCTCTGAACATCAGCCAGCATCAAGCGGCAATGCAGCGTTTTGTTGCCCAGCATCCATTGGCGGATTGCGCTGAAGCGATCTCTATCTTGCTGGATGAGCAGCAACTGCACAGCCAGGATGTTCGCGATCTACTGCGTTTGCTACCGCTAGACCAACAGGCGGCTTTGTTTGGTTATTTTTCTCTGCCCTGGCAGCAGGCCATCGCCGAGCAGTTGGCTGCTGATGAACTGGCCCATTTGAGTGAGCGTATGGCACATGATGAGCGGGCGGATCTGCTTGCGCTGCTTGAACCTACGCTCAAACAGCAAGTGCTGCAGCAGATGGATAGCCGTGAACGTCAGGATATCGAACGTCTCGCTTCTTATCCATCGGACTCGATTGGCGCGGTGATGACGACCGACTTTGCTGTCTTAGATGGGGCGTTAACCATAGAAGAAGCGATGCACCACTTACGCAGCATTGCGGCGGAGCGCGAAACCATCTACCAAGCGTACGTGGTAGATGAGCAGCAAAAACTGAAAGGGACCGTTTCGCTACGCGATATGCTGGTCGCGGAGCCAAACCAACGTATCGCTGACATTATGACGCAAGCCTTGATTTTCGTTTGGGTGGATGAACTTCAAAGTGTGGCGGCACAAGCGATCAGCAAGTACGACTTGCTGGCTATTCCAGTGCTTGACTTACAGAATCGTTTGGTCGGCATCGTCACCTATGATGACGCTATGGATGTGGCAGAAGATGAAGCCGATCGCCACGTTCATAAAGCGGGAGCGGTGGATTTTAGTGGCAATTTGAAAGACGCCACTATTGGTTTGATGTATCGCAAGCGGGTGTTTTGGCTGGTCCTTTTGGTGTTTGGTAACATTTTCTCCGGTGCCGGAATTGCCTACTTTGAAGAGACGATTCAAACCTATGTGGCGCTGGTGTTCTTTCTACCTTTGTTAATCGATAGCGGCGGTAATGCGGGTTCTCAATCGGCTACCTTGATGGTGCGCGCCTTAGCCACCGGAGAAATCGTGGCAAAAGACTGGGCCAAAATGCTCAGTAAAGAATTATTCATCTCAGCGCTACTCGGAGTGACGATGGCAGTGGCGGTCTCGCTGCTCGGCTTTTGGCGCGGCGGTGCGGAAATTGCGCTAGTAGTGGCGATCACCATGCAGATTGTGGTGATTGTCGGATCGGTGGTTGGTATGTCACTGCCATTTATTCTCAACAAATTGCGTTTTGACCCAGCGTCCGCCAGTGCGCCGTTGATCACCACCATCGCCGATGCCATCGGTGTCATCATCTATTTTTCGGTGGCGACCATGATCTTGGATTTTCCGCCAATGGCTTAAAAGTCCGAACACAGGAGAGACAGCATGTGGAATATCCAAGATTTTATTCTGCCCTTGCTGCTCGCGGCGGCGCTGGGGGCTCTGGTCGGTTTGGAGCGGCAGTGGCACCAACGTATGGCTGGGCTGCGGACCAATGCATTAGTCTCCTTAGGCGCGGCCAGCTTCACCCTGATGTCGAGCATGATGGAGGGCGATGCGAGTCCGTCACGTGTTGCCGCGCAGGTAGTGTCTGGCATCGGTTTCTTAGGAGCAGGGGTTATCATGAAAGAGGGCGCGAACATTCGCGGCCTCAATACCGCGGCAACCTTATGGTGCTCGGCAGCCGTAGGCGTCATGTGTGGCACAGGTCTGTGGAGCGGGGCCGTGGCGGTTGCACTGATGATTTTACTCACTAACATGGCGCTACGCCCTGTGGTCCGGGTAATAAATCAGCGACCTTTAGCGCAAGTGCAGCAAGTGGAATGCTGGTGGCAGTATCGATTGGAAGTGGTCTGCCGCGATGAGGACGAAGCCTACGTACGGGCGCTACTGCTGCAGGGGATTTCCTCGGGTGCGCTTCAGCTACAAAAATTGGAGAGCGAGAACCAACCCAATGAGAGCGTAACTTACTCACGCGTCATCTCTTCGGTTATTGCCAGCCAACGAAGCGATTCGCAGATTGAACGAGTGATTGGTCGGCTCAGCCTTGAACCTTCTGTCTCTTTGGCGAGCTGGCAGGTTGCCGAGGTGTAGCGATTTCATCTGAGACTCACGCCACTAAGCTGGCGTGATGTTTCTGCACTGTGACTGAAAACCGTGCAGTTTGCTGAAAAGATCGGCATGATATTGGAATAACCATTCACCTCAACTGTTCAGGGAAGAGACATGAAAGACGAAACCCTTTCAATTCATTTTGGCTATGAGACCGATCCAACCACCAAATCCGTCGCGACGCCGATCTATCAAACCGTCGCGTATGAGTTTGACAACGCTCAGCACGGCGCAGATCTGTTTAACCTTGCTGTACCCGGCAACATTTACACTCGTATTATGAACCCCACCAATGATGTGTTGGAAAAACGCATGGCGGCATTGGAAGGCGGGATCGCTGGTTTAGTAGTGAGTGCGGGCAGTGCGGCGATTCACTATGCCATTCTGACTTTGGCGCAAGCGGGGGACAATATTGTCTCCACGCCGCAGCTCTATGGTGGTACCTACACCTTGTTCGCGCACATGTTGCCGAACATGGGCATTGAAGTGCGCTTTGCCAAAGACGACCAACCAGAAAGCTTGGCAGCGCTTATCGATGACAAAACCAAAGCCGTCTACTGTGAAAGTATTGGTAACCCGGCTGGCAACATTATTGATCTGGAAAAAGTGGCGCAACTGGCTCACGCACAAGGGGTGCCAGTGATTGTCGACAACACAGTCGCAACGCCAGCGATCTGCAAACCGATAGAGTTTGGTGCTGACATCGTGGTGCACTCGCTGACCAAATACGTTGGCGGTCACGGTACGACGCTTGGTGGCATTATCATTGATTCCGGTAAATTCCCCTGGGCACAGCATAAAGATCGTTTTCCGGTGTTTAATCAACCAGAGCCTTCTTACCACGGCGTGGTTTATACCGAAGCCTTTGGCCCGGCAGCGTTTATTGGCCGCGCTCGCACTGTGCCACTTCGTAATACGGGCTCGGCGCTATCGCCAATGAACGCGTTTATGCTGCTACAAGGACTGGAAACGCTCTCCCTGCGCATGGAGCGCCATACCGAGAATGCAATGAAAGTCGCACAGTTTTTAAGTGAGCACAACAAAGTGAGTTGGGTTAGCTACGCGGGGTTGCCAAGCTCCAAACACTACCCATTGGCGGAGAAATACATGAAAGGCAAACCGTCAGCGATTCTCTCTTTCGGACTTAAAGACGGTTACGAGGCTGGGGTGCGTTTTTATGATGCACTGAAGATTTTCAAGCGCTTAGTAAATATTGGTGATGCGAAATCACTGGCTTGCCATCCTGCCTCGACCACGCATCGCCAGCTAAGTGAAGCTGAGCAAAAACAAGCGGGTGTCGCGCCGGAGATGATCCGTTTGTCGGTGGGTATTGAACATATTGACGACATTCTGGCCGATTTAGAACAAGCGCTAAACGCTTAAATCTCAGGATTTCGCACCTACAGAGGTCAGCTTCCGCTGGCCTTTTTTTATGAGAAAAGCTGCTTGGGAGAGATGAGTGGTTTTGGCGAGTCGCACGTAAGCAAGCCAAAAATTCTCTCTCGCCACATTAAGCATCTTGAGGCTCGATGCACAAAGTAGCGAGAGAGAAAATGGTTAGAACTGCGCCTGGATCCAGATCATCCGATGGTCAGAAGAGACGTCTTTTCCGTTACCGTACTTGCCGATACGAGCGTCATTGAACAAGGCGCGACCCGCTTCATAGGAAGCTGGCCAGTAGATACCAGAATCAACAATGTTCAAGGTCGCCGACGGCATAGCGTAATCGACGCCAAGGCCAAAGGTTGACGAAATACGATTCGGGTACGGGTGGTTTACCGCTTTATCGACCGCATGCTCTGCGGCACCGAAGCTGGTTGGGTACAACTCACCATTCATTACTTTTTGGTTCAGCAATGGATCAGCGTGCAGATCTTTCATCACCTGACTGATGCCGTCGCCCGCAACGGGATCGAGGTTGAGATCGCCCATGATGACAAAATGTGAGCCAGTTTTCAGGCCGCCATTCTTACCAGCATCGTCGTAGAAATAGGCTTTATTTTGCACGTAGTCATGCCAAAATGCGACTTCAGCCGCGTTCTGCGCTTTGTTCTTGCCCGGGTCAAACACCGGAGGCGTTGGGTGAGAGAGCAGCAGGTGCACGACTTGATTGCCGTGGGCAGTTGGAATAATGATTGGTGCGTCGACGTGGTTTTTCGACGACAACCGCACTTGTTGCCACTCATCATCGCTGTACCAGTTATCACCGCAGTTCATACCCGCAGGGATAGTTTGAGAGCCGTCGCAAATGGTGATGGTAGGAATTTGCGCGCCTTGCATGTCTTTCCATTTAAAGGTTTGGAAGGTGCGTGTGTTGGCATTATCTATTTCAAATTTAGACATCAAAGCAAACGCGTATTGGCCGTGATACAAACCAAAGCCCCACGCATCGCCCGGCATTTGACCCGCAGTGCCGTTGTTATCCAAATCAAATTCGCTCAGCAGACCAGTATTCGTGGCGTAAGACTGCGCAAAAGGATACTCAATAGGTTCCAGCTCTGCACTGCCACCAGCACCTTGCAAACTCTGCGCTACCGACAAGTAGTTGTTTTGAAATCCGATCAGCGCCGATTTATCTTCGCCAGTTCCGTCGTTATTGTACTCTGCCATCATCAGCACATCGGGGCGATTTTTCTGAATGATTGCCGCCACGTTACGGATCTGGATGACTTTTTCTGCGGTGGTTTTCTCGTTGTCAGCAATACTGCCGTCGAGATACGCTGTGACTAATTGGGTTTGTTTGCTTGGTGAAATTTGCATCTCATTGACCAGATCGGCAAAGGTGGCTCGATCAAAGGAGAGATTGTACGTAGCAATTTTGACCGTGGTCGGGTGTACATCAACGTATTTTGTTTCTTCATCACAACCAGTCAGTAACGCGCTACCGATGAGCAGGGCAAGGGGGGTAAGTAGAGTTTTCATAACCATGGAATCTCGTTGGTAATAATTGAGGCGAATACTATATTGATCAATAACTTGAGTAAGAGATTCGGTTCACACAAATACTCACTAAATTACATTAATTGCAGTAAATGTGTGATTAGTGCCAAATCGGCATCACTTCCAACAGAAATTGAGCACGTTAAGACGCAGGATGCTGAAAGCAAATACGCTAATCGAACTGGATGAGAGAAAAATGACAGCGGGGGCGATGGGCAAGGTTAGATTGACAGTTTTTCTGCCTATAAGAGAGTTCGTAAGGTATCTATTAGATTGAAATTTATACAATAAATTGGTGGGGGATGATAAATTTTGCGATTTACATAGAGTATTTATTCTGGAAATATTGCGGTGCGTCACATTTGTTATGTAAATGAATTTATAAATAACTTTTCTTGGATTAGCATCCAATCTTTCTTTGGCTAGGTTAACATTATGAAAAGTAAACTAATTCTATGTTCGGCTGTACTAGCAGTACTCTCTGGTTGTGCCTCGGTTCCAACTGCCGATAAGGAAGCAACGAATCAAGCGAAGCAATTTGCTGCTCCAACAGAAGGCAAAGCGGGCGTGTATGTTTACCGCATCGACACACCGATTGGTGCGGCACTGAAAAAAGATGTGCGTATTGATGGCGAGTGTATTGGTGAAACCGCTGCGGGCGTATTCTTCTACCATGAAGTAGACGGTAATAAAGATCACATCGTGAGCACGGAATCCGAGTTCTCACCGAATGAGCTTTCTCTGTATACGGAACAAGGTCGTCTTTACTTTGTTCAGCAGTACATCAAGATGGGGGCATTTGTTGGCGGTGCGGACGTTGTTGTGGTCGATGAATCATTAGGCAAACAAGAAGTACTGAAAACCGACATGGCAATTAAGGGTAAGTGCTCTAGCAAGTAAGCTTGCTTTGTTCGTGGTTAAAACCCTAGGCGTAACCGCTTAGGGTTTTTTGTTATGGTTGAGATGGCGTCGTGCTTAGGCGCGACTTACGCCTGACGGATAAATTGGGTCACTCGCTCGGTGAGCCGCTGTTTCTCTTCAGGGCTGATAAAGCTGGCTTCAATCGCATTGAGGCTAAACTGAGCCAGCTCTTGTTTAGTCAAGGGATGGGCGTTGGCGACGGCCAGAAAATTATCGCTCATGTAGCCGCCGAAATAGGCAGGATCATCCGAGTTGAGGGTAACGCACAAACCTTGGCGCAGTAAATCGACCACATTGTGCTGCTCCATGCTCTCTACCACTTTCAATTTCAGATTCGATAGCGGACAAACGGTGAGCGGCATTCGACTTTGGATGAGCCTTGCCACTAACGTAGGATCCTCAACACAGCGCACGCCGTGGTCAACCCGCTGTACTTTAAGCAATTCCATCGCGTTTTTCACATTCAGTGCCGGACCTTCTTCACCAGCATGAGCAACAGCGAGAAAACCGGCTTCATGGGCTTTGGCAAATACCCGCACAAACTTTTCGGGCGGATTGCCTTGCTCTGAAGAGTCTAAACCGACTGCGACAATTTTATCTTTGAAGGGCAGAGCCTGTTCTAACGTCGCTAGGGCGTTCTCTTCGCTCAAATGGCGCAGAAAACACATAATCAATTGGCTGGAAATGCCTAACTCGCGCTTGGCTTGAGTAAGTGCGCGATGAATGCCATTGACCACCGTTTCAAAGGCAATACCGCGCGCGGTGTGGGTCTGCGGGTCGAAGAAGGTTTCGCTATGGAGGACATTATCTTGCTGGCAACGCAGCAGATAAGCCCAAGTTAAATCGAAGAAATCTTGTTCGTGAATCAGAACATTGGCGCCTTGATAATAGATATCGAGAAAAGACTGCAAGTTAGAAAACTGGTACGCCTCGCGCACTTCATTTGGCGATGCATAGGGAATGGCAATCTGGTTACGCGTAGCCAGCTCAAACATAAGTTCGGGCTCGAGGGTACCTTCAATGTGCAGATGCAGTTCGACTTTCGGCAGTTGCTCAATAAATTGTTTCATATATCACTCTTAATCAAAAAGTTACGATTAAGCGCCATTCACCTTGAACAGAAAATCCTACAAAGAGAAAAGCGAATAATCACTTTACTCTTCGTAATCAGAACTTTACGGATCCTGGTAGAGACCCCCACACCGTATTAGTGGGGTTATACGAAGCCAATTGTCATTTCGCCCGCGAGCGGTGCAAAAACGTGCCTCGAATAATAACCAATAGTCGAGAAAAGTCCACCGTTCCACTTGAAAGCAACATCTCATTGACTGCGTTCGAGTTTTGATAGTGTTGAAAAGCGAGCGTACTGACGTGCGAGCTTACCAAGTAAAGGGCAGGAGAACTGCCCTTGTTGGAGAAAGAGTTAGTGGAAAAAGCTCACTTGCTGCTTGAGTGAGTCGGCTTGCTTTTGTAACTCGTTGGCACTTTGCGCCGTTTGCGCGCTGGTCGCTTTGCTCTCGAGGTTGAGTTCGCTAATCGTATGAGCACTGGCGGCGATCTCTTGAGATACTTGTGCCTGCTCTTCAACGGTGGCAGCAATCGTATCAGCCTGCGCTGCAATCGCATGAATTTGCTCAGCAATCGCTTCAAGCGCTGAACCGGCCTCTTGCGCTTTATCCAAGACTTGATTGGCGTTGCTTTGACTTTGGGTCATCAAATTTACCGCGTTGACGGTTGAGGCTTTGAGCTTGGCAATAATGGTCACGACCTCTTTGACGGACATTTGCGTGCGGTGCGCCAAGGTGCGAACCTCATCGGCGACGACCGCGAAACCGCGCCCTTGTTCACCCGCTCGCGCTGCTTCGATGGCCGCATTGAGTGCTAACAAGTTCGTTTGCTCGGCAATTTCATCGATCATGCGTGTCACGGTTTGGATGCTCTCGCTATCGATATTGACCTGCTCAATGGCCGCGGCTGAGCGGTCTAATTGGTCGTTGAGCTCGGCGACATCAATACAAACACCTTCCACCATGTTTAAACCGGATTGACTGTCATCATTCGCTAGGCGCACGTTTTCTGCAATGCTCTCAACTTGCTGGGCGACGCTCTGCGCCGAGCTTGCCATCTCCTCGATTGCGGTTACCACTTGCTCTACTTGCTGTTGCTGGTTTTCAGATTGTGCCAGATTTTGCTGCGCATCTTTGGCCACGCTGCTTGAGGCGCTGTGCACCGTATCGGCGGTAGCACGGATTTGACTGACCAAACTGTTCAGCTGCGAAGCCATGGCAGATGCTCCGTTGTTGAGCTTGGTGATTTCGTTGTTTGAGTTTTTCTCGGTGGCGGGAATATCAAGGCTCACTTCGCCTTGGCTTAAACGCGTCATGTAACCACTGAGGATAACGAGCGGTTTAAGATTACGATTGAGGGAAATCGTTACCATCACAAAGGTGGCCACCGCAACGGCGGATGCGGTCAGAGCAATCAGCATCAGCAAGGCTTTGCTGCCTTTGGTCACTTCGGCAACAAAGGTGCCGCCAAGCAATTTCCAGTTCCATCCGGGGACCTCAGTAAAGACTAGATACTTATCTCCCGTTGTACCTTCATACTCGTACGGGTAGGTGATCAAGCCACTTTGTGTGGTGAAAATTTGTTTGAAAGGTTGCTTGCCTTGCGCGTCGACCATTTCTGTAATCGATGGGTCGTCACTGTTTTTACTCGGATGCAGTAAGTATTTCCCTTGATTTTGTTGGTCATTGTCGACCACGACGGTGTAGCCGCTGTCTCCCCATTTGATGTTACTTAGTGAGTTAAACAGATCTTGCGCTACTTTTTCCACCGGTAAGCCGATAAAGGAAATCCCTTTGATGTGCCCCAAACTGTCTTTTATCGGCGCGTAATAGGTGATGTAGGTTTCGCCGAATAGCTTGACCTGAGCATAGTATGGCTGGCCGCTGCGCAGTTTTTGATAACCGGGGTGGCTCTGTCCTAGTTGAGTGCCAACCATGCGTTGACCTGACGGGTTTTTCAGTGATGTGGAGACGCGAATGAAATCGTCGTTGAGCGGAGCAAAAATGGTCGCTACGGCGCCAGTATCACGGGTGAAGTTATCCACCAATTGAGTACTGCCTATCAGGCTTTCACCAGCCAAACGAATATCGGCAATGGTGTGGCCTTGAAATTGAATCTGGCTGCCGTCGCTTGCGGCATCGGCGAGATAGCCATTGCGAAAGGTAGATTCCAGCACCTTTGCGGTGTGCAGATAAGCATCGAACTGCCCAGAAATGGCTTTTGCCATCGATTCCACTCGTGTTTGGTGTTCACGTAAGGTGTTGTCTAACAAAAGTTGCGCTGCGTTGCGGTAGACCAGCGTCGCGATACTGGTGAATGCCAGCAGTAGACATAGCGCGATAATCAGCCTGAGCTGAAATCCAACGCTCTGATTTCTAAAATTATTTATCATTGTGGTAAGTTCCCGCTGTGATTATTAGACTCTTCAAATGTCGTTATATGTTTAATGATTTTTTTATTAAGAAGGGTGAATTTATTCGTTTGCGCGCCAATATACTTTGATTCTTATTAATAAATCGATTGATTAGAATTGGTCAGTGTTGGGAAATGAGTGGAACAGCGGGATAAAAAAACAGCCGGGCTAAGGCCGGCTGCTGAACTTACAGAGTGGAAATCGTTGTGCTGAGTTGGTGAGTTTCACCCGGTTGCAGCGTTTTGCCTTGATCGATACTCGCTGCATGCAGCGTCGATTCGACACACAACATGGTTTGATAGCCGTTATCTGACATATCGGCCATGCCTTTGGCTCCTTCCGCCCACGGGTTCCACAGTACGGCTGAGTTGTGGCCTTGGTTCTCAACACACAAGGTACGCTCAAAGAGAGGATCTTTGACGAGGATTTTCGCTTCGGGCTGAGTGTAAACGCGATCAATAGTGTCGCTCAGTTTCAGAACTTTCTCACCTTGGCAAACCTGGCCTTGCAATAAGCTGTCGATGTACTCTGCGCCCATGCCAGATGTTTCCGTTTGACCAATGTCACCTATGTTTAGATAGGTATGAAGTGCGCCAGAAAACGTCCAAGCTTTGTCATCAATGTTAGACACTTTCAGCGTCACGTTAAGCTGGTCGCCCACCTCTACGATCAAACGAGCATCAAACAGATAGGGCCAAATCTGGTGGGTCTCTTCGCTGGCAAATAGACCTAATTCGACAATCACACCGCTTTCGTTTTCGCGATGTTCCAGCAACTGCCACTCAGTTGAGCGGGCAAAACCGTGAGCTGGCGCGGCAATGCGGCCAAACCAAGGCCAACACACAGGGATCCCACCGCGTAGCGCCGCTTTGCCGTCAAAGTTCGCTTTGTCGCTCATCCAAATCAAATCTTTTTGGCCTTGAGGCGCAAAAGAGACCACGTGACCACCATGTAAAGCGATGCCTGCGCTCGCTTTTTCGTGCATGACACGGACAATTTTCACTTGATCGATTTCTACAATGGTCACGCAATCAGACAGTACCGAAAGGGCAGGAAGGTTTTTGAGTCCCATCTGTATATCCTTAAAAACAGCGTCTAAAGATAAGATTTGCCAAAACCAAATGTCGAGTTGCTGTGTTGAATCGTCAGCAATAGCCTAACTGAAATTGGCATTCGCAAATCTCTGATACTAAAAAGGCGACCTAAGGCCGCCTTTTTGTCTAACGAAAGTTTTCGTTAATCACTTTTAAATCTAAGAATTACTTAGAGATGTGAGCAATTAGGTCTAGAACTTTGTTTGAGTAACCGATTTCGTTGTCGTACCAAGATACAACTTTAACGAAGTTATCAGTTAGAGCGATACCCGCTTTAGCATCGAATACAGAAGTTTGAACTTCACCGATGAAGTCTTGAGAAACAACTGCGTCTTCAGTGTAACCTAGAACGCCTTTTAGTTCGCCTTCAGAAGCTTCTTTCATTGCTGCACAGATAGCTTCGTAAGATGCACCGTTTTTAAGGTTAACAGTTAGGTCAACAACAGAAACGTTAGCAGTTGGTACGCGGAAAGCCATACCAGTTAGTTTGCCGTTTAGTTCTGGAAGAACAACGCCTACTGCTTTAGCTGCGCCAGTTGAAGATGGGATGATGTTCTGAGAAGCACCACGACCACCGCGCCAGTCTTTAGCAGAAGGACCGTCTACAGTTTTTTGAGTTGCTGTAGTAGCGTGAACTGTAGTCATAAGACCAGATTCGATACCGAACTTGTCGTTAAGAACTTTAGCGATAGGAGCTAGACAGTTAGTAGTACAAGAAGCGTTAGAAACGATGTCTTGACCCGCGTAAGAAGTGTGGTTAACACCCATTACGAACATTGGAGTCTTGTCTTTTGAAGGACCAGTTAGAACAACTTTCTTAGCACCAGCGGTGATGTGTTTACGAGCTGTTGCGTCGTCTAGGAATAGACCAGTTGCTTCAGCGACTACGTCAACACCGATTGCATCCCATTTTAGATCTTCTGGGTTACGCTCAGCAGTTACACGTACAGTTTTACCGTTAACGATTAGGTTACCACCTTCAACTTCAACAGTACCGTTGAAACGGCCGTGAGTTGAGTCATACTTCAGCATGTATGCCATGTAATCTACGTCGATAAGGTCATTGATACCTACAACTTCGATGTCAGCACGCTCTTGCGCTGCACGGAAAACGAAACGACCGATACGGCCAAAACCGTTAATACCTACTTTGATAGTCATTATAGTTGCTCCACAACTTAATTTCTGATTAAAGATAACTGGTAGTAAAATTACAGAATCCAGTAAACATCTGCAAGTGATAATCGGACTTAACTTGTTTAAAGTCAAAAAAAAGCGTCGCTTTTTTTAACAATTCATCGCAAATGCTCGTTTTTTAAACTTCGAACTGATTATTCTACTCGCCAGTTGACGTAAAATAACTCAGGAGTCAGGGACTCCTGAGTTATTTTGAAACTCGGGACACTATGGTGAAAAAGTATGTGCTACAACTTTAATGTTCCGCAAGTTTTTTGCGAAAAAACTCTACAGCACAACGGAAAAATAAGGAAAACGATAACGTGGTTTCAGACGAAAAAAACGTGGTGAAGTCAGACCAGCAGTGGCGCGAGCTGCTTTCTGAGGAAGAGTATTATGTCTGTCGGCAACAGGGAACGGAGCCACCTTTTAGCGGCAAACTACTGCACAACAAAGAGACGGGAGAATATGCGTGTACATGCTGTAAAGTGCCGCTATTCTCATCTCTCAACAAGTATGACTCTGGTTGTGGTTGGCCAAGTTTTGATGCACCGATCAATGATCAAGCCATTCGTTATTTAGAAGACTTAAGTCACGGAATGAGGCGAGTTGAAATACGTTGTGCCACCTGTGATAGTCATCTGGGGCACGTTTTTCCCGATGGTCCGGTAACCACTGGCGAGCGTTTTTGTGTCAATTCTGTGTCGTTAATTTTCAACAAAATGACAACCAATGACGAATAATTCAGCAGTATATGTTAGCTGATTTCATCAGATCTTGGCTTTGTTGCCCTTTTGATAGGCAGACAAGTGAGCGTAAAAAACCTTCTGCATAGAAGGTTTTTTATTTGGCATTTTCCTACATGTATCCAAAGAGGTTAGAGTGTTTGGGGTACTAAACTCGCACGATACTGGCCATTTTTCAGTGCTGACACCACTTCGTCTGCCAGTTCGTTGAGTTGTTCATATTCTTGCTCAGTAAAGCCGAACATAATATTGAGTTCGCGCTGGGTGGCGAGAGGGACGCCAAACTCTTTTGCCACCATGGCCCATAGATAGGCGTGTTTCATTCGCTTTAAGCCTTGATTGGTGCTGGCGAGTGATTTGAGCGCATCGACATTCACTTTGCCATCTTTGGTGAGCTCAAGTGAGTGGTGAAGTAAGGCGAGCGTTTTCTTGGCATCTCGCGTGGTATAGAACGTTGCAAGCGCATACTGCATTTCTGCCGTCTCTAACTGCGGCGATCCTTCCATTTGCAGAAACTGACGTCGTGCTTCATGGCTGCCGGTTTGACTCCAAAGAAAATAGAGACTCTCTGGTTTTGAAGACTGGCTCAGTTCCTTAACGATGCGCTCTAGTTCAGCAATACTGTGGACCAAGGCGTTGAACCGGTTCTGTTTAAGCTCGGTTTGATCGATGGGGGTGATCTGCGAAGCGAGCTCCAAGCATTTTCGGTACTCGGCGACCAATTGGTATTCGCGAATTTTATTTTTATCAGACGGATCTTTGAGTACTTCAAAGCGATGCCAAATGAGATCGGTGCGCGCAACACGGCACTGGCCGTCATCCATATTGAGTTTATTGCAGCGTAAATTGGGATAAGCCTGGCATAACTGTTCGGTGGTTTTGTTACCTTCAAAACAGCCACTAAGAAATAAGGGAAGGCTTAATGGGATTAACCATTTTTTTACTTTCATAGTCGTTTGCTTGTGATCCATTACAACAATTCATTTACTCTTTCTTGACTCAGTTTAGTATCCGGATATTTTCTGTGAACAAAATGTCAGTAAGAAGGTAGTTTATGGACACAGAACAGCTATTAAACGCAATGACGCCAGAAGTGTATCAGCGTTTGGCTTATGCGGTAGAAACTGGGCGCTGGCCTGAGGGTACAATACTTTCGAAGGCACAGCGAGATTCCTGTATGCAAGCTGTGATGTTATATCAATCTAAGCACAATACGGACGCACAACATATGTCGGTTGCGGCTGGTGGCGAGATTTGCTTTAAGTCTAAAGCAGAGCTGAAAAAGCAGTTTCAAGCAGGACAAGAAGATATTGTTCGAGTCAATCCTAACCGAGATTAATCGCTAAAGAACCTAGAACCTAGAACCTAGAACCTAGAACCTAGAACCTAGAACCTAGAACCTAGAACAAGCCTAGGTTCTAAGTTTTCCTTTATAAGCTCATTTCGCCGCGCAGTACTTGTTGCATCTGCTGCTTCACTTCTTCGTAAGTCAGATTCTGGCTTAACAGGTAATGCAATTTGGCAAGAGCTGCCTCCGGTGTCATGTCATAGCCACTGATCACGCCGGCTTCCGCAAGAGCGCACCCTGTCGCGTAGCCGCCCATGTTGACTTTACCTGCCAAACATTGCGTCAGGTTCACGACAATCACGCCCCGCTCAGATGCCTCTTTCAAATGACCGAGCAGCTCTGGGTTTTGTGGTGCGTTACCTACACCGAAGGTCAACAGGATCATTGCATTCACAGGCTGGCGCAGCGTATTGCGGATTACTTCATGGGAAATGCCCGGATACATGGTGATGACGCCAATCGGTTGGGGGGTGATATGGTGTACCTTAAATTCGCCTTGCGGTTTTGCGCCGACACTGACGTTGCTGCTCACTTGGATGTTGATACCCGCTTCGAGCAATGGCGGTAAATTCGGTGAAGTAAAGGCGTTAAAACCATCCGCGTGCGATTTCACACTGCGATTGCCACGCATCAACTGGTTGTTGAAGAACAGTGTGACTTCGTTAATCGGGTAGTTAGCGGCAATGTGCAGAGCGTTGAGCAGGTTGGCCTGCCCATCAGAGCGAAGTTGTGCCAGCGGAATTTGTGAACCGGTAACAATCACTGGCTTACCGAGATTTTCTAGCATAAAAGAGAGCGCGGAAGCGGTGTACGCCATGGTATCCGTGCCGTGCAGAATCACAAACCCATCATACTTGTCGTAGTTGTCACGAATATCATCGGCGATCTGCTGC
Source organism: Vibrio cidicii (assembly GCF_009763805.1). Taxonomy (NCBI): domain Bacteria; kingdom Pseudomonadati; phylum Pseudomonadota; class Gammaproteobacteria; order Vibrionales; family Vibrionaceae; genus Vibrio; species Vibrio cidicii. Next base: position 1,894,697 of record NZ_CP046804.1, on the reverse strand, counting down.
CAATCGGCTGGTGTCATGTCTGACGAATCGATCAGCGGTTCGTACTCATGGATGGTGTATTGCGGCATCTCTGGTCGGTGGAACTCAGGCATGCTGGCAAGTTGCTTTTCCATAAAGCCAGCGACAGGGACGTAACCGTGGTCAGACTTCTGCATACCGATGGTGCCGCCCGTGTAGGCAATGTAGATGTGTTTTCTTGTCATAGTGCGTTATCGCTCTGATGTAGGGGGAACAGAGCGGGAATTATAGCGGAATATGCTGCAATAAAAAGGGGCATCGTGTGATGCCCCAGTTGGTCGGATTACTCTACCTGACAATTCAGGCAGAAAGCATAATAGCCTTTGGGATCATTGAAATTTTGCAGTAGCGACGCCTGTTGTTCCATCTGTTTGGCAACAGGCAGTAAGCTTTGTGGGATGAGTGATTGCACGTCAAAACCCAGAGAGATAGAGACTTGCTTCATGAACTCTTGGATGAACTGTTCAGTCGGTGATAAAGGCTCTTCAACCCAATAAAGGTTATAGCTCTCGAGATTGGCCATTTTTGCTGCTTCAGCGACCGCGTCGTCAAAATCACCAATTTGGTCAATCAGGCCATGATTGAGTGCGTCAACACCTGTCCATACTCGACCTTGAGCGACCTTGTCGACCGCTTCCAACGACATTTCGCGGTTATCGCCCACCAAGCTGATAAAACGATGGTAGCCGTGTTCAATACCCATCTGGAACGCTTGCGCGGCGCTTTCTGAAATGCCAGTACTGATGCCTTCCTTTGAGAAGGGTGAGGTACCGACACCATCGGTATAGATGCCGAGTTTGTTGAAGCCTTTCTCAAACGTAGTAATCACGCTGAAAATCCCGATTGAACCTGTCAGCGTGGTAGGCTGGGCGATGATCTTATCAGCGCTCATCGAAATCCAGTAGCCGCCGGAAGCCGCTAGGCTAGACATCGACACCACCACCGGTTTGCCTGCCTCTTTTAAGGCTTGTACTTCATTGCGAATCACTTCCGAAGCGAAGGCGCTGCCCCCTGGGCTGTCCACACGGAGCACAACCGCTTTCACTTTGTCGTCGTTGCGCGCTTGACGCAGCAGACCAGCAACGGTATCACCACCCACAGTGCCTCGTGGCTGTTGCCCATCCATGATGGTACCACTGGCAACCACCACCGCCACATCGTCGGCTGTGTGGTTGAAGCTATCAAGCATGGTTGCTTGGTAGTCGTAATAGCCAATCGCGTTGTAACTGTCTTGGCCGTTACTGCCAAATTGCTCAGCAAAGCTGGCGCGCAGTTGTTGCCTTGTGGCTAACTCGTCGACTAAGCCCAGTTTGAGAGCCAGAGCAGCAAGATCGCCGTTCACCGATTTGAGCTGAGTTAAGAACTCCTCCATCGAAGGATTCAGTGTTTTCGCATCAATGTTACGGTTGGTTGCGACATCATCGACGTAAGCGCCCCACATCTGGCTCAACCAGCGAGTGGCTGACTCTTTAGCCGCCGGTGACATATCATCACGAATGAAAGGTTCAATCGCCGACTTATAGGTGCCAACACGGAAGATGTGAGTGGTGACCTCCAGTTTTTCGAGCAAGGTTTTATAGTAGAGGTTGAAGGCGCTGTAGCCCTTGAGCATTACGCCACCGTCTGGCGCTAAGTAAACTTTATCCGCATAGCTGGCGAGGTAGTATTGACTCTGGTTATAAAATGCACCGATGGCGTAAATCGGTTTGCCGCTGGCTTTAAATTCATTCAGCGCTTTGGCGATATAACGCAGTTTGGTGAGGTTGGTTTCCGGCAAATCGCGCAGCGCCAATACGATACCGGTGATCTTGTCGTCGTCTTTGGCATAGCGAATGGTTTTCACCACGTCAAACAGTACGTTTTCTTTCGGCATTTCGTTACCAAACAAAGAGCCGGTGATGGAGTCCATCGGGTGAACATATTGGCTTTGTTCAACGATAGGGCCTGACAGGTTAAGTACCAGTGCTGAGGCTTTTTCCACTTGAGGCTGTGTTTCTGTGCCATGAAGATAAACAAAATAGATTAACGCGATGGATAGCAGGAAAATCAGGTTTGTTAGGGCTAGACGCACAAAGCTGATCGCTTTCCAGATCCCTTTAAAAATCAAACCAATGAGCTTGAATATTTTTTTCATTGTGTCTCCGTAACGAGATGCGTTGGGTTTCCGCTCGGCGAAAACCAGTTCTTATCTTTTGTATTCTGTGGTTTGACAGTGAAATAAGTTCCCTGTGGGAAGAATAAAATCGTTCTGAGAAGGCAAAAGATAATTTTTTCAAAGCTTAACATGCAACTTCATGAAATGGCATATACGAAACAAGATTGATCGGTGTTACAAATATGTAAACACCTGTTTGATTTTTTGCTTTGTTCGGCATAACGTGGTCAGACCACAATAAATAAAAATGGAAGTTTGTCATGTCTGCCATGTACCCACACTTATTACAACCATTGGATCTCGGTTTTACCCAACTACGCAATCGAGTTTTGATGGGGTCGATGCATACAGGCCTGGAAGAGCATAAGGAAGGATTGCAAAAGCTGGCGGCCTTTTACGAAGAACGTGCCAAAGGTGGCGTTGGTCTGATTGTGACCGGCGGATTCTCCCCCAATTTACGTGGCCGTTTACATCCGCTCAGCGCCGAATTTAGCAAACCCAAACACGCTCGCGCGCACCAAGTGGTGACCGAAGCCGTACACAAACATGGCGGTAAAATCGCCTTGCAGATCTTACATGCGGGTCGTTACGCGATGCACCCTTTCGCGCAGAGTGCTTCGGGCATCAAAGCGCCGATCGCCAAATTCGCTCCGAGCGAAATGAGCCCAAGACAGATCCGCAAAACCATCGACGCTTTTGCCAATAGCGCAGAGTTGGCCCAATTGGCTGGTTACGATGGTGTCGAAATCATGGGATCAGAAGGCTACCTGATTAACCAGTTCCTCTGTAAACGCACCAACATGCGCTACGACGATTGGGGTGGTAGCTACCGTAAACGCATGCGCTTTGCGGTCGAAGTGGTCAAAGCGGTACGCAAAGCCGTTGGGCAGGAATTTATCATTATTTTCCGCCTGTCGATGCTTGATTTGGTCGAGCAGGGCAGCACGTTTGAAGACGTTATCCTACTCGCCAAAGCGCTTGAAGATGCGGGCGTGACCATTATCAATACTGGCATTGGCTGGCACGAAGCGCGCATTCCGACCATCGCTACCCAAGTACCGCGCGGTGCATTTACTTGGGTTACCGAGAAAGTTAAACCGCATGTCTCAGTACCGATAGTGACTTGTAATCGTATCAATACGCCAGAAGAAGCCGAGCGTATTTTGGCCTCAGGCCAAGCCGATATGGTTTCCATGGCGCGCCCGTTTTTGGCTGATCCGCATTTTATTGCTAAAGCGGAGCAGCAGAAAGCGCACCTCATCAACACCTGTATTGGTTGTAACCAAGCTTGTCTCGATAATGTATTTCAGGCTAAACGGGCCAGTTGCTTGGTCAACCCACTGGCGTGTTATGAGACGGAGATCGTGGTTGAGCCTGCGCTGGAGAAAAAACGCATCGCGGTGGTGGGCGCAGGGCCCGCGGGGCTCTCTTGTGCGACAATCTTGGCCAAACGTGGTCACAGTGTTGATTTAATTGAGAAAAATGACCGCATTGGCGGCCAGTTCCGCTTAGCCATGCAAATTCCTGGCAAAGAGGAGTTTCGTGAAACCATTCGCTACTTTGCCAACATGATTGACGAAACAGGTGTAAACCTGCGTCTCGATACCGAAGCGAGCTTAGAGCTGCTCAAAGAGTACGACGAAGTGGTTTTGGCCACTGGGGTTGAACCGCGCAAAGTGAGCATTCAGGGGCTTGAAGACAGCGAGAAAGTGATTGATTACCAAACCCTGATTCGTGACAAAACGCCTGTGGGCGAGAAAGTGGCGATCATTGGTGCCGGTGGCATTGGCGTTGATGTGGCTAGCATGGTGACGGAGCCTGCGCAGCACACCCTCGACGATTGGCTCCACGAATGGGGCATTGATAAAGAGATGGCGCATCCGGGCGGTCTCTACCCATTCCCTGACGCCGTCAGCGATAAAACTGTGTGGCTATTGCAGCGTCGCAAAGGGCGTGTGGGGCGTGGTCCGGGGAAAACCACAGGTTGGATCCACAAGCGCACCTTGGAGAAACGCGGCGTGAATCTGCTCGGTGGAGTGAGTTATGAGAAAATTACTCCAGAAGGCTTGCACATTCGTTTAGATGGCAAGGAACAGATCCTCGATGCGGATAGCATCATCGTCTGTGCAGGGCAGGAGTCCGTTCGTCCGTTTGAAAGTCAGTGGTCAGAGCTGGGTGATAAACTGCACGTTATCGGTGGTGCTGATTACGCTGGAGAACTTGACGCGGTGCGCGCCATCAAACAAGGGGTTAAACTGGCGATTAAGCTGTAGTTGCGCCAAGTGAATCAATTCAGAGCCGTGCTATGCACGGCTTTTTTATGGGCGTTATTTCCACAGAAAACAGGGTGTTACTGGCACGATTGAATTATGCTAAAGTAAGGCGCAATCGGGTTCCCCCACCAAGAATAGCAACTCACTGACTCACACTTTTGAAAAGGACAGATCCATGGACGCTCTCGAACTGCTATTAAATCGCCGTTCTATCGCTAAGTTGAGTGCGCCTGCGCCGGAAGGCAAAGCGCTGGAAAACATCATTCGCGCTGGTTTACGCGCGCCGGATCATGGCGGTCTAACGCCTTGGCGTTTTGTGATAGCGCAAGGAGAAGGTTTGAAAAAACTGGCGGATATTTTACTACAAGCCGGACGCGCCAATCAGTGCGATGAAGCTGTGCTGGAAAAGCTAAAAAATGCGCCGTTTCGTGCGCCGATGGTGATCACTGTGGTGGCCAAAGTGACGGAACACGACAAAGTTCCCGCTTTTGAGCAACATCTTTCCGCCGGATGTGCTGTGCAAGCGATGCAAATGGCAGCGGTGGCACAAGGATTTCAAGGCATTTGGCGATCCGGCGAGTGGATGTTTCATCCTCAAGTCACTCAAGCGTTTGGCCTACAAGGTGACGATGCGATTGTTGGTTTCCTCTATCTTGGAACGGCCGGGTGCAGCGCGATGAAAGTGCCTGAGCGCGATCTGTCTAAATTTGTCGAATATTTATAACTGGTTATTCATACAGTTTTTCTTGATTTTTCAGGGGCACATCCGCTAAGGTGGCCCTTTATTGTTTCTCTTCTTATATCGCTATGAGCCGACTTTTTATCGCTGAAAAGCCCAGCCTTGGCCGCGCAATTGCCGCCGCTCTCCCCAATCCGCAGAAAAAAGATCAAGGCTTTATTGTCTGTGGTAATGGAGATGTGGTGACTTGGTGCATTGGCCATTTGCTTGAACAAGTAGAGCCGGATGCTTACGACGAGCGCTATAAAAAGTGGAATATGGCCGATTTGCCCATTGTGCCGCAGCAGTGGCAGTTGCGCCCGCGAAAAACATCGGCAAAACAGCTTGCGGTGATCAAAAAATTGCTCAAAGAGGCGACTCAAGTGGTGCATGCGGGGGACCCCGATCGCGAAGGGCAATTGCTGGTGGATGAAGTGCTCGACTACTGCAAAGTGAGTAAAACGAAGAAAGAAGCGGCGCAGCGACTTTTGATCAGTGACCTTAACTTACCTGCGGTCAAAAGAGCCATTTCCTCAATGCGCAGCAATCGTGACTTTATCCCGTTGTCGGTCTCAGCGCTGGCTCGTTCACGCGCTGACTGGTTATACGGCATGAACATGTCGCGCGCGTATACCTTACTTGGGCAAAAAGCGGGCTATCAAGGCGTTTTGTCGGTGGGGCGAGTGCAAACACCAGTATTGGGTTTGGTGGTTCGCCGTGATGAAGAGATCGAAAATTTTATCCCGCGCGACTATTTTACGTTGCATGCGCTGATCCCCTATCAGCACAACGCTGTCGCTTTTGATATTCGCGCGCGCTGGAAACCAAGTGAGGCGTGTAAACCTTGGCAAGATGAAGAAGGGCGTATTCTTAATCGTAAATTGGTGGAGAATGTTGCGCAGCGTATTGCTGGTCAGCCAGCGACGGTCACAGAGTCTGAGCACAAACAGACCAAACAAGCCGCGCCGTTACCGTATTCGTTGTCTGCATTGCAGATTGATGCAGCGAAGCGCTTTTCTATGAGCGCGCAACAAGTGCTGGATACTTGTCAGGCTCTGTATGAAAAGCACAAATTGATCACCTATCCGCGCTCTGATTGTCGCTATTTGCCACTAGAGCATCTTTCGCAGGCTAAGACCGTCGTGCAGGCCATCAGCAATAATGCGCGTGAACTCGCTGCCGCCGTTGATGGGGCGGATCTCTCGCTCAAATCAAAAGCGTGGAATGACAGTAAAGTGGATGCGCATCATGCGATCATTCCTACGCCAAAGCAGGCGAGCGTCAACGCACTTTCGGGGCAGGAGATGAAGATTTACCAGCTCATCGCTAGGCAGTATCTGATGCAGTTTTATCCTGCGGCGGTGTATGCCGAAGCCAAGTTGGTGTTTGACATTGCTGGGGGCACTTTTATCGCCAAAGGGCGTCAACTGCTTTTCCCAGGCTGGAAGAGCTTAACGGGCGTGACGGAGAAAGAAGATGATGGCACTGACACTGTGCCGCCGTTAGAAAAAGGTGCGGTGTTGATGTGCCGGGAAGGGGAAATCAAGGATCGTAAAACCGAGCCGCCGAAGCATTTTACCGAAGCGACCTTATTACAGGCGATGACGGGTATTGCACGTTATGTCGCGGATAAAGAGCTGAAGCAGATCCTTCGGGAAACCGACGGACTAGGCACCGAAGCGACCCGTGCGGGCATTTTAGATACCTTGTTCAAGCGCCAATTGTTGTCACGTCAAGGCAAAGCCATTTTAAGTACCGCGGCGGGGCGAGGTCTGGTTCATGCGCTGCCGAGCGAATCGACCTATCCAGACATGACGGCTCATTGGGAGCATCAGTTGCAAGGCATGGCGGAGCGCAATCAAGCGTACCAGCCTTTCATGCAAGCGCTTGAAGCACGCATCTCGGATTTAATGGCACAAGTGAAAAGCGCGCCTGTGCCGCAATCCTTACAACATTTGCCAAAAGTGGAGCGACCTGCGTTTAAGCGGCGTAAAAGCAGCGGCCGAACTTCGGCTTCCCGCACCACTTCCAGTAAAACTGCCGCGAGTCGTAAACCACGCCGTGTTAATAACAGTGAATAGTCGAGTTCAATCCTGATGTTGCCACTTATCTATCATCCGATTTATTCGGATCTGCCTTTACCGCCAGAACATCGCTACCCGATCAATAAATACCGCCATCTGTTTGCAGAGATCAATCGGCAGATGGTGGGCTGTTCGCAGTGGCAAAACAACATCCGCTTTTGTCAGCCACAAGCGCTTGCTTTAGAGGACGTGAAACAGATCCATTGTGCTCAATACGTCGATCTACTGGCGTCTGGTCAGCTTCCTGCGGCGAAAATGCGCCGCATTGGCTTTCCTTGGAGTGAACGTTTGATTGAGCGAACCTTAACCTCCGCGGGAGGAACGGTGCTGACGGCGCAAAAGGCGCTGCAACATGGCTTAGCCATTCATCTTAGTGGCGGCTACCATCATGCCCACCACGACTTTGGCAGCGGATTTTGCCTGTTCAATGACTTGGTGCTGGCAGCGCATGACGCTTTGCGCCAAGAGGGCGTGGATAAGGTACTGATCATTGATAGCGATGTGCACCATGGCGATGGCACGGCGACCTTATGTCAACAGCGTGATGAGATCATCACACTCTCTTTTCATTGCGAGAAAAACTTTCCAGCACGTAAGCCCGATTCCGATTTCGATGTACCCTTGCCACGCCAGTGTGATGACGACGCCTTTTTAGCCGCGTTTTGCGAGGTAGTGCCAATGGCCATCCATCTGCATCGTCCGGATTTGATCCTCTATGATGCTGGAGTCGATATCCATCAGCAAGATGAGCTGGGTTACCTTAATGTGTCGAGTGAAGCAATTTATCAACGCGACACATTTTTGCTCACACTTGCCAACGAGCTGTCTATCCCGCTGGCGGCGGTGGTGGGTGGTGGTTATCGCGCCAATCATCAAGACTTGGTGCCTATTCACATGCAACTTATCCACGCGGCTATGAGCCTCAAGTAATTCGCGTCGTCTCGTGCGGCGTTTGTTTTATCCTTTGCTGAGCTTAAACTTATTCAACCCCTGCGTGAGGGCGTTGGAAATGTCTTTCAAGCGCGATGAAGCATCGGAAACGTTGCCGCTGAGTGTCGCGGATTCTTCAGCCACATCGCGGATTTTATGAATGCGATTGGAGATATCTTCCGAGACTTTTTCCTGCTCTTCTGCGGCGGCGGCGATTGATGATGTTTGGTCGGAAATCAGGGTGATCAGTGTGCTTATTTCATTTAGCACATCGCCGACATCGGCAGACTTGCGCACGGCCATTTCGGTATCTTGTGTGCAAAGTTTAGTCTCTTCAGAAACGGCACGTGAATATTCCGAAAGTGTTGAGAGCTTACGTTGGATCTCATCGGTCGAATCTTGAGTGCGTTTGGCCAGTGAGCGAACTTCGTCTGCGACTACGGCAAAGCCACGTCCTTGTTCTCCGGCACGCGCAGCTTCAATCGCAGCGTTGAGGGCGAGAAGGTTGGTCTGCTCGGCTATCGCTTCTATCACGTTTAAAATTTCTCCCACATCTGACACTGCGCTTGCCAGTTGCGCAATGCGATCGTTGGCGCTTTGTAAACGCGTTGCAACCAACTGTACCGAGCCGATGTTTTCCTTTACTGTCGCTTGGCTTTCAAGCGATTGTTGGTTGGCGGAGGCCGCTTGCACCGAGGTTTCAGTGCAGCTATTGGTCACTTCTTTCACCGCCGCGAGGTTTTCGTAGACAGAACTGGCGATCACCTCTATCGATTGGCTTTGTTCTGAGCTGAGATTTTGTGTCCGTTCGGTAATGTCGCGCAAGGTGTTTGACTCGCTTTCTGCGCGCAGCGCTTGTTGGCGAATATCGCGGATCAAAGTAGAAATGTTGCCAATCATATGATTGAACGCCGTGGAGAGTTCGGTAATTTCATCTTTGCCAGAAATCGCCAGCAGTTGAGTAAAATCGCCTTCCGCAACGCGATTCGCCTCGCCTCGAAGCACTTGAATGCGTGAGATCACTTTGCGCTGCAAAATGAAATAGCAGATGACAATCAAGGCAATCACGCAAACCAAGAACGAGATGCTCAGCAGCGTGCTGGTGGCAATTTCCAGTTTCGCTAGCTTCACATCGTTGGCTGCATTTTGGTTGGCGAGTTCAATAAATTTGCTGACGGGGGCAACGATCTTAGCCACTTCGCGCATGTAATTTTCATCATGCAGCAGATCCATGGCTTGCTTCCATGCGGCAAACTCCTCTTTATTGAGGTCTTCGATACGTTTACCGACAAAGGGTTCAACCAAACCAAATGCTTTCACTTCGGTATTCACTAGTGCCACTGAGAGGTTGTTGGATTCGGCCAAATACGTCATCAGGTTGCTGGGTACACCAAGCTCTTTTAAACGTTGTTGGTATTCGAGTGAGCGGCCGTCGTACATCGGTGCTTTGCCAGTAATCTGATCGACAATGCGGTTGTATTTGTCGCGATATTTTGGGTCGAGCGTGGCAACGAACTGTCGTGCATTGAGAGTGAGCAGCGTTGAGTTTGAGGTAGAGAGTTTCGCCAAGTGGCTAACGTTATAGCGATAGTCTGCGGCGGCATAACTGGCTTCTACGTTCTGTTTGAGTTGTAAGGCCAGAAACAGAGTTATCCCTGAAACGAGTATGATCGCACCGAAAAATACTCGAAATAAATCCCTTATATTCATAAAGTTACCATAATGATTAAGTTTTCTGGCTGCAAAATGTTAAGCCAGATAGGAACAGGTTATTTGCTGCAGATGCGAATGTTCAGCATGTACACTGATTAAATTATAGATTTATCACTAAAGTCTGCACGCAAAAATCGCACCTAAATGTAATGTTGTTTACATTGCCCCAACATTTTTAACGGCGCGCAGAGGTAAGAATATTATTTACATAATTATTATTTATAATTGGTTAACTTTGCGACATGAGCTGTAGTGACATACGCTTATTGACGTGTGTTTTACTTCATTGCGAACGTAATTTAAGCGGCAAACGTTGGCTCACTTTCTCTGGAAAGTGAATGATCAAAGGGATACTTATGTCTTTTATTATTAACAAATTAACCATCAAACAACAGTTGTTAGGGTTAATAGCGACATTATTGCTCACGCTCGTTGCGGTGCTAGCGCTGAGTCTGTTAAAAGTTGGCGATACCAATCGTGAAACAAATGAGCAAGTGGAAGAAACTGGTCACTCGCAACAAAGGTGTGATTGATAACCAATTGGTCCCTTTTTCTGTCATTCGAATGACTTTTAATCAGGCGGTGTACATGCAAAGTGTTCGTCAGCAGTATGCACAGCGTTTGAACGAGTGGAAGAGTGCTACCGTTGCTGCGATCCGTGCGGGTGGAATGACGGACTCAGCGAAGAAGGCGATTGAAATGGTTGAAAAATACTACGCTCACCACGTCAAAGGCCCTGAGTTTTTTGATCGATATGACAATGGATCGGTCAGTGAGGACGAGTTTCTGCGCTTTATGCAGCAAGGCAGTCAGTTGGCGCAAACCTACAACAACTCGCTGAATAATTATCTCAATACTTTGGCCACAAGCACGATAAAACGTGTCGCGGACAGCGAAAGCAGTACAGAGCAGTCGCTGTGGCTGGTGGTGATGTTTTTCTGCGCTACGATGTTAGCCGGGTTTGTGGTGAGTTTTTGGTTGGCAAACGCGATGTCGAAACAGAGTCAGAACATTTGTTCTGCGTTAGAAAAAATGGCTAAAGGTGACTTAACTGTGACGCTACCCAAGCAAGATGGAAACAATGAAATGATTGTGCTGGCGGGGTATTTCAACCAGACGGTGGCGAATTTCAGAGAAGTGGTGAAAGATCTCTCAACGATTGCGTCGAGTGTGGCATCGGCATCGTCAGAGCTCAGTGCTGTGATGGTTCAAGCGGATGCTAACTCGAAAGAAGAAAGTCATCAAATTACGCAAATTGCCACTGCGATTAACCAAATGTCGGCAACTGCCAAAGAGGTGAGCAGCAACGCGAGCAAAGCGGAACAAGGGGCGGGCGCGGCGATGGAGTCCGTCTCATCCGGTCATAAAGCAGTCAGCGAGTTGCAAAATGTATCGACACAAATAACTAACTCAGTTGAGTCGACGGCAAAAACGCTGGACGAGCTGAAATCATACTCGCTTGAAATCAACTCAGTGGTAGAGGTTATCGGCGATGTTTCTGAACAGACTAACCTACTGGCACTTAATGCGGCCATTGAAGCGGCTCGAGCGGGCGAGCAAGGGCGTGGTTTTGCGGTCGTTGCAGATGAAGTCCGTAGCTTAGCGGGCAAAACGCAAAAATCGACCGAGAGCATTCGTGATTTGATCGAACGTTTACAAAGCAAAGTGGATCAGACCAGCGGAGAGATGAACGGTAACCTCACTATGGTGCAACGTTCGCAAGAAGTCGTTTCTTCGGTTGCAGGCAGTTTCACTGCCATCAATCAGGCGGTCGTTTCAATCAGTGATGTCAATAGCATGGTGGCGACCGCCTCCGAAGAACAATCTGCAGTGAGCTCTGATATTTCCCGCAGTATTGAAGTGGTTTCCAATATGGTGAATCAGAACGTGGCGGGCATTTCGCAGAGCGCGACAGCGACGGAGGAATTAGCGAGATTGGCCGAGGAACAACAACGTAAATTACTCGAATTTCGTGTTTAAAGCCCAACGGTAAAACAGTCAATAATCTGCTTTGATTGATGTTATTATTCTTTCCCTAATGTGCTTAACTTGACTTTCCCCGACCGTGAGGTCGGGGCTCTTTTAAATGGACTTTATATTGGCATCGTCTATTTTCGATGCGAGTAAGCTGTGATTATGTCTAACTATCTAATATTAAATGCAATACATAATTGTGAATTAATTAAAGGTTGCAGTTCAACCACCTTGTCAACGCTGTATGAATATAGCAGTTACGAAAGCTTTAAACGCAATGAATTGATTGCGAAACAAGATGCACCTACAGAGGAGTTATTAATTCTCGCCTCAGGGCAAGTTGGAGTATACCGAAGAAACGAGCAAGGAAATAATTTGCTCGTTGCCAAAGTGACAACGGGTGGCTGGTTTGGCGAAGCATCCTTTATTCCAGGCTTTAATCGCGTGGTATCACTTAAAGCGTTAGAGGATACAATCATTGTAAAACTGCCGATTAGTCACTTTATTGAACTTTGTCAGATTGACCCAACGCTAATGAGAAACACATTTAGCGCATTGGCACGTCGTGGCGCTTCTATCGGCCATTTTGCGTTGAACAATATGACGACCAATATTCCTCTGAAAATAGCCCGTACCATCCTGTCTCATATTGAAATACTCGGTAATCAAGAGCCTGGGAAACAGACGATTAAAATAAAGATGACCAGAACGGAATTAGCAATGGTGGTTGGGATCACTCGACAAGCGCTGAATAAATATATCGTTCCTTTTGTCGAAGAAGGGATTATTGCCGTCGGGTACGGCTCGATTACCATTAATTCATTGGAAAGTTTAAAAAAGAAGATAGAAACCTTGTCTATGGTGAGTATTTAGGCTTTTTAGTTGGAGAGAAAATGAAAGAGCACTTCATACTCAATAAAAACAGGAAGGGACGTGATTTCCACGTCCCTTCCTCGGTAAACCATTTATTGTTGGCTTTTACTGTAAAAACGTTGTAATTCAGTCAATCCTTGCATCAATACGGGCAGTTTCGGGCTGTCGTCTCTTACCCGCTTGTAGTTCTCGTCGTATAACTTGAAGTTGCCAAACTTATCAATCACCGTCGTTTGGGTTGGTGTGATCAAGGCAATTTCACGCGTGTCGCCCGCTAAAATCCAACGGCGTCTGCTCTCATCAAACAGATTTCGCCCTGAACTAAAGTCAACTGGGTTAGAAGCAACGCCGAGCAAATCCTGCAATAAGGTTACTGACAGGTCTAGGTGGCTGGTGCTTTGATCAAACTTCGCAGGCAATTTACCCGGCCAATGAATCACCATAGGAACCTGAAGCTGATAGCGGCTGTAGTTAGAATTTGCGCCCCAGCTATTGGTTTGTGTTTCGTTAAACTCACTGCCGTGATTTGAAGTCAGAACCACCACTGTGTTGGCACTCAGTTGCTGCTCTTCTAAAGTAACCAAAATACGCTGCAGCATATTATCGGCCATTCCTACAGCTTGATTGTACGTCTGTTTGAATTTTTCGCTGGCATTCGCGCCTTTTGGCATAGCCGAAGCATCAATGTCGTCCACGGAAGTCAGTTCGATAAAGCTAAACCAAGGCGATTTAGTTTGTCCGGCCAACCAGTTTTGCCAAGCTTCGACGGCTTTTTCGTCGTTAAACTCGATCTGATTTTGTTCCTCAAGCTGGGCAGCAAGATGTTGTCCGCGGAAAATTACCTCACGATAAAGCGGGTCACTAAAGCCGTTACCGCTGAACAAAGCAAAATCATAGCCTTGCTCTTGCAATACGTTAAGGAAAATGGGCGCTGTGCCTTGCGCTTTGATGCTGCTGGCATAACTGGTTGGCAGGCCATAAAACAAGCCAAACACGCCAAAAGAATCGTTGCTTGAGCTGTAATGATTGGTGAACCACTGATTGTTGATTGCAAACTGGTAGGCCGTTGGCATTTGCGTTTCGCTCAAATGGTCTGCACGCCAGTTGTTGACATTGATCATCAGTATATTCAGGTGATTACCGCGACGATTAAACTCCAATTGCTCCAACGGATAGCGCACCAACTCGACGTTATTTTCGTTTGCCTCCAATCGCTTTAGGTACTCTTCTCTATCGAGTAAACCATGTTTCTCCATAAAGCTTTTCGCTGTCATAGGGTAGGAGAGCGGGAAGTTAGCGCGTTGGCTGGTGACCGGATTATAAAAATACGCATCCGCCCACATGTAAATCAGGTGGCTGGTAATAAAACAGATAAAGAAAACACCGGCCAGAGGGCGACCAATGTGCTTATGAGCCAGCTTACGTTGCTTTTTCCACACCCACTCAGCAAGGCCAAGCTGGAGGAAAAAAATCAACGGTAAAACAACAAAAAGATGCTGCAAATCAGTGCTGATTGCCGATTTTTCATCGCTGAACAGCAACTCCCAAACGACCGGGGTTAAGTGCAGATTGATCGACTGATAGGCTTGAGTATCGACGAGCAAAACAGTCAAGCCAACGGTGGCAAAGGTGACGGCAAAGAATCTGAACAACCGTTGTGAGGGCAGAAGAAAAGTGAGTGGAAACAGAATCAACAGGTACAGCGCGAAGACCAGAAAGCCAAAATGTCCGACCCAGGAAACAACCAGATAAAGCTGACCTAGGAAGGTTTCCGGCCAAGGTGACTGGGCAATATAACGCGTACCGATCAACATCGCAGCAATGATGTTGAAGAATGCGAACCAGTGCCCCCAACTAACCAGTTTGGATACACGTTCGCCGTATGAGTTTCCGCTGTCTACCATGTATGATTCTGTTATCCGTGATTAATGAGTTTTTTGTTCTTTCAGAGAAGAGATCAGTGCCTGAGCAAATTTTTCTGCAATAACTTTACGTTGTGAAGCAGCAACTTGTTGATTTAAGACATTGGTAGCGATATTGCCCGCAATCATCAATGAAAGCTCTGGGGTCGCTCCGTGTTTGTCTAGCACTGCGCCTATTTCAGCAAGAATCGTTTCAACTTGTTGGTCTGTGTATTTAGATGTAATCGGCATAACAACTCTAATAATGATAGTAAAAGCGGCTTATGATAACCTACAATGCCTCACAACTAAAACCTTGAAGCTAGATAAAAGATTATGAGCCTGCATCTTTCCAACGTTATTTTGCATCAGCTTAGTAAAAATGATCAGGATGAACTCACGGTCCACTACCGTTTCTGAGTCTCTGAGCAACGATTCATCCACCGAAAATCTTGTGGCTGAGCTGCATCGAGTGTTCCACGCAAAAGCTGGAAAAGGATTCGGCAGCTTCAAATCAGACAGCGAATTTCAGATTTGGCTGCAAGCGATGCGTAAAAATGAGCTTAGTTTTTACGATTTCTCACAGAAAAGCGCCTCACGCCTGAAAGATGAACTGAGTAAGTATCCTTTTGCAGATGAAGGCATTTTAGTGTTTGCTGAGTACCAGAGTCTCGCAACGCACTATTTGTTTGTCGGCATTTTGCCGCTCAATCAAAGCTTGAAGGTTACGGAAGGCTTGGACATCAGCGCTACCGATTATCTTGACATCAGTAAAATGGATATTGCCGCGCGTATTGATCTCTCTGTTTACGAAGTGGATAGTGAGTCGAACCGTTACCTCTCTTATATTAAAGGGCGTGTGGGACGAAAAGTCGCCGATTTTTTCCTCGATTTTATGCAAGCGGAAGTTGGGCTCGATGGCAAACAGCAAAGCCAGGTTTTGATTCAGGCACTGGATGATTTTTGTACCGATGCCAAGCTAGAAAAACAGGAAGTGAACGAGTACCGAAAGCAAGTTTATGATTACTGTAGTGGGCAAATGAAATCTGGTGAAGAAGTGACGATTCGTGAATTGTCAGATGAGCTTCCTTCAGGGCCTTCAGGCACCAGCTTTCTCGATTTCACTCAGGCGCAAGGTTATCAGTTGGAAGAGAGTTTTCCAGCGGACCGTGGGTTGGTACGCAAGTTAACCAAGTATGTTGGTGCTGGTGGCGGTCTGAACCTTAGCTTCGACAGTTTGTTGCTCGGAGAGCGCATTTTTTACGATCCAGAGACAGATACGCTAACGATTAAAGGCACGCCGCCCAATTTGCGCGATCAACTCACGCGCAATCAATAATCAAGTAAACAAATAAGAAAGAGAGCAATGGGCTCTCTTTTTTGTTGTCTGATATGATGTTAGAAGATGGTATATGCTTGTAACAGGTGTTTCTCAGGGATTGCACATGTCACTCACAGCAAAAAAAATGAAAACGCGATGCTCAGTTGGTTTGTTGGCTCTGTGGGCGTCAGTATCACTGTTTATTATGATTCAGACTTATAATATGACTGCGGTTGTACAAGTTGTTGAAGAGTTAGGCAATAAAGTCGAACAAACGCACAACACTTTTGCCCATGAACGCTCGCAAAGAATAGGATTGACTGATGATATTTCACTCAATCTGCAGATTATTTATGCGCTACGTATTCAACTTGAAGCCAATTATGCAGAGTCCTATTTTGCTCCAGATGTGTCGCAATTTATCTACTCGACCGATCACTACCTGCAAAGTATCAGGAGCCTACTTTCAATAGACAATCAACTTTCTAGCCTCGTCGATGAAATTCGAGAAAAGCGCTTAAAAATCAGCGATCAATCTTCTTTCGCGATCACACAGTATGCCCTTTTAGGCAGCTATGTCTCTGAAGCGGCCTTTTCTGCATCACCACAATTGGACCTGATTTTTAAGGACATTGACGACTTATTGCTAGCTTCAGAAACCCTTCCTGATGAGTACGGTTTGCCTTTAAGACAGCTTATCGCTGCAAGTGGTGATGTCTTGGCGGAGAATTTACAAATTGACCACTTAGTTCAACAAGTTAACAACCATGCCATTTATACTCAGCAATCAAAACTAGAAGAGTATGTTAACCGGATGATTTTGCAATATATGATGGTATTGATTGCCATTAGTGCTTTGTCTGTGTTGGGTATGCTCTTCTTGCTCTATTTGCAAGATTGGGGAGAAGAGACTCAGGCGCTGGAGAATGCAAAACAGAGCAAACAGGCTCACGATCAAGAGGCCAGTTTGGATGCGCTCATACGCTCTAATAGCGAAAAAGTGATGAGTTACTCCCAAGAGTCGTTGGAAGAAGGGAGGGTGATAGATACCAAAGCCATGCTGGACTCACTCTCAGGAGATGAGGCATCGGTACGTTTACTATTGCAAGTCTTCATTCAGGATCATCGCAATGACTATCAGCGGTTCACCGATGTATTGGTGCATGACAAAGTCAAAGCGCAGCGTATCGTACATAGTTTGAAAGGCGTGGCCGCGAACCTTGGTGCGCTTCGGTTAAAATATGTGGCGTTTGATATTGAGATGACGATGAAAAATGGTGATAGCGTGTCTGAGCAGCAGTTAGCTAAGTTGGAAGAGGCGCTGCGTGAAACCATCGATTTTGCCAAACAGTTACTGGATGAGACATGGGGGAATGATTGACATCAAAAAAGCGTAGCGGTTTAGGCTACGCTTGGATTGGTTGTTTATGGTTGTCGTGCGATTAAACCGTTTGTGTTTTTGCTAATGTGGATTCGTCCACATCGTCAATTTGCACGGTAGGCTCGCATTTGTCGACAAACCAGCCCATGTAAGAGGTGAAAATGGTCACCGCGATACAGACGAAGCTGAGCCACATGAAAGGCGCATAAGAGAGTGTCGCCACACCAAGAATACTCGCCATGTAGATACCATTATCACTCCAAGGCACCATACCTGAGGTGAGCGTGCCGCCAAACTCGGCATTTCGTGACAGATTCTTACGTTTGTAACCTAGGCGATCGTAGTTTTTCGCACAAATCTTTGGCGTTAGGATAAGAGAAACGTACATCGCTGAACCGAACACGTTACCCATAAACGCTGTACCAATCGTGCTGGTTGCGAGAGAAACCGGCATTTTGCACGCGACGTTCAAACAGTTTCGCGATGGTTTCTAGCACGCCGACTTTATCCAGCAAGCCACCAAAACCAAGGCCAAAGACGATCACCGCTACCGAGCCTAGCATGGATGACATACCGCCACGATTGAGGATCGAATCGATAAAATCAACGCCAGATGAGATGGCAAACGGTGCCCAAGCGGTGTTAAACGCGGTAAGGAAATCGACATCCTGAATCATCACCGCCCAGATAATACCCAGCAGTGAGCCAAAGCTGATGACCGGGAACGAAGGCATACGCATCGCCAACAGACCAAGCACGATAATCACTGGAACAAATGAATACGGGGTAATGTAGAACTGTTGTTCCATCGCATCGATAACAGACTGTACCTGTGACATATCAACGTTACCAGCATAGTGGAAGCCAAACGCAGTAAACATCACACCAGTAATCACATAGCTTATCAGTGCAATTGGCAGCATTCCTTTAATATGCTCCATGACTTCCACGTTCGACATTGAAGAAGCAAGGATCACAGAATCTGAAAGCGGAGACATTTTGTCGCCAAAGTAACAGCCGGATAATACTGCACCAGCCGTAATAGGTGCAGGCACTCCGAGGCCTTGACCAATCCCCATCATCGCGATACCTGCGGTACCAGCGGCGCCCCAAGAGGTGCCTGTTGCAAGTGCTGTTAGGGAGCAAATGATCATAGTGGCTAAAAGGAAGATAGAAGGATGAATTGCCTTCAGACCATAGTAAATAATAGTGGGTACGATACCGCCGGAGATCCAAGTACCAACCAGTGCACCAACAGCTAATAGAATAAGAACAGCACCTAAACCATTCGAAATACCGTTTAACGCCGCGGTTTCCAACGATTTGTACGAATGACCTAAGCGAATGCCCAACACCATGATGATAAACCAACCGATATATAGGGCTAATTGAATAGGGAGGTCTAGTTTCGCCGTAAACGAAAACGCCAAGAGTAAAAACAAACCGAGCGATATAATGACTTGTAGTAGGCTCGGTAAGCGAGTGTTTTCCTGCTTCATATATTCCTCTGAAGAATGTCGGAGCGTTAGAGGGATTACGCCCCCGGATAGTTAGGATCTGTACCTTACATTAACATGGTAGATAATTCGAACTTTTTGGTTGTATGTTTTGATGTTGATCGGTCTAGTTGGTATTTGGTGAAGTTTTCATCTGCTAAATATGATATTTAGTGAGATTAAATGTTGTGTGATGTGAAATAAATGTGCTTCAAATGTTAATCTGGCCGTGGGGAGCTGGTATATTCACCAATCGAAGGTCTGACCAGAGTTGGGCGACGCTTGCTATGCATAGTGAGTATGATGAAAAAAAGACCGTTTCACTGAATTAACACTTGAGATTTTGCTGGGAAAATTGAACTATTGAGTTCAAATTCACATTTTGGTTCGAGATTACACGGAGAGTTAATGTTATGAGAGTTGGTTTAGTTGGTTGGCGCGGCATGGTTGGTTCAGTCCTTATGCAACGTATGGTTGAAGAAAAAGACTTTGACCTGATTGAACCGGTATTTTTTAGTACCTCTCAGGTTGGTATTCCAGCGCCCCTATTTGCAAACAGTAAGGTTGGTGAAGACGCAGGTGTATTGCATGATGCTTTTGACCTCGAAACCTTAAAACAACTGGATGCGGTGATTACCTGCCAAGGCGGTAGCTATACAGAGAAAGTGTATCCGGCACTTCGCCAAGCTGGCTGGAAAGGTTACTGGATTGATGCTGCTTCAACACTGCGCATGGCATCAGACTCTATCATTACCTTAGATCCAGTAAACTTGGCGCAAATTCAGCAAGGCATTCACAAGGGGACCAATACCTTTGTTGGCGGCAACTGTACCGTGTCATTGATGCTGATGGCACTCGGCGGCCTTTACGAGAAAGGCCTAGTGGAATGGATGAGTGCGATGACCTATCAAGCGGCTTCTGGCGCAGGTGCACAAAACATGCGTGAGCTCATTTCACAAATGGGCGTGATTAACGATGCCGTCAGTTCAGAGCTTGCTAACCCGGCCAGTTCTATTTTAGACATTGATAGAAAAGTTGCTGAAACGATGCGCAGCGCCTCTTTCCCAACCGACAACTTTGGCGCGCCGTTGGCGGGTTCGTTGATCCCATGGATCGATGTGAAACGCGACAATGGTCAAAGCAAAGAAGAGTGGAAAGCGGGCGTTGAAGCAAACAAAATTCTGGGCTTGCAAGACTCGCCAATCCCTATAGATGGTACGTGTGTGCGTATCGGCGCAATGCGTTGTCACTCTCAAGCTCTGACCATCAAGCTTAAGCAGAACATCCCGTTGGATGAGATTGAAGAGATGATCGCAACGCACAACGATTGGGTTAAAGTCATTCCAAATGAGCGCGATATTACCGCTCAAGAACTGACACCAGCGAAAGTCACTGGCACCTTATCTGTACCGGTCGGTCGTCTGCGTAAGATGTCAATGGGCGACGATTTCCTCAACGCGTTTACTGTTGGTGACCAACTGCTTTGGGGTGCTGCGGAACCTCTACGCCGCACCTTGCGTATTATTTTGGCAGAAAAACAGTAAGCTGCTCGGTTAATTCCACATTCTAAGCGCCGTGTTCACGGCGCTTTTTTTATCTCACTTGCGACGACACGTTTGTCAGGATCGGCCAGTTCGCTACCGCAATGTTTGCAATAGAGTGCATCGGACTCATGCCCTGAGTGCGAACAATTTGGGCATTTTACCAGTTGACGGTGTGAGTTCATTTCTTGGCTCAGTTCAGCCGTAATGATCCCGGTTGGTACAGCGAGAATCGAATAGCCCATTAGCATGGTCAGTGAGGCGATCGCTTTGCCAAAATCAGTTTGCGGCACTAAGTCACCGTACCCGACGGTGGTAATGGTCACGATCGCCCAATAGATACTTTTAGGAATGCTGGTAAACCCGTGTTCTGGTCCTTCAATGACGTAAATCAGTGCGCCAAAAATAGTCACCAATATTGCTACCGTGCTGAAAAAAATCAGGATTTTTCGTCGTGCCATCAAAAGCGAACGCAGGAGAACGTTGGACTCTTGTAAATAGCGTACCAATTTAAGGATGCGGAAAATACGCATGACTCGCAGCAGCCTAATCACGCCCATAAATGTTGCGGAAGGGAACAGCAGAACAAGGTAGGTTGGCAAAATGGCCAGCAGATCGACCACGCCGTAAAAGCTTTTCGCATAGGCGACGGGTTTGGGTGAGCAGTAGAGACGCAGCATGTACTCAATGGTAAAAAGCGCGGTAAAGCCGTATTCGAAATAACGTAGCTCTGTTGACCAAGAAGCGCGAACGGTAGGAATGGACTCTAAAACCAGCACTGACAGTGAACTGAGAATGGCAATAATGAGAGCGATATCAAAAGCTTTGCCCGCAGGGGTGTGAGTGCCAAAGATGATAACGTACAGACGGTTTTTTAACGTTTCTTGAGACATGATGCGGCTGAAAATGATGTGGCTATTAAAGAGTATCGTAGCCACATCATAACCTTAAAGCGAAAATCAGGCTAATCCGGGGAAGAGATTTCGCAAGCCATTGGCAATAAATTCAATGCCGAGTGCGCCAAGGATCAGGCCCATAATCCGCGTGATGACGTTAATACCCGTTTGGCCAAGGAAGCGCACGATAAGTGGTGCAGAGCGGAACAGCAGCCAAGAGCAAAAACTGAATATGGCGACGGTGACGACGATACCCACAGTGTCGAACATGCTGGGGTAACGAGCGCCATAGACAATCGTTGAGCTTATTGCACCCGGCCCCGCCATTAAAGGCATGGCAAGTGGCACAACCCCGATCTGCTCGCGGCTGACGTATTCGGATTGTTCTTGCTTGTTCTGCTTATCTTCACCGAGCTTACCGCTCATCATTGAGAAGGCAATACTGAGCAGCAACAATCCCCCGCGACACGAAATGAATCGAGAGAGATGCTAAACATATCCAGCAGCATTTGACCTGCAAGCAGCGACACGACCAAGATCACTGCCACTGCGATGTTCGCAGTCAGTGCCGTTTTGTGTTTTTCTTCCGGCGTCATGTGCCCTGTTAGAGAGACAAAAACAGGCATGATGCCCACCGGATTGACTGCAGCAACTAAGCCTAGGAAAAATTGCAGAAAAATAGCGATTTCGAAGTTTGACATGACGAATTCATACAGAGGGACAGGAGCCTATATTCTAGAAAAGATGCTGAGAATTGACGAGAGAAAAAACGCCTTTTGCGTGCGGTTAGACTAATCTTATCCGAGCTCATCCAGTTGACCAGTTAACAGGGTTAACGGAAGGAGAGTAACTGTGCACATATGTAAAGTCAGGTGTTGAAATGTATCATTTTGTGTGAATCCAAGTTGGTGGCATGCGCATAAACGTTAACATCCACACAAAACAGATAAAAAAAACGTCACGATGTGGAGAGATAATTGGGCTTAGATATACTCTCAGTAGCACAAGATTTGGGGTCTACATGTAATTTTGTGGACTAAAGATGAAACTTTTTTACAAATTATTGTGGCTTTTTTAGTTGCTTTGTTCGATTGCTTCTTTTTTGTTCAGTGTTTTGGTTGGTGTTATTTGTTTTAAAATCAATTGGTTATTTTTGATTTTGGCGATGAGATACTACTTTTGAGGGATTTCGCGAGTGAGAACTGATCCAAGTCAATTATTTTCACACTCTGAAATATTATACTCAGTCCTGAAAGCAATTTACTAAGACGGTTGTTAAGTAAGTTACTGAGAGACAATCAAAACAACCAACAAGTCGCCTTACTAAAAAGTTTTTAATATTTGTTAATTTAGGAGAATCCCTATGCCTGTAACTAATATGGCTGAACTAGATGCGATGATTGCACGCGTTAAGAAAGCACAAGAAGAGTTTGCTACTTACTCTCAAGAGCAAGTAGACAAAATCTTCCGTGCAGCTTCTCTAGCGGCAAACCAAGCGCGTATCCCGCTAGCACAAATGGCGGTTGAAGAATCTGGTATGGGTATTGTTGAAGATAAAGTAATCAAGAACCACTTTGCGTCTGAGTTCATCTACAACAAATACAAGGATGAGAAAACCTGTGGCATCCTCGAAGAAGATGACAACCTAGGTACAATGACTATCGCTGAGCCTGTAGGTATCATCTGCGGTATCGTTCCAACGACTAACCCGACTT